>CAYJOQ010000061.1:0-13204 GCA_964371825.1 uncultured Desulfovibrionaceae bacterium
AACGAGCAGGTACGAAGCGGTTTTCCATCATGGTCATTTCAGCACCAACTTGAGCGCACATGGTGTATGTAGAACCAGAGTTCCATACAGGATACCAAGCACGGCCAAGGCCTTCACCAGTTGAGCGAGGACGGTACACGTTAACGGCACCACCAGCAGCTACAACAATAGCATTGGCTTTAAAAATGTGTACTTCGTTGTCACGAAGGTTAAAACCAACAGCACCAGCAATACGGTTAGGCGTATTAGCATCAAGCAAAAGCTTAACTATGAAAATACGCTCCATGATACGCTCTTCACCAAGAGCATTTTTAGCAGCTTCAGCTACTATGCACTTGTATGATTCACCGTTAATCATGATTTGCCAGCGGCCGGAACGTACAGGGTCATCACCGTTACGAAGGCTCTTGCCTGCAGCTTTAGCAGCAGCACCATCAAGGTTATGACCATCGTCGCCCTTAATCCAACAAGGTAGACCCCAATCTTCAAAAAGGTGTACGGAATCATCTACGTGACGACCAAGGTCGAAGATAAGGTCTTCGCGCACAAGGCCCATAAGGTCTGTACGAACCATGCGAACATAGTCGTCAGCATCGTTTTTACCAAGATAGGTATTAATTGCAGAAAGACCCTGTGCAACAGCGCCTGAACGCTCTAGCGTAGCTTTATCTACAAGCAAAATTTTAAGATCTGGGGCATATTTATCAGCCCAACGCACAGCTTCAAAAGCTGTACCACAAGTACCCATACCGCCGCCTACCATAAGTAGGTCAACCTGGTGTTCTTTTACCACAGGTTCGGCGATGACAACACCCTTAACACTTTCCTTAATAGGAATCATAGGCATATCAGTATCTCCTTACGCACTTTTGTGGCAGCGACCTAGCGGCCATGTTCCATTTCAACGGCTACTTTATCAGCCTCGCCAATCTCAAACTTCTTGCCAAGGGCTTCCTTAGGCTCAACAAGAGAAGTTTCGGTAAACAATAATTCGTTTTCCAAATCTGTTGGCTCAGGATGTCCTTCAAAAGGCTTAATTGAGCCTTCAGGAGTTGTGCGAATGGGGAATTTGAAACGCTTCACATTACCATTACGGAATTTAATGGTCCACATAATGGAGTCTGCTGAGCGCATGGGGATACATGTACCACCCATGGGAGCAAAGTCAGCGTAAGGACGTGCTGTAATGGCACCTTGTGGACAAATTTTCACACAAGAGTAACATTCCCAGCATGCTTCAGGTTCTTGGTTGTAAGCCTTCATTTCCTCAGCATCAAGGATCATGAGGTCATTGGGACAGATATACATACAGGCGGTCTTTTCGCCACCCTTACAGCCGTCGCACTTTGACGGATCGACATAAGTCGGCATACGTATCCTCCAACTTTAAGTGTTAATTTTAATCCTAAAAAAAACCAGCGGAAAATCCACCGGCGGAACCTAAAAAGACTGGATATTCCAACCTTTTACAAACTCCACCCAGGTCATCATCAAACACTTTGTGCCTTTAAGAACAATCTACCAAGCTACTTTACATCCGTCAAGAAATAATTTGACATTTTTTTCACAAGCATTATCTATGTTCGGAAATTTATAAAAGCCCATTATTTTCTTTTTTTGCTTTGACTTCTATACACTACTTCTCAAGCCACGTCTAGCCCCAGAAGATATACTTATCAATATTTGTATATCCATCACTAATATTTACTAAAAAAAACACCATTTTTTGCATTTCACCCTATGTTTTTTAAAAAAACGTATAATTTCTTACGCATGCGCTTATTACCAAAGCGTTTATATATACATAAGTCCATGTATAAGACTCCTGCACAATTCATTGTGCGGAGTTTTTTGGAGCACTGGCGCTAGCCATTGCGACCAAAAATCAAGAGTAGGCGCAATTTATTTGCGCCGTTAAACGATTGATTTTCGTGCCTTTCTGAAACACGCATGGAAATGCGTGTTTCAGCATCGACTAATTACATTGCACTGCACTTCCTTGGTATACATTTTTGCATGTAATTTGGTAAAAATTACCGATGAGTATTATTCGTTTTTTAGAAAATTATTGAACAAATTTATTCCTTTATCATGTAATCCAACAGCACTATACAGATTTACTGCCTCAATTGTACGGTAAAACAACAAACAAAATCATGAAAATACAGTTATTTTTTCATTGCAAAATCATGAAAATATTTCTAAGAAGGGTTGCGCTACGCCTTTCCTTATTTAAAAACTGTTGCGCAATGCATTGTGCAGGAGTCTTATTTTGCAAAATGTACAAAATTGTATGTCAAGGCTTCAAACAATTTTCCTGTGTATGTAATTGGCGCCATAAATACATGTATATGTATATGTCATCTGAACGTTTATACAGCTTTAACTTGACATAATAACAGCGTAAAAATAAACTTTCTACGCTAGGTAATAACACGTAGCACGGCTTTAAAGCTTTACAAGCAACAAAGGCCACAACCCCCTATTATATGGTAGGAAACATATGGACAATCTAAGAGAAAAACGCCCGGGCAAACGCCCTCCCCTTCGTGAAACAGTTATGCAAATGGACAAAGATCTACTCAGAATGTTTGCAAGACGCAGCAATATTTTGGATAAGATGAAGGGAAGAAATGCCTACCTTGATCCACGCGAAGAAAAAGAATTACGTGCCTCATGGGAAAAACACGCCACCCAAATGAGCCGTGACCCCCGCCTCATTCATCAGCTTTTTGTCTTACTCCAAGAACTTGAGTTTTCCTCAAAACCAGAAGAAGGTGCCGAAAAACGCCTCGCATACAACCTTGCTCCGCAAAAGCTTCCTGTAGACGTGCTTCTTACAGCGCCTGTTTCTTGTCGCCGTAGCCGTTTATATTTAGCCCTTGCCGCTGCTTCTGGCTCTGCTTTACGCATATATCCAAGCCTATTAGGTGATGCGACCATTGAATGCATTAAAATGTTTAATCAATGTGCCACTTCCCTTGCTTGGGACGACGATGGAACCTTGCGCGCGCGTCAAGGTGGTGGTTTGTCCTTACCCGATAAGGTCATTCATGTGGGCGATAATGCACTTAATTTTTATCTTTTGCTTGCCCATTACATTGGCAAACCCACTAAGGCTAAATTTCTTGGCGAAACGCACCTTAAGAGTTCTAATTTTTCATCATTGCGCCGTTTTTTACCTCAACTTGGCGCCCGTTTAAGTAATGCTTTACCAAATAGTACCGGCCTTCCCGTACGCATTGAATGTTCAGGTGTGTTACCTGACTCTGTTACAATTCCTGCGGATATAGATCGTGACGCAGTGCTTGCCCTTCTTATGGCTGCTCCTTTTTATGATGCCCCCATTACATTTGACCTGAGCACACACAGTCATGCTTCTGCTATTATAGAAGAAGCATTAAGTGTGCTTTTGCCATGTGGTGCAAAAATACAGCAACATGGATATATTTTGCGTTGCATTCCAAGTCCCATCGAAACACCTAAGGAACCTGACCTTGGTATGGATTTAAGTCTTGCAGCCTACATACTTGCACTCCCCATTGCTGTGCAAGGCAAGGTGCGCCTTAACGGCCTTTGGCCTGCTTGCCCAGAAGCTCAGGCCCTTGAAGCATTTTATACCGCTTGTGGTGTGAATGTACACAGAGAAGAACATGCTATCACTGTGAGTGCTCAAGAGCACGCCCAAGGAGAAACACAAGACATTGATTCTGAAACTATAGCCGAAAAACTTGATGTTTCACAACTTGACGCACGCTTTGCACCATTGGCTATGGCTATGGCTCTACTTTCGGCATTACGTGGCAAAAAAACACCCATGCCAGCATTGAGCACCGATACTGCCATGGAAGAAGTAGAACTTTTCCTCTCTCACTTTAGTCTCATGGCCGGTGATGACGGCATTCTGTGCCCTGCACCCAAATTTGACCGCTACGCACCTAGAGTTCGCAACACAGAAGCTTTAGCCGAAAGCGATGCTATAACACCTACAGTTCAAGAAGAGCTTATCGCCGTTGAAGTTAACGAAGAACCTATTACCTCTGCTGCGCAAGAAGAACTAACTGAATCGACTCCAAAAATGACTCTTCAACAAAGCATACAAGAAAATGACAATGCGCCAATCAACGGTTTTGTTTTGCACCATGCCATGAAAAATCCAAGTAAGAGCGTACAAGAACAAGTGGCAGCATTTCAAAGTTCTTCCATTGCTGAAACATCGCCTACCAAGTATTCTGGATTACATCCCAAGGCATCAATGGAAAAACCAATGGCACCTCAGCAAGATTTTCACGAAGCAAACAGCTCTGAAACCTCTGCTGTTTCTGCCCCCATGGGACCACAAGATGATAGCACTGTTTGGACTGCTCCTTCCCCTGCGTGGGCTATGGCGTATGCATTGTGCGCCTTTGAGCATAAAAACTTAAAATTGGCTAACCCCGGCATTATGACCGATCTTTACCCAAAATTCTGGAATATGTATAATGCCTTGCCCTGCCCTCACCAAAAAAAACCTGTTACGGAGCCGCAGCATGAAAAACCTGTCAGACGACGCATTATTGCCGCAGACCAAGACGGAGCTGGAGACGGAGATACAAATAATTAATACGCTTTTGGATGAAAATGACGCAGCACTACGCACCTTGCTTGCCGCAGAAGATCCAGCAGCCGGTGTATTTTATGCGCAAGATATTCATGAATTGCGCCAAAAAAAGCTTGTACTCCTGACACGTAAAGAATTACGTCAAGTGCGCATACGTCGCCTTGCGTTTCAAGAATATGAAGAAGGGAGCAAATAGCCCTCTGCTTTGAAACATACTCACCAAAAACGGCAGAACCTTCTGGTTCTGCCGTTTAGAGTGTTGACAAAGTCAACACGACCGATAAATCAAGAGTAGGCGCAATTTATTTGCGCCGTTAAACGACTGATTTTCGTGCCTTTCCGCTTGGCAGCTTTGCTGCCAATAGCGGCACAAACGCCACAAAGTGGGGTTTGTCATCAGTCTGAGACTAGCATTGCTTGCCTTATTCTTGATTTTCGATGAGTGTTGACACCTTATATTTTTTGCAAACCAAGGGTGTTGACAATAATGTCTGCCACTTTTGCCGTATAGGCCTTACTATCAAGGCCTTCTTTTTCGCTGGCAGGCAACAAAGAAAGAGGCGCATTAGTCAACTCTTCATGGGGTTTTACACCATATTCTGCATCAAAAGAATCAGTAAAGTACATATTCTGAAAGTCAGCAAACTTCAAACTGTGTGCAGTTGCATCAAGCACAGAATGCTCATGGGGCTTTACAAGCCCTAATTCCCGAGCATGAATAAGACCAGCTAAACACTCACCACCTTGAGTACAAGCAATGTGCCCATGACTATTGGCAAGAAGCATGGAATCCATAATTTGTTGCTCAGTCACTTGCAATACCGTAAAGGCTTGCTCGCCTGCCACAGCAATATAGGCATCTACTAAGCGCTGTACACGAGGGAAGGAAACAGGATTTCCAATCATGGCTGCTTGAGCAACACTTGGAGTTACACTTACAGGTTGCCATACCCGTTCTTTTGGATCTGCAGCATAATATCTATATACTGGGTCAGCGTGGTGTGACTGTACGCCAAAAATTCTTGGTAAGGCAGTAATAATACCAAGCTTATGCATCTTTAAAAATCCAGACATAATAGCCGTAATGTTACCGGCATTACCAATGGGTACAAAAAGATTCAAGTTTTGCACTTCCCAATTATACCACTGAGCCACTTCATAGGCATAGGACTCTTGACCAAGTATACGCCAACTGTTTTTTGAG
This sequence comes from uncultured Desulfovibrionaceae bacterium, assembly GCA_964371825.1. Taxonomy (GTDB): domain Bacteria; phylum Desulfobacterota; class Desulfovibrionia; order Desulfovibrionales; family Desulfovibrionaceae; genus CAYJAD01. Next base: position 5,805 of record CAYJOQ010000061.1, read on the forward strand.
TTGAGCAAGGCTACTCGGCATGTTTCTGCTAATAATTCCACAACCTTCATACAATCGTCAAAAACACCTGGCATTTCAAGCACAGTGGCACCACTGCCAAGAGGTTGCGAAAGTTGCTGCGCAGTTACTTTGCCTTCAGGTAACAGCACCACAGACTTTAGGGGGGCACCTACATAGGCTGCATATTGCGCTGCAGCCGCAGAAGTATCACCCGTTGAAGCGCATACCGTAAGCACTTCATCCCAGGCATTTTTACGTGCAAGGGCTTTAAGATAGCTAAAAGCACACGCCATTCCTCTATCCTTAAAGGATGCACTGGGGTTTTGCCCATCATTCTTATACGCAAAGTTAAGACCAGTGCGTTTTTGTAAAGTCGCAGAGGCTTCTACAATAGGGGTTATGCCTTCGCCAAGATATACAATATCTTCAGCATCCATAACCGGAGCCATAAGTTCATAATAGCGGAATATACCCCGCAAAGATGTTTGGCGTGTAGCAGCTCGCGCATCAAAAATGGCACGCCATTCAGCACCACTTTTTTCTTTAAGCGTGGCAAAGGTAGTATCTTCTAAAAGAAATACACCACCACATTGCGGGCATGCATATACCAAACTGTCGCTAGCATATCGTGCATCACAACCTAAACATACATATTCTAAATTTCCCCTATAGGTTGGGAAATCGTGCGCTGTTGGCATTTCCATATATTACTCCTTATACTCATTCTTCTTCCAAGATTTTTCTTCGCCGCAAATAAGACGTTGTACATTTTCTCTGTGCGACCAAAAAACTAATGCCATAACCACAAGGGCCAAGGGAATATAGGCAAAATTTCCCGTAAGGAACAAGAATATAGGCAAGGAGCCCACAAGAGCCAAAGAACCTAGGGATACAAAGCCAAAATAAAATATAACAGCAAGACAAAGCAACACTGCCAACAGTAAGGGGGTACACGCAGCAGCCGCAAAAACACCTATACTTGTAGCTACAGCTTTGCCGCCTTTAAAGCAGAGAAATACCGAAAATACATGCCCCAAAATAGTAGCAATTGCCACAAAGGTCACGACCAAGGCACTGTCAGAAGCAGCCATGGCAACATATACAGGTAGCCAACCTTTAAGTATATCTGCAATGAGTGTATATAAGCCATATTTTTTGCCACATAGGCGTGCTACATTGGTAGAACCTACATTGCATGAACCAGCAGTGCGTGGGTCTATGTCGCACAATCTTAAAGCAAAAATCAAACCAAAGGGAATGGAGCCAATAATATAGCTTACAAAAATTCCAACCAATTCCATAACAACCTCACATTTCAATAACTTCTAGCAGGGCTATCTCATTATACAAAGGATTAACCTTACCAATGCGTACTTGCACCGCTTGTCCCGGACAAGCTCGTTCACCAAAAAAGTGTCGTTTCCCGCGCACAATCAATTGCTCATGCGGCAAATTTACCGTGGCAAAGGCGTCATTTTCTTCCGTAACTATAGCGTCAAAAAACTTTTTATCGCCTTGTTGACGCATATATAAAAGACGCCAATACCGTGGCCTAAAACGCTGAATTTGTCCAGCCGCATCTAGGCGCATTTGTAAAGAAAGCAACATATGCTCTAAATTTTCTTTTGTGAAACGCGGTGTACCGTGTTCAAGAAAATGTATAATTTGCGCCTCGTTTAAAAGGTCAGGATAGCGGCGCAAAGGAGATGTTATGGGCGAATACGCACTCACGCCAAGACCAGCATGGTTACGCGGCTGTAGTTCAAGGCTTGAAGGAATAAGAGCTTTAATAATGCGCGCTATTTGGTGTGGTTCTGTCCACACACCGGCATATTCGCGTGGCACAGCCACATCTTGGGTACGATATAGTAATGCAATGTCTCGCTCTTGTGCCCATGTAGCTATGGCTGTGCTTGCCAAAATCATCATTTCTGAAACAAGAAGCTGAGCCCTTGGGGTAACAGGGGCATCTTCAATGCTGACTTTAACCTCATGCCCTTCCCCTTGTAACAATATCTTGGTATCAGGCCTATCCATTATCACAGCCCCGGCGGCAATTCGCGCTTGCTGACGCAACACAGAAAGCTTTTCACCCCAGCGCAATTGTTCTGCATAGGGCATAGCCATATTTTTTTCAGTGGCTGTATTGTCAAGCACCGCTTCACAATCTTCATACGTTAAATTTGCTGCAAGGCGTACCCATTGCACATGGGGTTCACACGAGAGTATAGCACCATCCTTATCCACATGGCAGACAACACATAAAGACGGACGCACCCTTTGCGCCCATAATGAGAGCTTATCTATGCCCAATACTTCCGGTAGCATATGATGCGTTGTTTCCGGTAAGTATACACTGGTAGCCCTGCGCAACACAGCTTTATCTAGTGAGTCTTTAGCAGAAAAATCAAAAGACCATAGCAAGGCTGGGCATGCAAGAGCTAAATGCAAGCGCCATTCACCATTAGCTAATTCTTGCACATAAAAGGCATCATCAATATCTTTTGTTGTGCTGCTATCAATGCTGATAAAGGGCATATCAAGGGTAAGAGTTCCTGCATCTACCTTATGGATTATGGCATCAATGCTTGAGGTGTGGGCCTTACTCCACGCATCACCGGGAGCATAGTCAGCCCTATCGAGCCAAAAATTATGGTGGGGAGGCACAATGCCCCATGCCATGGCCAATTGCAATGGAATATGTTGTACCGCAGGCAAACCCTTAATAAGCATGCGCCAAAGAGAATCTTCTTCTACACATTCAGGGTCTGCAATACGCTGCAATAATAATTTTTCCAAAAGTTCAGCCACATGCTCTTGAGGCCATTCGGTACTATTTGATAGAGGAAGCGTACGTTTTTTACAATGCACATCCCATAGGATACGAAAAAAAGCCGCGCCTCCAGAAATAAGCGCTTCTCGCTGGCGCGCATTTTCCTGCTCAAGTAAACGAGCATCTACGGTTTGGGCAGAAAAAATTTCAAAATGCGGTGGTTGAAACTTAAAATGGCTCTTACATTCTTGTAACACATGTCCATATGCCGCAATATGATCCACAGAAGGATTTTCTATGAAAAGCTCAGCAAACCACTGAGCTGTGGCTTTTTCCATCTCACCTTGTGAAAGCTCCCAAAGCTCAAGGGCATCAATAGGTTCTGCTAATTGCTTACGTTTTTCTTTATGTGTCACAAGGGCATTAATAAGAAAATCTCTACTGGACATATCTGTCACAACAGGCCCTGACCACGGCAAAAGCCTATTGGCACCAAGTTTTGTTTCGCGTCTATTGGGGAGTAAAAGACGCAACTTACCCCCCTGCTCTTCGAGGACAAGGGCTATTTGCAAAATATTTGCTTCCATATACTCAACTATGCACCCAGGCCCCGGATATGTAACAAGCGCCATATAACCTTCAAAATATGCTAAATGTTAATTATATCTTCTTCATTAAGACTCACAGCATGAATGCGCACACCTTTGCACAGTACTTATGCAGAGCCTTATGCCGAGAGGGAGCATACACAAAAGAAACCGTATAGGCTAGAGACAAATTTTGACTCAATGTACAAAAGAATAGCCCCTAGGAGAGTTATACTAGTCAACACTGAAAAACTATACAGACTATTATAACTACAGGCATTAACATCTTAAGAGGTCATAGAAAAATTGCCGAAAACAAAGCATGTAATGCGACTTTTTGGCAGTTTATCGACACTATTGCACTTGTTTTTCACGTGTTGACTAGCAAATTTTTCTGTAAGAAAAATTTTGCGTGCCATAAAATGAGCCAGAACTTGCTTCTGGCGGCCGCAAAGCGGCATTTGATGACAACGTGCCTTTCTTAGTAACACATGGAAATGTGTTGCTAAGTATCTAGTACATTATCAACACTGAAAAACTATACAGACTATTATAACTACAGGCATTAACATCTTAAGAGGTCATAGAAAAATTGCCGAAAACAAAGCATGTAATGCGACTTTTTGGCAGTTTAATGTGTTGCTAAGCACCTAGTATACTAGGATACTATGGCGCCTATATCTTGCAAAGCTTTCCAACGAGGTAACTGTGCATCAATATAAAAAGGAGCATATTTACCACTCACTCTCCTTGGAGCCCATAAGAATTCTTGTAACTGTTGCGCTGTATAGATGGTAGGCACTGTATTTTCTATACAATGCGAAGATGTTTTGTCTAAAGGACAAAGGTTAAAATCATTTTCCGCGCCCTGTACACAAATGGCTGCCCCTGCATGGGCCAACTCCAAAATCACGGTGGTAGAGTTCGCACACCAAAAAACAGTTCCTTCCCCCTCACGTGCTCGCTGCTCTATAGAGGCAAAAAATTGAGGCATAGACTGATTAAGCACATGTACTGTATTTTGCAAAGAAAATTCTTTGAGCAAAGGCGCCAATGGTAAACAAGGATGCTCCTTCACGGCAATATGCCACGTTGCCGCCTCAGATTCCATGGTACGCCATTTTTGTAATACGCGTAGCTGCGCACGCACTTCATCAGGAAAAAAAGATCCGATTAAGACAAGATGTGTATATTTTGTACTTTGTGGTAAATAAGGAATATGCGCAAGATATTGATACCGTAGGGCTTCTACCGCAAACAAGAGTTGCTCCGGAATCTTTGCAAAAGTAAAAATATCATACGCAGCAGCACCGTTGACAAGAATGCCATGAGGCAACAGTTGTTGTGCTGCTGCCAGTGCATAAAATCTTGGGTCTTCAAAATATCGAAAATCTGTGGGCCGCACACATGAATGTTGCGCTCCGTATACAGGGCCGGCTTGTGCCTTACGTAGTGCCCAAATAAGCATACGTTCCCAAGGGCAATTTTCTAAAGGAAAAAGCGTCCACTCTTGCCTTCCTACATGGTGTACATATTTTTCCAAAGCTTTTTGCAATATATGCCTTTCAAGGCCACGCCAACCAAGCATACTCTCGCGCCAAACACATTGTAAGTATGGCCAATAATTCATATTTTCTGTAATGGCATGAGGGTTACCCTCCATGGGCATACGAGCATATGTTTTTAGCGTTTTTTCTAAGCATAAACTACGTATTCCAAGGTAAAGATAACGCATAAAGATCATACATATGTCAGTGTATGATAGTAATTCCTCTGCAAAATACATACTTTGCGCATGGGTATGCATATGCTTGCGCACACTAAGGCAACTTTGCAAAGAAACATCACTTCTGTGCATACGTATGAAAAGCCAGTTGATGTGTACTTTATTTTGCTTTTGTTGTTCACGTAAAAGAATGTGTAAATCTTGCCAATATGTTGAATGTACATAACCTTGAGCATCGCACGATATGGGCGGTGCATATGAAACCATAGTAACGGTATGAGGGCTTTTCTTTTTGTATATGTGGTTTGGCACCTTGGGCAAGAGTCTTTTTACAGTCCAAAGCCAATGGACAAAACGAGCAAAGCCAATACACCATACAGGGAAGGCTGCATATATTTTGTTGTACATATTGCGCGTAAACTTAGGTCTACGGGCATAGCGTATATGCTGAAAAGCTCTACCTTGAGAAGTTGCAAATTGTTGTAAAGCCTTGGCAAGTTTTTTATCGCCAGCATGTAGACAAATTGTATCATAATCAGTTTGCTGCTGCAAAAATACTTCTAAGGCGCGCAATTTACACAGTTCATAAAGATGTGGAAACATTTTGGGATGCTTTTCAAAAAGAAGTGTATACCAGTAAAAAGACTGTCCCTTAGTATCTTCTACATGCGCATATACAGATGTACCCTTATGTGAAGCCAGCCCAAGGTCATACACAAGCGACACTAGATCATTACGCAAAATATGCATATGTTCTTCACACCATGCAGGAATATCTATAACTGTAACAGTAGGCGTTGACGGTATATGCTGTTGCCCATTCCATAAAAACAGGGGGCAATGTTCCGTGTTTTGCAATTTCTCCCACGCTAAAAAAGCCTTGTTTTTCTGCAAACAAGATTCATCGCTTGTTTCATTGTCAAGCGCCCAAATATGCACATATTTACGCACGAAAAACTATTTCTCCGCTTGAGTTTTTCTCACAAAGGCTTCGGCTATACTTTGCGTATAGGGCGCGCGTAAAATGCCTTCTTCGGTAATGATTCCATTAATAAGATCTGCTCTTGTTACGTCAAAAACAAAATTATACACAGGCACAGCATGCGGAACAATTTGACAATCGCCCATATGAGTAACCTCTGTAGACGGTCGAATTTCAAGAGGAATATGCGCCCCGTCTTTGCATTCTCTATCAATAGTTGATAAGGGAGCAGCCACATAAAAAGGTATATTATGCTCTTTGGCAAGCAACGCTACTCCATAAGTACCTATTTTATTAGCCACATCACCATTGACTGCAATACGGTCAGCCCCCACCACCACACAATGCACAAGGCCACGTTGCATAAGCAAGGCACACGCATTATCACAAGCAACACTCACGTCTATACCCTCTTTGGCCAACTCATATGCAGTGAGGCGTGAGCCTTGTAAAAAGGGACGTGTTTCATTGGCTATAACTTTGATTTTTTTACCTTCTTTCACAGCTGCACGAATAACACCCAGGGCGGTACCATACCCAGCCGTTGCCAAGGCTCCTGCATTACAATGTGTCATCACCGTACTGCCATCAGCAATGCACGCAGCACCAAAAGCTCCCATGCGCTCATTGCATGCTATATCCTCAGCTTGCATACGAAGGGCTGCCTCAAGCCACATTTTTTGTAGCTCGACTGCTGTCATGGACGGTTCCCAGTAGCTTTGCATACTCTGCACAGCCCATGCCAAGTTCACCGCTGTGGGCCGAGCCTCTACAAGCGCCATAAGAAATGTTTCAAGAGTTGTTTGCCATTTGGTACCTGAGGCTTGTTCCTTGGCTAGGGCTTCTTTAAGAGCAATGACACAGCCAAATGCCGCAGTAACGCCAATGGCTGGTGCTCCGCGCACAACCATAACCTGCAAGGCTTCTATAATTTCAGCGGTATTGGTGCAGACAAAGGTTTCTTCTTTTAAAGGTAAACAACGTTGATCTAAAAGATGCAATTCTAAAGCCTTAGTATCAAAAACAATATGATTTTGCATACATACTCCTGCAAGTACTGTATAAATTAAATCCAGTGTACAAAACATTGGACTGGGACGTGTATAATAGCAACATCAGTTACTGTGGTAAAAAACAAGCCTGACGATGCAGATTATCATTTTTCAACCAAATTGCTAGAGCGTTCAAAAATGCTAAGATGCGAGGAAGGCGCAGGTTTTTACGTAAGAAGTGTACTCTTATGGTACTCGACTGTAGTAAAAAACAAGCCTGACGACGCAGATTATCATTTTTCAACCAAATTGCTAGAGCGTTCAAAAATGCTAAGATGCG
>CAYJOQ010000061.1:13304-13817 GCA_964371825.1 uncultured Desulfovibrionaceae bacterium
GGTACTCGACTGTAGTAAAAAACAAGCCTGACGACGCAGATTATCATTTTTCAACGCTCTAGCCCGAGGAAGTGACTGTACGCACAAGCACCTCATCCCCCCCATAGATACGCCTATCTGGTGTTAAGAGTTCACCGTTTCTGGCAACGAGGGCTGTTTCTTCACGTAAACCTAGTTTTTCAAGTAGTTGCCGTGCTGTTTTTGGGCGAGGTATGGTGAGGTGTTTTTCTTCGGGTTGTAAAAGCACGGTAATTGTGGCGCTTTTGTGTTGGGTGGGGGGAGTGGTTTCCATGGTGTATTCCTTGGGTATATTTATAAAACAAAAGGTCTGCAATTTTTTATATATTGTTTTGTGTGATTAGTTGCATCTGAAAAACGTGTTTGCGCGTATTTCAGACTGATGACAAACCCCACTTTGTGGCGTTTGAGCCGCTATTGTCAGCAAAGCTGCCAAGCGGAAAGGCACGCTCCAGAGGTTTTTTGCAAAGGTTGTTTATGCAAAGGTTAGTGTAT
>CAYJOQ010000062.1:0-13633 GCA_964371825.1 uncultured Desulfovibrionaceae bacterium
AGTAAATTGCGCCTACTCTTGATTTATCGGTCGCATTGACTGTTGTCAACGCTCCGTAAGATTCCGCACAATGAATTGTGCAGGAGTCTTGTCGTTAAGAAAGGCACGTCAGCTTCAAATCCCTTTTTGGGGAAAAACAGCCTCTTTGTATGAAAAACATCACCAGAAATGCGCAATTCATGCTCTTGTTTCTGGTGATGTTTATATAGTATTCTAGCTAAAAAAATTATTATTCAGCCAGTTTTTGTCTTTCAATGTCGACTAGTTTTTATGCGTAGCTTTTGCTCAATGCTTCAGCACGCGCACGGCAAGCATTTACACGATCAAGAAGGCTTTTGCGATAGGCATCCATATCTTTAATAGGACGAGTGGCAATGCCAGAATCCATGGCAGCTTGCGCAACAGCTGGCGTTTCCCATTCAATGATACGTGGGTCAAGAGGTTTAGGTATTATATAATCAATACCAAAGGTTAAAGGAGCGCCGCCATAGGCATCAATAACTGATTGTGGTACGGGCTCTTTAGCAAGGGCTGCTAAGGCCTTGGCTGCAGCAATTTTCATTTCTTCATTAATTTGTGATGCACCAACGTCAAGGGCTCCACGGAACAAGAAGGGGAAGCCAGAAACATTATTCACTTGGTTTGGATAGTCAGAGCGTCCAGTGGCCATAATGCAATCAGGCACAGCATCCTTAGCATCAGGATAGGATATTTCTGGGTCTGGATTAGCGCAAGCAAATAATATGGGGCTTTTAGCCATGCTCTTAACCATATCCTTGCTCAAAAGATCCTTGGCAGAAAGGCCTAGGAATACATCTGCGCCGCTAAGGGCTTCTTCAAGGGTGCAATTTTCATTTTGAGCATAGGCAGCCTTATATTCATTAAGGTCTGTGCGTCCCTTATGAATCAAGCCACGAGAGTCAAACATATACACATTTTCACGCTTAATACCCATCTCTATATACAGATTGGCAGAAGCAATGGCAGCTGCACCTGCACCGGAAATAACAACTTTGCAATCATTCAATGCTCTATTAGTTATTTCACAAGCGTTAATAAGGCCAGCAGCAGAAATAACAGCTGTGCCATGTTGATCGTCATGGAACACAGGAATATTCATTTCTTTGCGTAATGTTTCTTCAATATAAAAGCACTCAGGAGCTTTGATATCTTCAAGATTTATCCCCCCAAAGGTGGGCTCTAAAGCCTTTACAATATCACAAAGTTTACGCGGATCATTTTCAGCAAGATTTATATCATATACATCAATATCAGCAAAGTTCTTAAATAAAATGCCCTTACCTTCCATAACAGGTTTGGCAGCCTTAGGGCCAATATTGCCAAGGCCTAGCACTGCAGTACCATTGGAAACAACAGCTACAAGGTTAGCGCGTCCGGTATATACATCAACCAAGGATTCGTCAGCATGAATAGCCATGCACGCTTCGGCAACTCCCGGAGAATATGCTAAGGTTAAATCTTTTTGGCTGGCGCAAGGTTTGGTGGGTAATACTTCAACCTTACCAGGACGTGGTTGAGCATGGTATTCCAATGCTTCTTCTTTAGTGTATAAAGCCATTGTGTGTTCCTCTTGCATAAAAGCCAAGGGTCGCGACATATGAATAAATATTATGTATGCAAAATAATGTCGCAACCCACGGTTTTTTATCCATTACTTTGAATGACAATTACAATTGCGCGACATAAGGTTGCGCAATCCTTCAGGCACTATGCCCTTAACCGATTCCATAACAAGCATACGACGCATGATTCCAAGTTGATCTTGCAAAGGCAAACCCTTAGGGCACACATCATTACATGCTAAAAGCCCCATGCAACCAAAGACCCCTTGATCATTTCCAATAAGTTCATAAAACTCACGCTCAGAACGATTATCACGAGGATCTACATAAAAACGAGCCATACGGTTGATGCTTGTGGCGCCAAGGAAGTCTTCGCGCATGCGAGCTGTGCCGCAAGCTGCTACGCAGCAACCACATTCTATGCAACGATCAAGTTCAAAAATATGATTGGCTAAGGCATTATCCATGGGCTCTTCTACAGCGTTTTCATCAAATGATTTTTGGCTGTGAATCCACGTCTTAAGCCTTGTGCCTACATTTCTAAACCATGTACCCGTATCTACAGAAAGGTCACCAATAAGTTTAAATATTGGTAATGGTTGCAGCACTATATGTTCTGGCAAGTCCTTGGTTTGCGTGCTACACGCAAGACCTGGCCTACCGTTGATGACCATACCACAAGAGCCACAAATACCTGCACGACAGCAAAAGTCAAATTGTAGTGTAGCATCTTGGGTTTCACGAAGCTGCATAAGCGCTACAAAAAGCGTCATGCTTAAATGTTCTTCAAGATAAAATGATTGCATGCGCGGTGTACTTTGGGGATCCAAAGGATTATAGCGCAAAATCTCAATATGCAATTTACGTCCCATAATATTCTCCCGGCTTTAAATTTTAAGCCCCGCCCAAAGGACGAATTTTTTCGGCAGGAATTTCAGCATTAATAATCTTACCACCACCATAGCCACGATCGCCGGGCGGTATTTCATACCAAGGGGTAGCATCTTCATAGGTAAGGGTAGGCAAGGTTGCCCCTTCTTTCCAGGTGGCAAGGGTACGATTAAGCCACTTTTCGTCATTGCGCTCAGTATAGTCTTCACGAGCATGAGCACCGCGACTTTCAGTACGCATTAAAGCGCCATAAGCAGAACAAAGACCAAGTTTAATCATGCCACGAATGCGCAATGCCATGGAAAGTTCAGGGTTAAAGCCCTGACCACGACCTTGCAAAGCGATATTTTCAGAACGTACAAGTAATTCTTGCAATTCATCCACCGCTTTTTGCAAGTCAGTTCCATTACGGAAAATACCTACATTTTCCATCATAGTCTTATGCAGTGCAGCACGCAATTTATAGCAATCTTCTTTGCCTTTGCGGGCATAGAGCATATTATCTATGCGTTCAGCAACCCCTGCATAGGCATCAGCTTGGGCTTTAGTTCCAAAGTTAGTTTCATAACCTTGTAAATATTCCACAACTTTTTTGCCCACAATACGACCGGCCACAACGGTTTCAGCCAAGGAGTTTCCACCAAGACGGTTAAAGCCGTGCATATCCCAACACGCTGCTTCACCGGCAGAAAAGAGTCCTTTAAGACCATAGGCGGCACCATCTCTATTGGTGCGTACCCCTCCCATACTGTAATGCTGCGTGGGACGCACGGGAATAAGCTGCGTAATGGGATTAACACCAAGGAATTTAGTTGAAATATCATACACTTCACGCAAGTTAGTCGTAATGTGTTTTGCACCAAGATGACGAATGTCAAGCCACAAGTGCTCACCATAGGGGCTTTGCACGCCAAGGCCTTTGCGCATATGTTCTGTCATGCGGCGCGAAACAACGTCACGAGAAGCAAGCTCGGCCTTTTCTGGTTCATAATCGGGCATAAAGCGATAGCCATTAACATCCAAAAGCGTACCACCATCACCACGACACCCTTCAGTTACCAAAATATCTGTGGGTACTGTGCCTGTGGGGTGAAATTGTATGGCTTCCATATTGCCAAGAGGCACACAATTGGTATCTAGGGCAGTAATTTGACCACCGCCATCACAAATAACAGCATTGGTAGTTGCCGGGAAAATACGCCCATAACCACCGGTGGCAATTAAGGTCACCTTTGCACGATACGCCACAAGCTCACCAGTACGTAAGCAGCGACAAATACAACCTGTGCAAGTGTCACCATCATGGATTAAAGCCTCAGCTTGCATACGGTCATGCACTTGCACACCAAGTTGCAAAAGGCGGTTATCTAGGGTGAAAAGAACTGAGTGGCCTGTGCCGTCAGAGGTATAACAGGTACGCCACTTAGCCGTACCACCAAAAGCACGAGAATGGATAAGGCCGCGTTTTTCTTCGAGCTCTTCGGCTTCAAAAGGTTTGCCGCCTTTAAAGTAGGTGTGTACACCTGGCACAACACGGCTCCACGGTACACCCATCCAAGCCATTTCACGCATGGCAATGGGCGCTGTGTTGGCAAAAAGGCGTGCTACCTCTTGGTCACAACCCCAATCTGAGCCCTTAACTGTATCAGCAAAGTGCACATCAGGAGAATCCCCTTGGCTCATGGCTGAGTTTCCAAGGGCTGCTTGCATACCACCCATAGCTGCGGATGAATGCGAGCGCTTAGGGGGCACCAATGATAAACAAATAACATCAAAGCCAGCCTGTGCAGCCTCAACTGCCACACGCTCCCCGGCAAGGCCAGCTCCCATGCACAAAAGATCTGTGTAAAAAGTACGCATGTGCTCTCCTTGTGGGTTATGCAACGCTTATGTAGTGGAAACGAACAATGGTCAAAATACCAAGGGCAATATAGGCACCAATAAGACACCATGTACGCCGCGTCCAAAGGGCGCGTGTAGCCTCAGTGATATAACCATATTTTACACCCACACGGAAAAGACCAATACCAAGATGCACTCCCACGCAAATAAGCAACAACAAATAGAAGGGAGTCCAACCATTTTGCTCACGCATGGCTGAAGTTTCAGCAGTGATGGGTAGTGAATCCAAAATAACATACACATGGATGCTTACCATCACAAGAACCACAATGGCTGTTGCCACTTGTGCAAGCCAAAGGCTTGTATCACAGTGACGCATTTCCTTTGCGTGGCGTATAAATACTGGTAATGAGCCCACTTGAAAGGGCATTTTGCGCGCTGCAATAACAAAGTGCAGCACCATGAGTAAAAGAATTAGCGGTCCACCCACTTGAGCTAAATACAGTTCTTCAAGCACCCAGCCAAGGCCGTTCATAAGGCTTGGACTAATAAGCACTGTGCTTACAAAAACTAGGTGCATTAAGGTAAATAATGCCAACAAAACACCCGACACAGCTTGGACAAAGTCCATACGTCCGGGCACAGGGCTTTTTTCAACAGAGCCCACAGACACTGTCCCGTCCATACACACTCCTTTAGTTTTGGCATTGCATAAAAGTTATCCTGCACAACTTTTTTACAATGTCCTCTAATAATATTTTATCATTAACCCTAAACAAAACAGAGAGACTATAGGGTCTACGCGCCTTTTTTGTCAAATATCTTAAAAAAAAATTGCAGAGATAGTTTGTTCACTCAATCAAAATATCCTTTGTCAAAATATCAGCCATATCATTACATATTGTAGTTACCCCTAAAGCACACGTTTTTGCGCATTTTTCCAAGGGTACACGCACTCTAAATTCCGCTTCGCAACCACCAAAAGTGAATTTTAAGACTCCTGCACAATTCATTGTGCGGAGTTTTTTGGAGCACTGGCGCTAGCCATTGCGACCAAAAATCAAGAGTAAGCGCAATTCACTTGCGTAGTTAAGCGATTGATTTTTGTGTCTTTTGTCCTGCACAAGTAAATTTTCAAACTTAAGTAAATTTATTGCAAAAGCACAAAAATAAAATTGGAAAATAATTATGCAGGACTCTCATTTTGGTGTATTTTTCGCAGCAGAAAATTTTTACTCATATCCAAAAGCCGTTGTCATAACAAAATAACGGTGATTGCACATCATAAAAATACAACAACATATTTTCGCTATATTTTCATGGTTATACCAAGAAGACAATCCTATTGTGCATTATGAGTACTTTTTCCGTAACAAGTCTTTTAGTCAATGTCTTTGTCATAAAAATTATATGTACCTTTTTTCATTTTCGATCGGTACAATGCTTTATCAGCATGCCTATATAATTCTTCATAACTTCTGCCATCTTTTGGATATAGCGCAATGCCAATGCTGCTAGAAATAGACACCTTCATATTTCCATCTTCAAAGGTTTGCTTAAAAAAGTCTTGCACAGTATCCATTTTAAGCAACAATGGGCGTAATTTAGGCATATTTTTAATATATACAATAAACTCATCGCCCCCTACGCGCCCTACAATATCATCACTACGAAAAATACGCGCTAAGCCCGTGGCAAGATTTTTAATAACCACATCTCCCATGGCATGACCAAATGTATCATTTACTTGTTTAAAGTTATCTGCATCAATAATACAAAGAGCACCGCGGAAATCTCCTACCATGGTCAGCTCTCGCTGCACAAGCTCTGCTGTGGCAGTTTTGTTAAAAAGCCCTGTAAATGGGTCACGTTGTACATCATCGCGAAGTTTATTAAGGGTGCGTGTTTCTTCATCCACATTATCTATTTTGCCAATGGCTATCATATGGCCAGTTTCTGGATTTTCCCACGAGTTTTGTCGTAATTGACACCACAGCCATTGCCCATTGTTCGTTTTTAAACGCAAAAGCCCCACTGCTGCGCCCTTACCAAGCTTCGTTTTTATTTGCATAGAAGTGAACAAATCCATATCATCCGGATGGATAATGTCAGTGCTCATAGGATAATAATCGTTATCTGAATTTTTTAATTCTTCAGCACATTCAGGTAAGGGGTAACCGAATTTTTGAAAAAAGAACGGTGCCAACAAAAATTGCTTCGTATCGGGGTAAAATTCATATAACGAACTTTCACTCATGGCAAAAAGCTGTCGATAGCGCTCAATAAGACTACGCTCACGAGCGTAATTTTTTTTCGAATTGTCTACATTAACAATTACACACCAATACCACTTGCCGCTTTCATCATGCATGTGCTTTGTACTGTCTAAAACCCAAATAGATTCGCCGTTTTTTCCAAGCACTCGATATTCACAATCAACCATTCCAACGGGTGTATTATAAAGCTTTTGCTGCAACAAAGGTCTGTCCTTGGGGTGAACAACATTATACCAACTATTTTCATAATCACGCTCAAGTTCTTCTCGAGTCATGCCAATAATCTGCAAAAGTGTGTCACTACACGACAATATTGTCCAAGCATCATCAGCAGCACACCGCAATACCCCGCTTGGCAATTCATTGAGAAGCCATTCCAAATGTTTTGCTTGTTCCACATATTTTTTTTGCGAATTTTTTTGTAAAACATATATATACAAAGCCAAAAGCATAAAGAGCAAAAACCATACACCAACAATGCCCGCAAGAATTACAACAATCTTGTGTACCTTATTATGTGTAAATTCCGCAGGCATAACTGCACCAAGCATCCACCCTTCAATATGCAAGGGCGTAAGACTAACAGAATACGGTTGCCCCTTTATTGAGAGAGAAAAATGCCCTTTTTCTTCCTTAGTAAACGAATGTTGCAGCGCTTGCATATCGTTTGCATTTTGCAGCGAACTTTCTTTTGCAATCTCTAAAAGCTCATCGCCAGTGCCAACAATTTTCCCCGTACTGCTCATAATCATGCCATATTTATCAGCAATAAAATAGGAGGAATCACCTTCATCTAAAGTGTTTGGCACAATGACACCGGCTAAAAGATTATACGGATTTCCAACAAAAAACACGCCTAATAGTTGCCCATTACGCATAATTGGCGCACTCACAAGGCTATAGCTTCTTTGGCTTTCGCCCTCATACACTATGCCATGAATTTGTTTTGTTACATCTAATAATTCAGCTTTACTAGCTGTATCAAAATACGCCTGCTTACCCCCATCTAGCACTGTATGCATGCTGCCATCAAGCCACAAAACCCCATACACCTTGTAGCCTTGAACAAGTCCGCGCTCTTGTATCCTATCAAGGGATTTTTCTACATCAGTCACATCATGATTACTTAAAAAAGAAGCTATAATCTCGGCTTGTTTTTGGGAGTTATATATATATATTTTAGCTGAATGCCCTACATTTTCCGCCATGATATCTAAAAAAAATTTCGTTTGCGCAATATGCTTGCTTTCTAGTTTATGCACAAAAAACATACATATGCATGCCAAAAGTAAGGCTGCACAAACAACACTCCCTATAATAAGATAAGAAATTTGATTTTTAGGTTGCTTTAACAACAAAAAATCCCCTTATAATTACATATATACTTTAAAAAATAACATTACCTTTGCCAAAAGGTACAACAAGCCCCCAAAAAACACAATCCCTTGACAAAAATCATTTCATATTAAAAATTTCTTCCCAAATGCCCTGCTCCAAGCTGTGAGCCTAAAAATGTGTGAAAAAGAATTTTCAGGTTCAACTATACACTATTTCAAAACATAAAAAAATGTAAAAATGAGCAAATACTCACACGCTCGATTTGCTTTTTTAAAAATTAGACTTATTCTAGATATGTACGTTTTTTTAAAACGCAAAATTATATCAAAAAGAATATTTTTTCTACAAAAATTAACAAAAAACATACATGCACAGCGCAAATAAGAGTAATGGCACTAGACATTTTGTGTAAAAAAAACTATTACAACCCACAAGGCAATCAAACTGCAAAACTAACTTTTTTCCTATGAATTAACCTTGTTAACACATAATATATTAAACAAGGCTCCGAGGAACATGTGAAACAATCATTGAGTAAATTATCACAACAAAAAACAGTTATAATCTTACTGTGTTTTACTATACTCCCTGTGTTGCTCTTTACAATTTTAGGTACTGAACTTGTAAAACAGTCAGTGCTTAAGGAAAAGGCAGCAAAGCTTGAAGAAACCACAAAAATTTTAAGTGCATTCTTGCCAGAGAGTGGATTTGCAGGCATTTTAGAAAAAAATGATGCCCTTGATACTTCACGCGAAAATAAAATAAAAATACTGCATCAATCTCTATCAGGATTTGCAGACCTCATAGCAAGAGCCTATCCCCATGTAGAACTAGGCTACTTTTCTACAGAAGTTGATGCTATTATTGCTTATGGTCCTTCTTCGCGCTTTGCCTCTTTCGTAGGAACAACTCTTGAGAAAGATCATCCCATACGCAAAGCCATTACTTCTGAGAAGGCTCTAGGAATTGAAGATGCAGAATTTACTAGTAATATCCTTGGCATTATCATTCCTATAACCCATGAGGGCAAAGTGACAGGTGCGGTGTGGGCTGCTGAATCAAAAGAAGTTTTTCAAGAGCAATATAATACTTTTCTAAAAAAACTCGCTGCACTTACCTGCTTATGTATTAGCTTTTCTCTTTGCTTTTTTATCTTTTTGTACTTTAACTCAGTGCAAAATATAGAAAAACTTAAAAATGCTCTAAGTGCCATACGCACTAACAGGGATTTGCGTATTCCTAAACTCAGCGGCATGTTAAATGTCGTCGCTCAAAGCCTTAACGAATTAACCGAAGAAGTACACAGAGCAGAAAAAAACTACCAAAAAGCAAGTCATGTCATGACCGACATCATGCAAAATATCACAGCGGCTATTTTAATATGCGACCCAGACTCTTTACGCCTTGTTTATGTAAACCCTTATGGCAAAAAAATTTGGAATGTCGATGATTATACTTCAAAGCATTGTTATGAAGTGTTGCACCATTTAGATCATCCTTGCGAGGATTGCCCCCACAAAGATCTTTTTAAACAAAACCCTACATCGCATTTTTCCATTTTAAGAAAAGAATTTCGCCACGAAGCTTCACAAAGAGAATTTCTTGTGTATGACAGTACAGTACAATGGTATGATGGAAAATTTTTACATATGCGGCTTGCCACAGACATTACTGTGCGTAAAGCACGTTTAGCCACAGAGGCAAATATTACTGCACAGCGAGATTTTTTAGCGCGCATGAGCCATGAAATTCGTACACCTATGAATGGTGTGCTTGGTATGACACGCATGGCACTAAACACTGATCCTCCGCCAAATCAAAGAGCCTTTTTAGAGAAAATTCAACTTTCAGGAACACAATTACTCAATACAATTAACGATATTTTGGATTATTCACGTATTGAGGCTCATGCCATGACTATAGAGAAAAAAGTTTTTGACTTGCATTTAACTCTTAAAACGATAGAAGAGCACATCACAAACACATTAGAAGATCGCTCCATAAGTTTTACACGCACCATTGAAAATTCAGTCCCCCAGTTTGTTGTGGGCGATTCATTACGTTTTTCGCAAGTCCTCACACATATTTTGGATAATGCAGTTAAATTTACTTCTAGCGGCAATATTTCTCTGCATGTGAGCGCCCACACCCTGCATACTAAGGCTATGCGCCTAAATTGTATAGTTAATGATTCAGGAATTGGCATGAGTACAAAACACCAAGAAGAACTTTTTAAACCTTTTTCGCAAGCTGATGTGTCTACATCTCGCCAATTTGGTGGTACTGGCCTAGGCCTTGCTATATCAAAGGCGCTTATTGAACTTATGGGAGGACAAATTATTGTAAAAAGCGCAGAAGGTAGAGGTTCTACTTTCTCCTTCTTTATAGAATTACAACAAACAGATCTTACTGATAAAAACACCTTAAGCCAATTAAATACCGCACAGTTACTTGACAAAAATGAAAAAGGTTGGGAAAGTGCAAGATATGATGGTATGCATTTTCTTTTAGCAGAAGATAATGTTCTTAACCAAGAAATCACTAAGGCCATTCTTGAAGACCTTGGCGCAACAGTTGCCTTGGCTAATAATGGTCAAGAAGCATTACAATATTTCTTAGAAAAAACCTGTGACGCCATTTTCATGGACATGTGTATGCCTGTCATGGATGGCAT
Source organism: uncultured Desulfovibrionaceae bacterium (assembly GCA_964371825.1). Classification (GTDB taxonomy): domain Bacteria; phylum Desulfobacterota; class Desulfovibrionia; order Desulfovibrionales; family Desulfovibrionaceae; genus CAYJAD01. Next base: position 10,605 of record CAYJOQ010000062.1, read on the forward strand.
TGAAGCAACGAAACGAATCCGAAAAAGCATCAAACTTGACGCGACTAACATTCCTATTATTGCCATGACTGGCAACACTCTTGAAGAAGACAAGCAACAAGCTCTAGATGCTGGCATGAATGCACATGTTACCAAACCAATAGACGTGACTACTTTACAAAAAATTATGTATACTTATATCTATCTATATGGCGGCAGATAAACATGTTCATTACTTTTTTAACTACCTGTAAATATTTGAAAAAATCCATAATCATGTGTGCCGTGTAGCCACAGTATAATAATTGTAAATGACTTTGAACAATGTCATACCAGTATACTCATTATACACACACTATGTTTTGAGATTTTTACCGCATAACTAGACCTGTGTATTCTTGTAACCGTATCAACCTGCGTATGTGTACCAACCAAGCAACAATCAACATAACATTACAACATACAATAATAAAATCATACACATTTTCCATAAAGCACACCTACGTAAGCAGTGTTATGTATTCGTGTTTCATGCAAGTAACACCATTTAATTGTGATAAACTTTAGGCATCATATACTTAATGAGGTGCATCGTGAAAAAGCCCTTTTATTTTTCCTTTCAATTTAAAGCTACGCTTATTTTGCTTATTCTTATTAATCTTCCGTTCATTACAGTAGCTCAGCTTGGTATGAATCTTGTTGAAAGCACATTAATGCAAGAAAAAGAAAATAAGCTCACCTCCATAACACGAGTACTTGACAGCTTGCTTGGTCCAGAAGGGTATACTGCAATCTTACAAGCACATAATGCTGAAAAAGCCTCCCGAACTAAACAGATAGAAGTTCTTAATCAAGCATTACGTGATTCTACTGAAAAAATTGTTGGCACATCTGAAGGTATTGGCGTTGGATATTATTCAAAAGAACTTGACGCTATTCTCTCTTATGGTCCATCAAAAAAATATGCCCATACCGTAGGCACATCCATTGACGAAGACCACCCAGGCCATGATGTCATGGACAATAATACTCCTATAGTGGCACGCGGCAACATGGTTCGCGGTAACATCATGAATGCGATGCTACCTATTGAGCGCAATGGAACAGTTATTGGTTATGTTTGGGCCAATGAACTGGAAGAAGATGTTTCTACACAGCTTGCAGAACTTACCCATGAAACAGAAATTATACTTCTAGGCTGTTTTCTTGTAACGGCTTTATTTTTAATATTTTTATCTAGACGAACTGTGCGCGATATTGATAGTGTTATTTCTGGCGTACACGCCATTCAAAACGACTTATCACATCGTATTCCCCCTCTGAAGGGTGAACTTGGCGATGTGGTGAGCAGCATTAACGACATGGCAGAAAGCATTAATCATGCCCACAAAGAAACAGACAGAGCTATTTCTGTACTACAAAGTGTTATGAATAATATGGAAGCAGCCATTATGGTATGTGACCCTAGAACTATGCGCCTTGTATATGCTAACCCCTTTGTATATAAGCTTTGGAGTGTGGAAGACTTAGAAAACCAAGTTTGTTATAATGCTCTCTATGGCCTAAAAGAGCCATGCAAAGATTGCCCACAAAGAACCCTTTTTAATAAAGACGGCACCCCAAACTTTAATATTTCCTATAGCGAACAACACAATGCCTATCTTAATCGTGACTTACTCTTAGCTGACCGTTTAATTTCATGGCACGATGGACGCATATTGCACCTACGAGTAGTCACAGACATTACAGATCGTAAGGCCCTTATGGCAGCAGAAACGGCCAATAAAGCACAGCGAGAATTTCTTGCGCGCATGAGCCATGAAATACGCACACCTATGAACGGAGTGCTTGGCATGACTCGCCTTGCCCTACAAGAAAATCCGCCGCCAAAACAGCGCGAATTTCTCAATAAAATTCAATCTTCAGCATCATTACTGCTTGGAATTATCAATGATATTTTAGATTTTTCTCGCATTGAAGCCGGTGCCATGACCATTGAGAAAAAAGCCTTTAATATCCATGATGTTGCAGAAAAGGTACAAGAGCTTGTTGAACCAAGAGCGCAAGAAAACAATACTACTCTTAAGGTTATTCTTGATTCAAGTGTTCCTAAGTGGGTAAGTGGTGATAGCTTGCGCCTTTCGCAAGTATTGCTAAACTTACTTGGCAATGCAGCCAAATTTACCAAGGATGGTACCGTTACCTTACGTTTATCTGCACAAAACCTTAGTGAGCAGCGCATAACACTTAACTGTAGTGTTCAAGATACCGGCATAGGCATGACGCCAACACAACAAGCAGAGCTCTTTAAACCTTTCTCGCAAGCCGATACTTCTACCTCACGTCGTTTTGGCGGTACAGGTCTTGGCCTCTCCATTTGTAAAGCATTGGTAGAGCTTATGCAGGGGCAAATTTCTTTAAAGAGCGAAGAAGGCAAGGGCAGTGTATTCTCCTTCTTTGTTCAACTAGACAAATTTAAAGAATCAGAAAAAACAAAAACCCTTGAAACGGCACCTTGGCAAAATGCACGCTATGATGGGCATGTGTTTTTACTTGTTGAAGATAATCTCGTAAACCAAGAAATTGCCATAGCCATTTTAGAGGAATTTGGCATATCTGCAGACATTGCCAACAATGGACAAGAAGCTGTGGATGCCTTTTCACAAAAAGACTATTCACTCATTCTTATGGATATGCGTATGCCTGTTATGGATGGGCTTGAAGCTACACGCCTTATACGAGCAAGCTCTAAAGCTGACGCAAAATCAGTACCCATCATAGCCATGACAGCCAATGCCATGGAAGAAGATCGTAATGAGAGTTTAGCCTCGGGGATGAACGACCACATTGCTAAACCCATTGATATGGATAAACTTAAGCAAATTTTTTATATGTATTTAGTCGATACCGAAAAACAAACAAAGCTTTGAAATAATTATTTTTCATAATTAGTCTATGCTGAACAACACATGAAAATGTGTTGTTCAGAAAGGCAACGTTGCCTCCAAATGCCGCTTTGCGGCCGCCAGAAGCAAGTTCTGGCTCATTTT
>CAYJOQ010000063.1:0-13609 GCA_964371825.1 uncultured Desulfovibrionaceae bacterium
TTTATTGCAAAAGCACAAAAATAAAATTGGAAAATAATTATGCAGGACTCTCTATTTTTAGTGTGGCCTATGAGCCTGTTGTCTATTCCCACCACCATGCAGCTTTTTGCGTAAGCAAATCAATGTCGCCTCCTGCAGCAATGTTTAAAAAAGCACGATACTTACGAACCATTTCATGGCTATAAGGATTAGCTTCAAAAAGTCCGGTAAACAATTGTGCATCTTCGGTAAGCATGCGCCTTGCCGCATCTTGTCTACGTCTAAATGATGGAGTTAAGAATGGCAAAATATCTTCATCTTCGCTTAAAGGAGCAAGGGCAGCAAAATACGCTAGTGATGTTATAAAATTAAGATTTTGTATGGCTGCCATGGCTTTATCATGCTGCTGTGCACTGCAACGAAAGGTGTTACAGCCTATGGCAGTAAAAATATGCTCTAATGAGCAAATATGTTGTTCCGTGGAGTTTTCACCGCCTACAATGGCCACCGGCATAGGTAATCCCTTATGAGAACCAGGGCCAAAGAGTGGGTGCGTGCCAACAATAGGCCCTTGCCAAAGCTTATGCATTTGTTCCATGGGCTGTACTTTAACCGAAGTAATATCGGCTAAAATGGCAGTAGGTGGAATATATGCTTGTAAGGAGCGTACAACATCTTCCAAAACTTTTGCAGGCACGCAAAGTAATACAATATCTGCAGCAGCGCATGCCTTGGTCATATCGCTTGTTTCATAAGGTATGTCTATACCTGTAACAGAGATGTTTGCAGCTTTTAGGCGATGTAAGAAAAAAATTCCCATGCGGCCTGTACTGCCCACTATGAGCACGCGTTGTTTTAACAATACAGGTGTTGCTGCCGCATGGGTTTCCTTTGCTTCTATGTATGGGGAGGTCATAGAAGCAAAGGTAGACGTGGAAGAATCCTTTGCAGGTTTCTCTAGTGAGGTAAGGCATTGAGGAGGAGTTAGGCTCATAGTAATGTTTCCCATAGTTGCCAAAAATGGGGGAATGATTTTTGTACAACTGTATTGTCATCTATGGTAATTCCTTGCCCTGAGTGGAGTCCAAGTAGTGCTGCGCTCATGGCAATGCGATGATCATTATGAGAAGAAAAAAGAGTATTTTCTCGTACTATAGGGGCAGTACCGAGACCGTGAATAGTAAGTCCGTCATCATGTTCTTCTACTTTTACGCCTACTTGGCGTAAAATATCTGCCGGTGCGGCAATGCGGTCAGACTCTTTAATACGCAAATGCGGCACATTATATATGGTTGTGCTTCCGCTGGCAAAGGCCGCCACTATGGCCACTGTGGGTACGATGTCTGGGCAAAGGCTCATGTCAACGCGCACTCCATGAAGTGCAGCAGGCTCAATCAAAAGATCTTCACCATCCCACTGTGTTTTGGCATGCATGGCTATCAAGATATCTAACATGGCTTTATCGCCTTGCAGAGAATTTTTTCTAAGCCCCGTAATGCGTAAAGGTTTTTTACCCACGGCTGCGGCAGCTAAGAAGTATGATGCGCCAGACCAATCACCTTCAACGGCATAGTCTGCGGCTGTATATTGCCCTGGGGGAACGCAAAAACGCAAAGCTCCGGGAGTGATGCGCGTAAGGCTTCGCCAAGACACATCCCGCCACCCTTCTTCATGGCGTTCTTGTACGTTAAAGCAAATTCCAAAATCTTCCATAGCTTGTAAGGTGAGGGCCACATAAGGCCATGAAAGAGTTTTTTTTCCTTCAAGATAAATGGTTAAGCCATTGGCAGTGCAAGGGGCTGCCAAGAGCAATCCTGAGAGGTATTGACTTGATTCATCAAGGTCAATATGTACGTGACTTTTTTGATAGCCTGAAGTGGTTAAGGTGAAGGGAGGGCATTGTTCTTTGCCTTCGTAGCTGATGTGTACGCCAAGGCTAGAAAGTGCTTGTGCAAGTGAACCCATGGGTCTTTCGTGTAATCTTGGTGCGCCGTGAATACGAAAACGCCCTTGCCCCATCGCTAGGATGGCAGTAAGTAGGCGACAAGAAGTGCCGGATTCGTGTACGTAACACGAAAGTGCCGGCTCAATGGAGTTAAGGGCGCTTCCGCGGGGTTTGCCGTTGAGGCCTTGTATTGTAAAACTGTGCTCATTGTGTTTTTCAATGTGTGCACCGGCAAGGCTAAGAACGGCACAAGTGCGCTCTATATCCTTGCTCATGAGTACCCGACTGACGGTAGATGTGCCCTTGGCAAGGGCTGCACCCATGAGCATACGATGAGAAATTGATTTGGACGAAGGTGCTTTAATATTTAAGTATGTCTGTGAAGAACTTAGCATATATGGCTTCCTTCGTGATCATGGCTTGTAGAAATCATGGGACTGGTTCCTTCGGTAAAGGCTGGCACTGTGGGGTACACACCAAGAACACGGAAAGAATTACACATGGTGCGTAAGTGTTCTATGAGTTGTGCATATCGTGCATGGTGTAAGTCTGCTTCAAGATCGGCAAAAAACACATACCGCCAGCATTCTCCACCGCTAAGGCGCAAGGGGCGAGATTCTAATTTGCGCATATTTACATGTTCTTCAGCAAAGATTTGTAATACCGCAGAAAGGCTGCCTGGTTGATCGTGTAGGGTAAAGAGTACAGAACTTTTTTTAGGAGCATTGCTGGGAACTGCATGATTTCCCGACACTGACGCTTGAGGTATACTAGGTACAGTATGTACTGAAGGTAGCGAAATAACGACAAAACGTGTCCAGTTATCGTTGCTGCTTTCAATGGATGCTGCCAAAATATTTAGAGAAAACATGCTTGCAAGTGAAACATGCCCAATGGCTGCGCTGTCAGTATCTTGTGCTGCACGGCGCGCTGCAGCTCCTGTGGATTCTACAGGTACAAGTTCTGCCCATGGCATATTGGCCCGTATCCACGGGTCACATTGTGCAATGGCTTGAGGGTGTGAATAAATACGCTTAATATTTGTAAAGCTTGTGTGTGTGCTTAGCAAGCCATGACTGATTCGTAAAAAAAGCTCTGCTTGTATGGTCACATCAAAACGATGGAACAGATCAAAGCATTGACCCACAGTGCCTTGTAAGGAGTTTTCAAGAGGAATAACCCCCAGTTGGCACTGGCTATCACATACGGCTCTAAACACATCTTCAAAGTTAGTGCATGCTTGTAGCTCTACACTTTTACCAAGATATTCTATGGCTGCAAAATAAGAAAATGTGCCTTCAGGGCCAAGGTAGGCAACGCGCTGTGTTTTTTGTAGAGCACGTGAAGAAGAAAAAATTTCTCGCCAAATGGTGCGCATATGCGGATTTGGTAAGGGGCCGGTATTTTTTTCTTCTAAAGAGGCAAGAACTTCTATTTCACGCTGTGGTTTGAAAATAAGGCTGGTGTCTTCGGCCTTAATGTGCCCTACCTCAATGCTCAGAGCTGCACGCCGATTGAGTATGGCGAGCAATTCTGCATCCACTTGATCTATTTCTTGTCGAATGGTAGCTAAGCGTTCAGTAGCATTACTCATCTTAGATTTCCTGTATTTCTTCTTCAATACGCATGCCAAAGTGGCGTCCTGCGGTATCGCTATGGCATAAAATAGTATCACCTTCTTGCAAGGCAACCACACTTACAGGAGAACCGTCGGCTCGGGTTAGGCAAATGGTTTCAGCATTTTGTAAAAACACAGTGCCAATAGCATCACCCATTTGCGCTTCAACCAAGAGCATGGGGCGAACCTCTACCTTTACGCGGCCAATGGTAGCTATGGAGCTTGTTCCGTCAGCGCTGATAATGAGCATTTCATCGCCTGAGCGTAATTCACCAAGATAGCTTGTGGTATCGTTGGGCATATGTGCATAGGCATGCACTGCACCGGCATTGACCCTAAAGGGGCGTGAAGCCACATAGGCATTGTGTTCGGTTTCTGCATGTACAAGAAAGGTAAAGGCGCTAGAATTTCCCACAAGCATGCCTTGACCTTTGTGCATCATAGTGAGGGTGTCTACACAAACACGATGACCAAGTCCGACATTTTGCACCTTTGTGACGAGAGCTTTTTGCAATGTAACATTTCCTTGAGCTGTCTTTAATTCATGGATAATGCTCTTAAGTTGCATAAGTGCTGATGGCAAAGCAACTACTTGATGCACGCCTCTTTCTAAAATACCGGCAGCTAAACGTGCTTCGTCAAGGTTACGTACTTCTGCAGCTACATGATCGCACTGCGCAAGAATATTTTCTACCGGAATGATTTCCCAACCAATGGCCAACATTTGTTGTGTGCCTTTTTGTGCTTTTTCCACAAAGGCTTCTTCGTCTTCCTTACTTGTAAGAAGTATTGCAGGCATATCTTCTGCTGCGCAAACACCACAACGAGCCAATTGGGCCACATGAGGCACATCTTCCTTGGGCACAATGAGGCCGTCAACGCCAGCTTCTAACGCAAGGGTAATATCTTCTTTAGATAAGGGTACGCTTTTAAACCATATAGAAGCCATGACTATTCACCCACCAAGGCTAAAGCTGTTTCTACGTCGGATTCTTCATGCACAATGGCGCAAAGCGCACGAACAAGGTCTGTGCGTCGTGGATGTTGGAAAATATTACGTCCAACAGAAAGGCCTGCTCCGCCGGCACGAATGGAATCGTGTACCATTTGTAAAAATTCGCGTGTAGAATCCATTTTTTCTCCACCGGCAATAACCACAGGCACACAACACGCATCTACAGCTTCGGCAAAATTTTCAATGGCGCCTGAGTATACCACTTTAACAATATCGGCACCAAGCTCAACGCCTACTCGTGCGCAATGTGCCACCATTTCAGGTGCGTAGCCATTGCTTATTTGTGGTCCGCGAGCGTACATCATGGCTAATAAAGGCATACCCCATTGCTGGCAAGATTCTGCAACTTTGCCAAAATCTGCTAGCATGTAGCGCTCGTCTGGGTCACCAAGGTTTACGTGAATGGAAACTGCATCAGCGCCATAACGAATGGCTTCTTCTACGCTGGCAACAAGAGTTTTACGGTTAGAATTGGGGCTTAAAGCTGTGGAGGCTGAAAGGTGTACAATGAGGCCTACGTCCTTACCGCTGGCACGATGTGAGCAACGAATAAGGCCTTTGTGCATAAGCACTGCGTCGGCGCCGCCCTCGGCAACATCGTTTACTACAATGCGCATATCTTCAAGACCGGCAATGGGGCCAAGAGTAGTACCGTGATCCATAGGGACAATAATAGTTCGTTTACTCTGACGGTTGATGATTCGTTCAAGGCGAATTTGTTTTCCAAGATGCATTGGTCTGGCTCCTAAGTGTGAAATGTTACGCATTATGTCTAAGAGGCTGACGGCCCTTTAAACAAAAAAAAGAGGCCGCCGGTTAAAAACCTGCGGCCTCTTGGACGTTTGCATTAATTATGCATGCATTTACACACGTCCTTGACCACAGGTGCCTCTAAAATAGCTAAAGTACCACACGGTAAATGCGGCAAAGCTAAAAGAAGAAGTGGTAAAGATAGTGTTTTGCATGATATCTCTCAAAAAAATTTTTAATACGAGGCAAAGAGTAGGGTGCATGACTTTTTTTGTCAACTAAAAAATTTCTTTTATGATGCCCCCAGCAAGGATATTGCTGTCTTTGTCATATATTGTAGCTATTTGCCCTGGGGCCGTGAGGCTTTGTGGGCAGGTAAAATGTATTTGCATAATGTTGGATTTTGTAATGCTTAGCGTAGCAGGAACTTCATTTTGCCTATAACGCACGCGAACAAGGCAGTTTTTTGGAACCAAATCTTGAGGAATAAGCCAATTGATATGCTCTACAACACAGCCGTGAAGCTTGGCGCATTGCTTAGGCCCAAGCAAAAGGGTATTGTGTGTACTATCTTTGCCAATTACATAAAGGGGTTCTTTCCAGCCAATGCCAAGGCCACGGCGTTGACCTTCGGTATATTGCCAAAGGCCAGTATGTGTGCCGAGCTGTAATTTTGTATGGTTTTTATTGGTATGTGTATGCTCGTCATCAACTAAGAGCATGGGCCCGTGCTCGCCAAGGGGAATATTCATTGCTTTGGCGTGATACTCAATAAAGGGTCTGTATGCATCGGTGGGTACAAAGCAGATTTCTTGGCTTTCCTTTGGTACGGGCACAGTAAAACCCTTGGCATGTAGGTATGCAATATTATCGTTTTTTTGTGTGTTTTCTAGGGGAAAGAGGGCTTGCATGAGGCGCTGTCGAGGAACAAGACTAAGAAAATAGCTTTGATCCTTATTTGTGTCTGCGCCTTTTTTTAAAGGGCTTATATGCGGTGCTGTTAACGCAGCGCTGTTAAGGCTTGCATAGTGTCCAGTGGCTAATATTTGAGCACCAAGGTTGTGTGCTGCATCCATGAGCAAGCCAAATTTTATGCTTGCATTGCACAGGGCGCAAGGATTGGGTGTTCGCCCTTGCGCATACTCATGTATAAAGGGGGTAATAACTTTTTTTTCAAAAGCATTACGTAAATCTATAACATGAAAAGGAATGTGTAATTGTTGACACAGGGCTTTTAAAAGAGGAATGGGGCCTTGGGAGGGGGATGTATTTTCGGGTAAAAAAAGCCCGTGTAAGGCCACAAGGGTATGCCCTTGTTCGTGCAAGGAAACAAGAGCATACAAAGAATCAGCGCCGCCACTGACGGCTACGGCAATGGTGGACATGAAAAACCTTATGTTAAAGAATTTGATTTAAAAATTGTCTGAGTCTCGGCGCACGAGGAGATTCAAAAATTTGATCCGGTGAACCTTCTTCTACAATTTGCCCATGGTCCATAAAAATTATACGGTCAGCAACAGTACGCGCAAAGCCCATTTCATGGGTAACACACACCATGGTCATACCTTCTTCAGCAAGGCTGACCATAACATCAAGCACTTCACCCACCATTTCAGGGTCAAGGGCCGAAGTTGGTTCGTCAAAAAGCATGATGCTTGGCTGCATGGCAAGGGCTCTGGCAATGGCCACACGTTGTTGTTGCCCACCTGAGAGTAATGCCGGATATACATTGGCCTTATCACTGATGCCAACTTTTTTTAATAAAATAAGTGCTCGCTCTTCTGCTTCATGCTTTGGCAAATTACGCAACGCAATGGGGGCCATGGTAAGATTTTGCAAAACAGTTTTGTGAGGAAAAAGATTGAACTGCTGAAAAACCATACCAAGGTTTTGACGTATTTTATTAATGTCGTGGGCAGGATCATTAATATCTTGCCCATCTACAATAACTTGCCCTTGGTCTACATCTTCAAGGCGATTGATGGAGCGCAAGAGTGTTGATTTTCCCGAGCCTGAAGGGCCAATAATAACTACGCGTTCGCCAGCTTTAATGTTTACGCTTACATCTTGCAAGGCTGGTAATTCATCAAAGTATTTCCACACATTGCGAATGCTAATGATGGGTGCGCTATTTTCGTTTGTCATAATAGTTTAACCTTGCTTCCATAATGCTTACACATTTTGATAAAAGAAGCGTAATTATAAGATAAATGAGAGCAATAACCGTGTATGTTTCAAAATATAAATAGGTTTTTGCAGCAAAGCTTCGGCCTCTTTGCATAAGGTCTGGCATGGCCATAACAGAAACAAGAGCTGTATCTTTAAGCATGGCAATGCATTCATTACCCACAGGTGGCAAGATGGTTCGCCAAGCTTGAGGTAAAATAACTTTAAACATGGTTTGAAAGCGCGTAAATCCTAAAGACCTTGCCGCTTCCATTTGTCCTCGAGGAATTGCCAAAATACCAGCTCTAAAAACTTCTCCCATATAGGCACCGTAACAAAAGCTGATGGCTATAACTGCTGAGGCTAGACCGCTGACATTTAAAAATTTTGCAAGGGCATAATAGATATAAAAGATTTGCACAAGCAAGGGAATGCCACGGATAACTTCTACATAGGTAGAGGCAATAAGATTCAAAAATCTGTTTTTGGAAATACGCCCAAGACCCGTGAGTAGACCTAGCGGAATGGCACAAGCTATGGAAAGAAAAGTGACTTGAAATGTGACAATGAGCCCGTCAGGTAAGAAGGATAAAATATCTAAATATGGGTCTGGCCAAATCATGCATAGAGCTGTTAGGGCCGTGAGAGCTCCTGTTAATGCCAGCGACCATGCATTAATGAGGCGTGATTCCTTAGGGTCAGGAATAGATGCACCATCAGTAACTAAAATGCGAATATTGCCACTTTCTTCCGCATGCTTTTTAGGATTATTTTCTAACATAGTTCCCCTAAAAATACGCTCCCCATGGTGACAGATGTGTTCCATGGGGAAGTTTTTTACTAGAATGGTATTTATTCAGCGCCCATCCACTTCATGAGTAATTCTTTTTCAATGCCTTTTTCTTTAACCTTGGCAATGCCGGCATTAAGAAGTTTTGCTAACTCATCATTGCCTTTTTTTAACGTAAAGCCATAAAATTCTGGTTCACCAGTGGTGAGGGTGACATGGAATGCATTTTCAAAGTCTTTCTTTTTGTTGGCGTAGTAACTAGCTACTGGACCGTCACAAATAACTGCATCCACACGACCATTGGCCATATCTTGCATGGCAAGGCCTATATCTTCATATTCGCGAATGTTTGCACCAGTGTTGGCTTTTTCTAACACAAAGATGCCCGTAGTGCCAATTTGTCCAGCCACATTCTTACCCTTAAGGTCTGCTAAGCTTTTGATGCTTTTGCCTACAGGCATAATGACTGACTGGCGAACTTCGCAATATGGATCAGTGAAGAGGAATTGCTTTTGGCGTTCAGGAGTGATGGTAACAGACGAAGCTACAATGTCATAATTGCCTGCGGCAATACCGGCAAAAATGCCGTCCCATGCTGCATTGCGTATGTCTACAGTAATGCCCGCTTCTTTAGCTACTGCGCGAATATAGTCACTTGAGTAGCCAATAACGTTTTTTTTGTCGTCAAGATATTCCATAGGAGGCCAAGTACCGTCTGAAGCAACAGAATAGTTTTTGCTTTCAGCCATGGCATTAGAGGCAAAAAGGCAGAGAGTAATGAGCGCAGTTAAAAAAATACGTAACATGAAGTCCCCCTTAAGTTTTTTACGATTGAGTATAAAAGATGAAATATTTATCGCACATTGTCAAGTGAATGCCCATTACCAGGTAAAAATCCCAGTGACGAGTATGGGCACAATTAAGGTAAGTACCATACCAGAAAAAATACCCATGATGGCATAACGCTCACCTGCATAGCGTGCAATGGTGGGCATACATGTATCCATTGTGGCAGCTCCGCCTGTTGCTACTGGGGCAAGCCCGCCAAGGTAACGCACCAATGCTGGAGCAAAAAGTAAGGTTATGAGCTCGCGGGTAACGTTGGCAAGTAGGGCTACAGAACCAAGCTCTGCATTGCCAAGGCGTGTTATAATAACACTTGAGAGGCTATAGTAGCCAAAACCTGCACCTACACCCATAACATCACGTAAAGAAATATCATGATGCATGGCTGAGAGGACAAGCCAAATGAAAAACGCTCCAAGTGCTGTTCCAAGCATGATTGCTATGGGTAAGAATATGGCTTTAAAACCATACTCGCGCACAATGAGAAAATTGCGTGTATCAAAGCCCATACACATACCAGCAAGAACGAGCATGGTATAGAGGGCAAGAGTTAAATATTCTTCGCCAAAGGAACGAGGAATAATGTTCGCGTGTCCAAAAAACACACCGCCTAAAAAAAAGGCTAAAATAAAGAGGGCTCCTTTCATGATGTATGTATCCTAAAGATAAAACGATACACAGCCCATACGACAAGGGCAGAGCCTAGGGCGCAACCTGCCCCTATGAGCGTGCCTTGCACTCCAAGATCAGCTATTCGTGCCAATAAATCTTCATTGCCCCCAAGGCTTACTCCAATGAGAAAAAGCATAACATAAATTATATATGATAATGCTTTATTGGTAATATTAATAGCTAAGGGTTTATTTCGTAAGGCATATCCAAGGGGAACGCCAGCAACTATAAGGCCAATTTCTAAAATCATAAAAACTCACAATATGGTAAGCGTGCGACCTTGTATATGCTATAAAGCCTTTACAGATCGATTGTTACCATTCAGAATCATTGGGCGGACATAAGGGATTAAGGTCCATATTGCGGTCTTCAAGTAATGCTTGTTGCATGAACCAGTCTTCTCGAATGCGCCATGAGGCTGCAGCCGTATATGCTGGTGATGAATAACCTACAGAAAGAACTAAGGTACGTCGCGCATGTTCTTGTAAACGAATAAGCAAGGGCGTAAAATCTGCATCGCCTGAGAGAATAATAAATTCTTCAAATTGTGTAGAATGTGAAAGATCATCCATACAGTCCATAACCAGGTGAATGTCGGTACTCGTTTTGCCTTGATTGGTCAAGGGCGGACAGTCTACTACGCGAAAAGCTGCACGAATAAAATTTGTGCGAAATTCATGATATCTTTGTGGATTTATGTAACAAATACGTTTAAGAATTCGCCTGCGCACGCCATCGCCATAGAGCATGCGTAGGGCATGGATTTCGAGCCATTTTATCCAGCGTTGAGGCATGGTGCCAAAGGCGCGGGCAACTTCGGGATCCATTTCTAAAAAACGAGTGTAGATATTATCAAAATCAACATAGAGAGCAGAATAAACCTCGTCAAAGCCAGAAAAACGTCCCATGGCATATCCTTATACAATAAAAAGTGATTGAAAAACACACGATGTAACACTTAAGAATATAAACAAAATAGCATATCCATAAAAGGCACAATGTACGTAAAAACACCATAAAATTGCCGAAAATAAGAATAGCAAATTTTTTGACCAACGTTAAGGGTATGGTGCATGTGTCTTTGCTATAAGAAAACAATGCATAAATGTGACAAGCCTTTATCCTACGCAAGCCATGTGCTTTTTGCAAGAAAATATGCGTACTTTTCAATATAAAAAAGTACGGCCACCGGCATGAATGCCGATGACCGTGTGTAGAATATTTTTACATGCACATTTTTTATGTAATTTAAGACTCCTGCACAATTCATTGTGCGGAGTTTTTTGGAGCACTGGTGCTAGCCATTGCGACCAAAAATCAAGAGTAGGCGCAAACGCCACAAAGTGGGGTTTGTCATCAATCTGTCTGGACAACACGTGAAAACGTGTTGTCCAGTATCGACTAAGAAGGCGTATTCTCCATTTGGGTTTTAGCCACAAGAATAGTTATTTCTGTATCTGCATTGGTAAATGAATCATAATTTCCTACGCTTTCACCTTGAGTCCAACCGCTATTGGCATCAAAGGAAAGTTGTCCGTCAGTATTTGTGACTCCATCAATTTTATTGAAGAGGTCCTCAGTGCTCTTAGTGCTTGAATTATTTAAATCATCACTAAAAACTATAAACTCGGCATTGGAAATTTGATTGTTTGCAATCATGTCTTCAATGCTTGACTTGCTGCTATCATCGGCCAAGATAACGTCAGATCCTTCGCCTGTATCAATGGTAAATCCGTTTACTGGATCATTATACAGCTTAAAAAGATCATCGCCACCACCAGTTTTTACACCCTCAAAATTAGTAATGGAGGCATTGTTTCCGGCAATATAGATATTGTTTCCAAGCAAGGCCATGGTGTCATCTTCAGAGCTATTATAGTTAAATACATCTGTGCCTAATCCACCGTCAATTTTAATAGTATCGCCAGAACCACTGGTAATGCTACCCACGGTAATAGTGTCGTTGCCTGAATCTCCGTCAATAATCACAGATTGTTTTTCGCTTGCGCTAGTATCTATCTTGTTAACAGTGATGACATCATCTCCGCCTTGTGCACCGCTATATTGTGTCATTCCTTCACCATAGATGGAACCACCACTCATGGTATCTACGTTGATGGTATCATCGCCGCCAGCAGAGCCGGAATGCAAAGTCCAACCGTCACCAAGTATGGAGCCGCCTTCCATGTTTTCTACGTTTACTTCATCATCACCACCGACAACATCTTTATATAGATTGCCATCGGCACGAATCTTGGTGCCGTCAAGATTTGTAATGTTAATGGTATCATTACCTACCTTGCCCGCATCAACGTTTTCTAAAGCATCACCATAGATAAAGGTATCTTCGCCATTTTTGTCTGCAATGGTAACATCGCCTTGTGTGCCAATGGCATTTCCTACAGTAATGTGGTCATCACCAGCACCCATAAGAACGCCGCTTACGTGTTGATTACCAACTTCAGAGTCGCCTGAATAGTCGCTGAAATCTTGGGTATATTCATTGCCAACACTGTTTTCATCACGGGTATAAATGATGGCAGAATCTCCCTCAAGGTGTTCAATTTCGTAAATTAATCCTTTGTCATCGCCTACAGTAACAGCTGATGAATACGTGTTGCCTGTGGTATCTTGCGCAGTGTAGTTAAATATAAAATCATCTGCACCCACATTGTCAATATTGGTTTTAAGAATATAGTCACCAGTAGGAGAAATTTCAAATGTACTTACACCGTCTGCGTCATATACAAACACTATGGTGCCATCTGACTGCACTGTTTTTGTCCAGCCTTCAGGTGCTTCCATGTCAGCTATGATGCTTCCTTCAGGGAGTTGATCATTGGCAAGAAGATTACCAGTAAGAGTTGCACCTGCATCAGCAGCTAAAAAGTCTGCACGTGTTGCAAAGCTTGGCGCAGGCTCTCCCGGTATAACCGGAGCACCAGGAGTAACAACGCCATCTGGTGTTGTTGATGTGCTTTGGGTTTCTGTTTGCTGTGTAGGTACAGAAAACTGTGATTGGGTTGAAGCTTGCGTTTGAACAGGCGAAGGCACATTTTGAGAGTTCTGTGTTGTTTCTTGTGTGGTACCTTCAGGGGTAATCACAGGTGCCGCATTTTGTGCGGCTACAGGCGTGGCTGCAGGAGTGTTTCCATCAAGACCGCCTAAAGCGTCTAAACCACCGTGCAAAGAAGCGTTGGCAAAATCTACAGGATCGCCGCTACCAAGGGCAGGGGCGCTGATACCAGCAGCAGGCATAAGGTCTTCAGAGAGGGTGGCAAAAAAAGCCTCGCCAGGTACAGCAGCACCTTCAATAACAAATTCTGGCATGTTTTCTGAACTGTATGCAGTATAAAAATTTGCCAAAGAAATGCTTGAGCCATCATCAAAGCTAAAAACTAAGCTATCACCATCTCGTGAAAGGGTTGCTGAATCGGCAGCAAATTCAATGTTAATGCTGTCATCACTTTGTGCTTCGTGCACAAGAGCTTGTCCTGCTTGGGGCTTTTGTAAAAGAATTTCAGCCATGATAAATCTCCTTAGTACATGCAAAAAAAAGCGCATGCAAAGAAAAACGTTCTAAAACTTAAAAAAAGGAAATAATAAGAGGTCCTGTTAACAGTACAGGGACGGGGAGCCTTCCCCAAGCAATACCGCAAGGCTGGAAACTGCGATAGGGCCTAAAGTGTAGAAGAGGCGTAATGCCTGTGTGGAGCTATCCACGCAATTTACACATAATCATTGAAAATATGCTTGTCAAGCAATAATTTCTTTAAATAGTCGATGCTGAAAAACGCATTTCCATGCGTGTTTCAGAAAGGCACGCCC
>CAYJOQ010000064.1:0-13253 GCA_964371825.1 uncultured Desulfovibrionaceae bacterium
CTTAAAAAACAAGTGCGCTAGTGGCGAAAACTTGCCGAAAAAGTCGCATTTCATGTTTGGTTTTTGACAAGTTTCCTAGGTTGACCCTTGTATATTAAGTGTACAATTACAAAGAGTTATTTAGTTTTTCAGTGCCGACTAATTAAATGACACATATATAAAATTTTTATAGCACTAGGCAAAGTTATGCACAAGAACACGCAAATACCTTCTTCCACAACATTCAATACATCGTTTGATTCTTCCTCTTGTATTGCACATATAGACTTGCACCATATTCAGCATAACTATCGCCATTTGTGCGCGCAATTACCTAACAACGCACAAGGTATGGCAATACTTAAAAGTGATGCCTATGGACATGGGCTTTTGGCAGTAGCTAATGCCTTACATCAATGTGGGGTTCCATCCTTTGGGGTAAGCTATATAGATGAAGCAGTCAGTTTGCGAAAAGCTGGCTTTATGCAAGAAATAGCTATGCTGCAAGGAGCACAAAATGCTGAAGAAATGCGATTAGCCATACAAGAAAATTGTATGCCCTTTGTGTATGACCAAGAGGGCTTACGTCGTGCAGCAGCTTTTGCTACCGCAGAAAACCCCGCTCGCGTGGTTATTAAGCTTGAAACAGGTATGGGAAGGCTTGGTTTTATGCCAAGTGATATTGCGCAAGTATTAGAATTTTTACACAATGAACCTCATGTGCATCCGCAAATAGTTCTTTCCCATCTGGCTTGTGCAGATATGCCAGAAAAAGAATATGCCATACATGAACAATATCGTATTTTTACTGATATGTGTGCTTCCTTGCAAAGCCATTATCCTCATGTACGTCGTTCTTTGTGTAATTCTGCCGGAGCCTTAGCCTATACACAACTTGGAGGAGAAATTTTTCGCCTTGGCATTGCTTTGTATGGTGGTAATCCCTTCATAGGAACCATTTGGCAAAATAAAGGCGAAGGCCTTAAAGAAGCCATGCGCATAAGCGCTCCCATCATCCATATTTTTGACGTAGAAGCAGGTCAAAGTATAAGTTATGGGGCTACCTACGTGGCAGAGCACCCCATGCGCATAGCCGTGATTGGCATGGGATATGCCAACGGCTTATGGCGCGCACTTTCTTCACAAAACAATACTCCAAAAGCATTTTTTGCCATAGAAAATAAAGCCGCCCCCATTTGCGGCAGAATTTGTATGGGCATGACCATGGTAGATATAACCCACATCCCACAAGCTTGCATAGGCCAAAGAGCCTGGCTTACTACAGGTAATGAGCCTTTTTCTTTGCAAAAGATTGCTCAAATATTAGATACCATTGTGTATGAGGTGCAGTGTGTGCTTGGTAAAAACACACGTATTTTTCAGTGCGCTGAAAAATAGCAATATGTTTTTGTGAGGCCATGCTTTTCACTGCAATCATGCATCATGAATGAAAAAAAAATTCCGCTGTGTGTGTTCGCATGTATAGAAAAAACTCTACTGATTGCTAAGGAGTATATTATTTCTTTACGCAATGTTTTTTTTGGTGTAGGTTATAAAAATTAATCTTGTTGTCGAGGACATTATGCAAAAAAATATACAACGATTTTCATTTTTATATACTATATGTTGTGTGACGATGGTATTTCTTGCTTGTTCATTAATGTTACCAGATATGGGCTATGCTAAAGCTGTAAAAAAAGAAAAAAAACACGGCCTTGTAGGTAAGGCCTCATGGTATGGTGATAAGTTTCATGGCCGTTTAACAGCAAGTGGTGTGGCGTATAACATGTATACGCAAACAGCTGCGCATCGAACCTTACCCTTTGGTACAGTGGTAGAAGTGGTTGATGCATCAAGTAAAAAAAGCACTATTGTCTGTATTACTGATCGCGGGCCCTTTGTTCGAGGCCGTGTAATTGATTTATCAAAAACGGCTGCCGATGAATTGAGTATAGGTTCAAAAGGGTTAGTTTCTGTTAAGTTGCGTGTGGTGACAGATGCCCATGGTAAAACACTGAACGCCAACGAAGCTTTTTTTGTGCAAATTCATAGTGATTTAAGCAAAAAATCAGAACAAATTGGCCCTTATGTTCAATTTGCCGATGCTGCAGTTATGCGAGAGGTTTTTTCTAGTGTACACCCCGATGCTTCAATTGTGGTTGAAAAAATCAATTAATTTCGCATAGGGAAAATGATGATATAATAACGTATTCTTGTGCTTTTTAGTAAAAGAAGTAGCATTTGCTTGACTATACATAATTCATGATGTATGTATCTACTTGTACAGCACACAGGTAGTTTGTGCTGTAGGTACTATATGTACCCATCCCCACGTTTTAGAGCTTAGCTCTGAGGGCTTGCCCCCTCGCCCGGTTAACTATAAGAATTCGTTTTGTTGTGTTAATCTTGGGCTTCTCATATTTCTTTTATACTCCATCAAATATAGAATTTTTGCGTTTGAATTTCAATACAACGAGGGTAGGCCTATGGCTGACATTTTATTACAAGAACCAAAGCAAGGCGAAGAGCACTTAATAACAGCTCAAGCTGATGATCGCATAATATTTACCTTTTCTCCTTACGATACGTTTTTAGAACGTCAAGGTGATGATTTGGTATTTTCTTTTGAAGATCAGGGTTCACGCATCATTTTTGGTGATTTTTATAGTACCTTTTCCAGTGAGACCATGCCCGAATGCTGTATGCATGATACTCAGCCCATTGATATGGGAAGACTCTTTTTTGGATTGAGTTTTGATGGTAGTGAAGGGGATGACATTTTATTTACCTCTGATTTTATAGAAAACTTTCTTGCCGATTCTGACGTAAATGCCTCTGGGCTAAATGAGATTGCCTTTACTGATGTGTTTATGTTTGATGATGACTCCTTTGAAGACGGTAGTCATGAAAATCAAAGCTGTATGGATGTGCTTTTGGCAGGTGTAACAACACTAAAACAAGTTATTAACTCCCTTGATGATTCTGCGCATAAAATGGCGCAAGCAGAAGTGATTATTATTGGCGAAGCGCAAGGGCAAAGCGTTGATAATGTATTGCAGGGTATTAAGGCTCAAGATGTAGAGGGCACATGGCAATTGGAAAATGCGGCCTTGTGGAAACCTGCTGAAGAGAGCAGTTTTGTTGAAGGCACGAGAATTCCTGCAGGGTATAAGGCATACATTAGCCAAGAAAATGAAACTGTTGCTATCTTAGTGCAGTCAAGCGTTTTGGGCTAAATCTTTGATATACTACTAAATAATTGACACTGTAAAACACATTAATGTATTGAAATACTAGCTTTTTATAGCTAAATAAAAAATCACCAGAAACGAAGCATGAAATGCGCTTTTCTGGTGATTTTTGTGCCTTTTGCCCTGCACAAGTAAATTTTCAAACTTAAGGAAATTTATTGCAAAAGCACAAAAATAAAATTGGAAAATAATTATACAGGACTCTCGCAAGGGAAATTTTGCGTGGCATGCAATGCGCCAGAACGTGCTTTTGGACGGCCCCAAAGGGATATTTGGAGCGGGCGTGGCTTTCTTCGTAATACATGGAAGTGCGTTGCTACGTGTTGAGTGCTCCATAGCTCTTGTAATAGCAATGTCAGTCCTTTGACTTTGTAGCAATGTCGCGTATTGATTTTATGTGCTCTTATATGTTGTTTTTAGTGTAATTATTTGTATATGCATGATAAAAATAAAGTGGCATTGTTTTTGCTATAAGTTGTATGAAGACACCTCCATGGATGATATAGGCTTATGAGGTGCGGGTATGTATGTGTTTAATGAGGAGAATGTTATGTCGATATTTGGTTTTTCACCCATAGCTTATACAAGCGAAGGCAATAGTTTACGTCGACCCGTGCAAGGTCCTGGACAAACAACACAAAGCGCAACACATGACGCAGCATCTCCTTTTGCTTCTGTTCTTGCTACACAAAAAACGACTACAGAAGCTGCGTATACTGCTGTAAAATCAGGCACATCATCTGAGCAGGCCTTAAAAGAAAAGGTGGCACATGCAAATGTGGTTGCCCAAGTGCAAATGGATAAAACGCGCATGCAAGCTCTTGAGCAAATGGGGCAAAATATGTCAAACGGGGAGCATGGCCTTTTGGACATAGCCCGTAATGATGTGACTATGCGTAATTTGCGTTCTGCCATTGGATCTTTTAATCTACGCGCTCCTGTAACACCCATGGCTGACTCCATTAAAGCCGGAGCCTTAGCTGCAAGGCATGGAATGGGGGGAGGCAATGCCTCTATAAAGCTTGATAGTCAAAAGGAAACAAATACAGCCTTAGATTTTGATAAAAAATTTCAAATGCCAGAAATTGGTAAGCTTTCAGCACAATTTGAATCTGGCTCTAAGGGAATTTCAGCCATTGGTTATGATCGCACCGGGGGCACTTCATACGGAAAGTACCAAATCGCTTCGCGCGTGGGTAGCATGGACAGATTTTTGACCTTTTTAGATACTGCTGCGCCTGACATAGCACAAACACTTCGTGATGCGGGCCCTGCTAATACTGGTGGGCGAAAAGGTTCTATGCCAAATGCTTGGAAAAATATTGCAGAAGAACAACCAGAACGATTTGAGGCACTGCAAGATAAATTTATTTATGACAGTCATTATGTGCCTGCCTTAAGTGCCATAAGCGAAAGCTCTCCTTTGGGAGGCGAGCAAATATCTTCAGTCATGCGTGAGGTTCTTTGGAGTACGGCTGTGCAACACGGACCTGCAGGGGCTGCACGTATTTTTGCAAGGGCATATAATGCTGTTGGAGATTCTGCCAAATCTAATTCTACTGATGTAGATGAAAAAGTTATCCATTCAGTTTATGCACAGCGTGCTGAACAATTTGGCTCTTCAACAAAGGCAGTACAAGAAGCTGTGCGCAATAGGATGCATCAGGAGAAAAACTTAGCTCTTGCTATGCTTGAAAACTCTACGACACAGAAGGCCTAATGGCAGATAGTTAATGAACATTTTGCTTATTAACCTCACCCGTTTTGGTGATCTTTTGCAAATGCAGCCTATTATTTTAGGTTTGCAGGCACAAGGGCATAGGGTAGGTTTAGTATGTCTTGAAAATTTTGCTCCGGCTACAGTGCTTTTGCGCGGATTAGATTTCGTGCAGCCTTTGGCCGGAGCTTCTATTTTGCACCAAACAGCAAGTGATTGGCTTCATGCTCTTGGGCTTATAGAAGATATGGCAAAAAATATCGAAAAAAACTTTCCCGTTGAATATATTATCAATACCACAGCCATACTGGGGGCAAGATTGCTTGCACGTCGTTTTGCCATGGAAGCGATTCCAAGGCTTACACATATGGCTCCCATTGGTGGATTTGGCATTGATAATGATGGCTTTGGAGTAAGTGGTGATTTGTGGAGTACCTTTTTGCAAGGTGCTAGTGCTGAGCGTTTAAATTGCCCTTTTAATCTTGTAGATATGTTTCGTGCTTCAGCAGGCCTTGGACATGAAAAAGCCTTGCGCGGTTTACACTTGCCTTCACAAGCTGTTCTTAGTGATACAGAAGTATTTTTAGCGGAAAAAATGACTGCCTTACAACCTTTGCAAATACCATGGCAAGGCTTTATTGGTTTTCAACTAGGTGCCAGTGATGCGCGACGACAATGGCCTGTGGAGTCCTTTGTGGCTTTGGGGCAAGAGCTTTGGCAAAAATGTCATATGATTCCTATACTTCTTGGAAGCCCTGCAGAGCGTTCGTTGGCCACTCAATATGAACAACATATGCGTACAAGCGGGCAAGAACATCCTTGTATTGATGCCATTGGCAGTACAGATATTCCCCATCTAGCGGGAATTTTAACTTCTTGCAAGTTGCTTGTAACCAATGATACCGGAACTATGCACTTGGCTGCAGGGTTAGATGTGCCTGTGTTGGCAATATTTTTGGCCACAGCGCAAGCGTGGGATACAGGGCCCTATATGCATAATTGTTGCTGTCTTGAACCTGCCATGCCTTGTCATCCTTGTGCATTTCATCAACCTTGTGCGTTACAAAATACTAGTACAGATGAAAAATGTAAGCAGCCATGTTTAGAGCGCATTCAAGCAAATGATGTGTTTACTCTTGTAGCCTTTTTTTTGCAGCACACATCATGGCCACAATTACCACAAGAACATGTGCGCATTTGGGTAACAACGGAAGATGTCGCAGGATTTTCTAGTCTACACTCTCTTTCAGGTCATGAGAAAGAAGAGCGAAGTCATTGGCTTTGTTTACAAAGAGCCTTTTATAGTCACTTTCTTGACGGCAAAGAATTTACGCAAAATAGTCTGCCACAAGATATGCAGTTTACTCCTTCCTTTCGTCAGGAGGTGGGTACAACACTACGCCACGCCTCTGACATGTTACTTCTTTTACAAGGGCAGATGCAACTTGTGCAGCAGATGCCATCGAAAAAAGCAGTGCACAATGTATTAAGCACATGTCAACGCATACAGGTTCTTTTGGGAGCATCAAAATATTTAAAAGCGCTAGAGCATTTATGGCGTGTGCTTTCGCAAGAACATGGTGGAAATATAGAACATTTTGCGAAGCTTACAAGTTCTTTAAAGGATGCTCTCATGCATCTTATGCACGCTGTAGCAGAAAAAAAAGACAATACTCTTTTGTAACACTTTTTTGGCATGCTATTTGCTTTGATGTCTATAGATTATTTTTCTATGCAAATATTTCCCAGTGGGAATAGGAGGGATCTTTATGATTATAATTGACGGACGTCAAAGCGAAATGCAAGTTTCTAACTTTACAAATTTAGAAGAAATTCTTGTAAATGTTTTAGAAAATGACAGCATGGAGCAACGTATCATTACGGATGTTTTGGTAAACGAGGAACAATTTTCTGAAATTTATCCGCATCAAGCAGAGGACATTGGTAGCGAGTTTATTCAAAGTGTAGAAGTTCGCTCTGTTCCTGTAGGCGAAATGGCTGTGAACATTTCCCTTGAAATGTATAAAGTTGTACAAATGATGAGTGCTGCTAGCAAGGAAATTGCACGCCTTTTCCGCCAAGCTGATGATGCAGAAGGCCTTGAACTTTTTCAAGATTTGCTAGATGTAACACGCGACTTTATGGGTATGATTAATGTGTTGCGTGATAACTTCACCGTTGATGGCAGTGTAAATTTTGAAGGAAATACCAACGCACTTTCCAACTTGCTTTCTGAAATGAGTGAAGTATTGGAAAATGAAGACTGGGTATTACTTGCCGACTTACTCGAGTATGAATTTACCCCTGTTTGTGATGGATGGACTAAGGTTATTCAAATATTACGCGATGATATTAAAAAAGTAGTACATCAATAATATACCGAAGGATTTATCATGCATGTATCCATAAAATATCTTGATGAAGCTTTAGATGTGAGTAGGCAAGAACTGATTGCCTTACGTCGAGGAGATGTGGATGCAGCAACGCAGTTATCTAAAAAACGTACGGAGCTTATGCAGCTTGCATGGGATACTCGTGAAGACTGTGTGCGCTTGGTATATAAAGAAAAACTATTGTTATTACGTCAGTTGCAAGTAGAGCTTATAAAACTTGTAAATGCAGGGCAAGGGGGAGTGAAAAAAGACCTTTTGCGCTCAAAACAAGAAGGGCGGCGACTTGCTGGCTATAAGCAAGCTATGCAACATGCTATGTAATACTGTGCAAACAAGCTGTAAGGAGGAAGGCAACTTCCTCCTTTAACATTTCTTTATCTAGTCGAATCTGAAAACACGTTTTCACGCATTTTTTTTAAAGGTACATCGGCTCCAAATGCCTCTTTCAAGGATGCCAGAAGCAAGTTCTGGCATTTTTTCTGCGACCTCTTAAGGTGTGAATGTCTGTAATTACAAATAGTTGTTTGGTTTTTAGCGTCGACTATCTATTTTGAGACCTCTGTATAATTCATTATACAGAGGTCTTAGACTGAAGACAAACGCCACTTTGTGGCGTTTGCGCCGCTATTGTCAGCATAGCTGCCAAGCGGAAAGGCACGAAAATCAATCGTTTAACGTCGCAAATAAATTGCGCCTACTCTTGATTTATCGGTCGTATTGACTTTGTCAACACTCTCAGACCTCTGTATAATTCATTATACAGAGGTCTTATGTTATTGTTGACTAAAACAAACATTAACGTGCTTCAAGAATGCTTTTTCCTGGTATGCAATGTGTTGTAATATTAAGCTTTTCAGGTTGTGAAATGCCTAATAAAAATATTGCCATGGGGGCGAGGGCTTGTTCTGATTTACTGGATATGCTTAACGTTCCTGGGTTTTGTAGGCACATGTCTAAGGCTTTAGCGCCCTCTGCTCCAAGCACCTTGCTTGCAGCATCTAGCTGTGGTTGCACATGTTGTTTGAGCATAGCAAAATATTCTTGGGGTGTGCTTTGTTGCAATTGACTAAGGGTAATAAGCAAATTGTGCAGCAGATTTTGATCTTCAAACACAATTTTGCTCGCTGTGAAACGAATATCTCTGAGGGCTTTTTCTAAAAGTAATTCATTGTTAAGGTCTTTAAGCGCAGCCACATAGGAACTTTGATTAAGCGTAAAATCTACTTCTGCAGAGATGTTAGCTGCATCATGTGCTCCTAAGGAGAGCTTAACAGCGCTTGCACCTTGGCTTGCTAGCTGTATTTGTGATCCAAAGCTTGCAGTAATAAATGAAGAATTGAAGATTTTACCGAGTATTTGTTCATAATTTTGGGGTAAGTTAAGTAGGCGGTAGTCAAAGTGTATGTTTTTTAGTTGCACATTAGTGGAAAAATTTCCTTCAATAGCAGTGTCATAATTAAGCTCAATAAGTAATTCTTGTAATGATATAAGATCTTTTTCACCCTCTTGCAGTATGGCTGTTTTTACGTCCTTAATTGTATAACTTTGCTTGGGGCTTTTGCGTAAAATTAAAGCGACTTCGCGTATAAGATTGTCTGTTTGTTCATTTGTGAGTGTGTGTAAGGCGCTTATATTTGTGTTTAGGAGAAGATGCACTAATGTTGCAGATGGTGTAGGCATATTTTCTGCGTGAAAGCTTTCAAAGCTTGCTACGGTGGTGATAGTTGATTTTGGCTCAATGGTTTTTATGTGTACGCCTTGTGATGTATAGCTTGTTATGTGTGTAGCGTTCATGCCAGTAAGGTGCATGCTTTGAGTATTATGCTCTTGTATAAGTGTGGGAGAGTTAGATTTAAGTATATAATTGCTATATGTTAGGCTTTCAATTTCCATATCCATTACGGATTGAATAAAGGCCTTAGAAATGCCTTCTTGTTGTTTTGCGGCTATAATTTTTGCTATATTTTGCTTCCAGTTTGTAATGTGTATTGTGTCAATGCTGTTAGTAGTATCACTACCCATGATGGTAAATTTGCTTGTGACCTTTTCCAAAAAAACATCTTTGGCCACGTCAGGAAGTGTTATATTTGGGTTTGTAAAAGCCTCAAGGTTAATGCCTGTAATAGTTATGTTTTCTATGTTAATACTGCTGTCTTTGTAAAAAATATCCCTTCCTTCGACCTTGTGTAGGTGTAAGATGTCTTTTATAAGATCGTAAGAAATGCTCTCTGTAGTGATGTTATTTTGTGCAAGAATGTTTTGTATATCTTTTACAGCCTTATTTTGTAAGTAATGCATACCAAAGTAACCACCGCTTGCAAGGATAAGCAGCAAAATAAGTAAAGCTATTTTAGAAAATTTCATATATTCCTTCTTTATAAAAATGGATTAAATGTAAGAGTAATGATAGTTTTTTTATATGAAAAAAACAAGAGAGTCTTTCATAGGCTGTTGAAAAAGTCTTTTATACAATATGCCTTACAAAAAAGTATGCTCATGAGCTTTTACTAATTTGGTAAGATTAAGAAATATATTGTAGATACAATTTCTTTAATGCTTGTATTTTAATGTGTTTATGTAGAAATATTTTACTTGTGTTTGATTGTTTGGCAACCATATAACTACGTTACAAATGGAAGGTATATGCCCATAATACCCTATGTTGATCGCGTAAACTACGTTGGAAAAGCAGGACTTTTTTTTCATCATATTCCTAAGTGCGGGGGCTTAAGCCTTACGCAAATGTTGCGCCCATGCTTTGCCAGTTCATGCGGTGTGCACCATAATGTTTTAAGTAAGGAGCATGTGAATTTTGCAGCAGATTTTTTTTATGGGCATGGTGTTATGGGGCTAGAAGCCTACGTGCCGAAGGAAAAAAATTTTTATTATAGTACTTTTTTGCGCCATCCTTTTGCTTTGGCAAAATCGTTATTGCAGTTTTCAAAATGGCTTTTTCCGCGTGAAAAATTTTTTCAAAAAGCCCATGAAGACGCTTTGCTGCGTATTTTTCCAGTAAAAAATATGCTTATACACTATCTAGGGCAAGGCGATGCTTTTCGCGCAGAAGCAGTTCTTTTTGAACAGATGGCTTTTTATGGAATACAAGAATATTTTTCTGCGTCAGTGCAAATGTTTACTGAACTTATTCCGCAGCTTGCAATGCAAGATATTGTTGTAAAAAATGTATCTGCCCCGCAAAAAACGCATATGGATTGTGCTATTAAGGAAGCATTTTATGAGCAGCATGCGGCAGATATAGCTTTGTATGAGAAAGCTGAACGAGAATTTATGGCTCGTGCATCTGCAGCTTCAATAAGTATAGATAAAAAAGATATGTCGTTACACGAAAAGGCTTGTTCTCAAGAAATAGAACTTTCTACAGATTTTGCTAAAAAAAATAAGCAAAATGCAAGCCTACAAACAGTGGCAGCTTTGCGCCATGCAATTTTTGCTAACGAAGATATATTTGATATGGATGCATGCTCACAACGTTTTGAGAATTGGCTCCATATTCTCTTGCATTCTTTAGATACCAAGGAAGAATACGCCATATTTTTTCAATGGCTTATGCAAAGAATGAACAGGCGACCATCATGTCTTTTTTTTGCGTTCTATGCAGCCTATAAGGGGCAGTTGCCAGAACAAATGCTCGTTGCCAAGCATCTTTTTGCGTTATGCAATGCCTGCGATAAACATAATACGGTTCGAGTGCTTATTCAATGTCGCTTAGATATTATTTCCACAATGTTATGGCAAAATGAATATAAAAAACCTGCAAATGTAGGCTTTTATCGAAGCTGTTTAGTGTGGCTTAAAGAGCTTGAAAATGCCCATGGTATTGATCATCCATGGCAAAGGATAAGTGTTGCTATGCAAAATGCCCTTGTTGCGCATGTTGCGGTAAACCAAGCAAAGCAGGAAAATGTGTCTGCTAAATCGCTTATTTTATGTGCACAGGAACCAGATTTTAGTCATGTCTTTTGTATACAAAATAATGAGCAAATATCTCTAGGAAAGGCAAAAAATTACTCTCTTGAAAAGTTCTTAAGCTATGAATTTTTAACAACTAATGTATACTTTGTGCACATGCTTTAGGGCTAGATAAAAAGGCATTTATTTTTGTTTTAAAATAGGGTATACATTATACAATGTTAGAGGTTGTTTTACATTTATTACATTTTACGTTTTAGAACAGGGGGGAAAATGGACGCAATTATACAATTTGTTACTAATGTTTTAAATTCCATCAATGGTTTTGTATGGGGCCCTGTCATGCTTGTTTTATTGCTAGGTACGGGGCTATTTTTAACCCTAGGCTTACGCTTTTTGACGTTTAGACGTATTCCTGATGGATTTAAAAAATTATGGCAAAGAAGACGTGCCGTTGATGGTGTTGATGGAGAGCTTTCTCCGTTTAATGCGCTTATGACAGCCCTTGCTGCTACCATTGGCACTGGAAATATTGCAGGTGTGGCCACAGCCATATTTGTGGGTGGTCCCGGAGCACTTTTTTGGATGTGGTGTACTGCTATGGTTGGTATGGCCACAAAATTTGCAGAAGTACTGCTAGCCGTGCGTTATCGTGAAATTACCCCCGAAGGCAATGTGGTGGGCGGGCCTATGTACTATATTAAAAATGGTCTAGGTGCTCAATGGGTTTGGCTTGGAACTGCCTTTGCTATCTTTGGCTCCATTGCGGGTTTTGGTATTGGTAACATGACCCAAACAAATTCTATTGCTGATGCAGTGTTCTCAAATTTTGGTATTGACCCCATGATTACAGCTGCTATTTTATTTGTGCTTGTGGCTGCAGTACTTTTGGGCGGCGTGCAACGTATTGGGGCTGTAGCAGGTAAGGTTGTTCCTACCATGGCTTTTTTCTATATTATTGCAGCGTTAATTGTTGTGATTATTAAGATTGATGCTGTACCGCAAATTTTTTCTACCATTATACGTGAAGCATTTAGTCCTTCTGCGGCCTTTGGTGCTTCCATTTGGATGACCATTCGTTATGGTGTGGCTCGTGGAGTATTCTCTAACGAGGCAGGGCTTGGCAGTGCGCCTATTGCTCATGCTACTGCCACAGTGCGTAATCCGGTAAACCAAGCCCTTATTGGTATGCTTGGTACCTTCATTGATACTATTATTGTATGCTCCATGACAGGCTTTGCTATCTTGGCTTCTGGTGTGCTTGATCCCACCAATGGTATTAATGGTGCAGCCTTAACTTCTTCAGCCTTTAATGCCGTACTTGACGGTGTGTTCCCCACAGGTTTTGGCGGAGCATTGGTAACTGTTGCCTTGTGCCTTTTTGCTTTTACAACCATTCTTGGTTGGTGTGTCTATAGCGAACGTTGTATGATATATCTTTTTGGTGATAAGGTTCTTAAGCCCTTCCGTGTTGTTTTTACCCTTGTTGTGCCCATTGGCGCCATGGCTAAATTAGATGTAGTATGGCTTTTAGCCGATACATTAAACGCTTGTATGGCTATACCTAACTTAATTGCCTTGATATTATTAAGTCCTGTGGTTTTTGTTACCGTGAAAGAATTTTTGGCTAATGAACAAAAATAAGATTCTTATATAATTCATTATATAAGAATCTGAGAGTGTTGACAAAGTCAACACGACCGATAAATCAAAAGTAGGCGCAATTTATTTGCGCCGTTAAACGATTGATTTTCGTGCCTTTCCGCTTGGCAGCTTTGCTGACAATAGCGACGCAAACGCCACAAAGTGGGGTTTGTCATTAATCTAAGGCTCTTATATAATTCATTATATAATAATCTTTAGTATTTGCTTATATGATTTTAGAGAAAGGAGGCTCATGCCTCCTTTCGTGCCTTTCTGAATAATACGAGGGTCCTGCATAATTATTTTCCAATTTTATTTTTGTGCTTTTGCAATAAATTT
>CAYJOQ010000065.1:0-12935 GCA_964371825.1 uncultured Desulfovibrionaceae bacterium
CATATTAAGTGTACAATTACAAATAGTTGTTTAGTTTTTCAGTGTCGACTAAATAGTTGATGCTGAAAAACGCATTTTCATGCGTTGTTCAGCATCAATTACAATAGTATCGAAAAATTGCCAAAAAGTTGCATTACATGCTTGTTTTTTGGCAATTTTTCTGTGACATCTTAAGACATAAATATATGTAATTGCAATGACTTACATAGCTTT
Organism: uncultured Desulfovibrionaceae bacterium; assembly: GCA_964371825.1. Taxonomy (GTDB): domain Bacteria; phylum Desulfobacterota; class Desulfovibrionia; order Desulfovibrionales; family Desulfovibrionaceae; genus CAYJAD01. The sequence goes on from CAYJOQ010000065.1 coordinate 214, forward strand.
TCAGTACTAATTATACTATTCATCATCCATAAAAACTTCTTCAGTAGCAGCAATAGTTTCATTTCCATGACGCGCACCCTCCAATTGTCGAGCAAGCGCAGCCTTATAATCAAGAGGCATAACCTTCACAAAAAGCGGTAACGCTGCATCCCACTGTTTAAGCAAATACTCAGCCATGGCACTGCCAGTATAGTGATTATGTTGTTCAATAAGTGCTCGTAACAAATTACAATCTTCTATATTTTTTACTGATTCAATGTCCACGCTATCAGTATTGCAGCGATTTTGAAAACGCTCATCAGCATCATACACAAAGGCAACACCGCCACTCATGCCTGCAGCAAAATTGTATCCGCATTCACCAAGCACAACCACAACACCGCCGGTCATATATTCACAACCATGATCGCCCATGCCTTCTACCACTGCCATGGCGCCAGAATTACGCACAGCAAAGCGCTCCCCTGCCATACCGCAAAAATACGCTTCACCGCTAGTCGCACCATACAAAGCCACATTGCCAACTATAGATTGCTGCGCCGCCACAAACACACTTTTTCTGGCTGGTGTTACCACTACAATACCACCACTCAATCCCTTTGCCACATAATCATTGGCATCACCGCGCACAGTAATAGTCACACCACTAGGCAAAAAAGCTCCAAGGCTTTGTCCGGCAGAACCCCAAAGATTAATAGTATACGAGTGCTGCGGTAAACGACGTTTTTTCAAACGGCGCACAATTTCACCCGCAAGCCGTGTACCTATGGCTCTATCAGTATTAATAATCGTTCCATTATAGGTGCAACGTATAGGCTTACCTTCAAGTAATGGCGTAGCTCGTTCCATAATAGCTGCATCCAAAAGCGATTCATACCCATGCCCATGCGCATCCTTTTGCCAAGGAGCAAGCCCCTTACTGGTGCACGTAAAAAACGCTGATAAATCAAGACTCTTGGCACGTGCAGATAATCCTTCACTTCTCGCCTCAAGCAAGTCTCCACGGCCTATAAGATTTTGTACAGTGGCAATGCCAAGTGCAGCCATATGTTGCCGTAAATCTTCAGCCATGAAGAACAACATACGCTGTATGTGCGCAGCAGTGCCAGTAAATTTTGCCCGCAAGGCAGGTTCTTGTGTAGCAATACCAGCTACGCACCTTCCCTTATGGCATTGACGACACATAACGCACCCAAGGCTCACCAGCAAGGAAGTTCCAACGCTACACTCTTCAGCTCCAAGTATAAAAGCAATAAGCATATCACGCCCAGTACGGATAAGACCATCAGTACGCAGCTTAATTTTATTACGTAAACCATTGGCAAGTAAAGCCTCGTGCGTTTCTAAAAGTCCCATTTCCCAGGGTAAACCCGTATGCTGCATAGCTGATAAGGGCGATGCTCCTGTGCCTCCATCATACCCTGAAATAAGAATTTGATCAGCACCAGCCTTAGCTACGCCCACCGCAACCGTACCCACCCCAGCTTCAGCCACAAGCTTAACCGAAATAGCAGCACTAGGTTGAATACGACGTAAATCAAAAATAAGCTGCGCTAAGTCTTCTATAGAGTAAATATCATGATGCGGTGGCGGTGAAATAAGCGAAACACCTGGAGTAGTTCCACGCACGGCGGCAATGTCTTCAGTAACCTTATGCGCCGGTAATTGCCCTCCTTCACCAGGCTTGGCCCCTTGAGCCATCTTTATTTGAATTTCATCGGCATGCGCAAGATATTCTGCAGTAACCCCAAAACGACCAGAGGCGATTTGCCGCACTCGTGAGCGCACATCCCTACCCTCAGCGCCCAAAATATTACGGCGAGGATCTTCACCCCCTTCACCGCAATTACTGCGAGCTCCAAGAGCATTGCAAGCTTCAGCTATGGTTTCATGCGCCTCCTTACTTAAAGAACCAAAAGACATGGCAGCACCCACAAAACGCGTCACAATGCTTGCGCAATCTTCCACATGCTCTAAGGGAATGGGAGAGCTTTTCTTTAATGTAAACAAACTACGTAATGTAATAGGTTGTTCTTGTATATCATTGCCGGCTACATAAGTGGCAAAAGCCTCGGCATCATTTTCGCGCACAGCCTGATGCAAGGCACGTACGCTTTCTCTTGTCCAAAGTGTTGGAGTTACATGCTTTGTACTTTGCTTATCACCATAAGCCTTACCATGACGCTGCATTGCATCTGCAGCAATAGCCTCAATCCCAATACCACCAATACGTGACGGTGTACCACTAAAGTGAGTTTGTACAAGAGTAGCATCAAGCCCAAGAACTTCAAAGTAATGCCCGCTTCTAAAAGAACGCTGTGTAGAAATGCCAAGGCGTGCAAAAGCTTTAAGCATACCTTTTTTGAGGGCAGCAATATAATTAGCCTGTGCTTGATGCGGCTGCAGTGATCCTAATTTGCCCTTTTCTGCCAACTCCTTAACACTATCAAGGGCTGTATATGGACATATGCCGCTAGCACCATAGGCTGAAAGCAATGCCATATGCATAACTTCAAATGCTTCACCAGTTTCTACAAAAAGCCCACATAGGTGACGTTTTTCTATACGCCGTAAATGGTTATGCACTGCAGAAAGAGCCAATAAGCTTGGTATAGGTGCACGAGTTGCACACACAGCTCTATCACTGATAATAAGAATGGTGGCCCCTGCAATAAGGGCTTTTTCGGCAGCGGAAAACATGGCTTGCAAACCTTGCTCTAAAGCAGCGCCCTCTTGTCCTGCATCTACAACAGCAAAGGTAGCATCAAGAGTATAGGCTTGCACCTCTGGACGTGTAGACATACGCACATGCATCATTTCATTGCGATCTAAGAATGGGTGCGGTAAACGTAAAATAGCGCAATTTTCCGGAGCAGGTTCTAAAATATTGCGCTCGGCACCGGCAAAATTCATAAGCGACATGGAAAGTTCTTCACGCAAAGGATCAATAGGTGGATTCGTTACTTGCGCAAACTGCTGTTTAAAATAATTAAAAAGCGTTTTTGGCTGAGCATCAAGCACAGCTAAGGGCACATCTTGCCCCATGGCTCCCACCGGTTCTTGGCTGTCACGAGCCATAGGCAAAAGAATATTTTTAATGGCATGTGTATCATAATCAAAAAGTGCTTGCGTACATGGCAAGGCACTAGATGGTTCTTGCCCAACCCTGCTCATATCGCCATCATCATGCATAAGATCTGATAAGGCTATGCCATATTGCTTAAGCCAACGACGATACGGCTTTTCACGCACAACATTACCTTTAATTTCTGCATCAGAAACTATACGCCCACGCTGCACATCTACCATAAGCATACGCCGTGGACGCAATTGTTGCCGCCCTACAATGCGTTCTGGCTCCACATCCATGACACCCGTTTCTGAAGCCAACACAACCATGCCATCTTGCGACACCGTTGAACGACAAGGACGCAAACCATTACGATCAAGCATGGCACCAACCTTACTGTATCCGTCAGTAAATACAAGTGCTGTAGGTCCATCCCAAGGATCCATAAGTGCTGAATGATATTCATAAAAAGCACGTTTATTATCACCCATAACAAAGGCTGCCCCAAAGGGTTCTGGCAAAAGCATCATCAAGGCATGCGTCATGGAATATCCACTGCGCACAAGAATTTCTAACGCATTATCAAGACGTGCAGAATCGCTGGCGCTATTATCAATAATGGGAAAAAGATCTTGTAATTCTTCACCAAATAACTTGGAAGACATTTGCGGTTGACGACGAAGCATACGAGTGGCATTGCCACGAATGGTATTAATTTCGCCATTATGCGCAACACTTCTAAAAGGCTGTGCTAAGCGCCATGATGGCAAGGTATTGGTACTAAAGCGTTCATGGAAAACAGCAAAAGGTGCTGTAAATGTGGTGTCTAATAGGTCTTGATAAAGATCACTTAAGCACGCACCAGGCAGCATGCCTTTATAGATGATACTGCGTGCCGATAAACTTACCACATAAAAATCGTTACAATCCATGTTTTGAGATTCTAGCCATGCGTGCACGCGTTTTTCCATACGTCGACGAGCAAGATATAAAGTACGTTCAAAACCTTCATCACTCGCTTTTTCAAGGGATAAACGCAGCGTTGGACGCACCAAAATTTGTACCATGTGAGGCATGGTGGCTTTGGCCGAAGGACTTACCACATCCACATCTAAGGGTACATCACGTTGATCTTCAAGGCAAAGTTCTGTTTGCTCTAAGCATTCTTTAATAATGGTCATAATTGGCGCATGTGTATGCGCTTTTTGAGGTAAAAACATCTGCCCCACGGCAAAGGAAGCATTGGCATCTAAGGCTTGTAAAGCCGGCCATTGACGCTTAAAGAAATTTTTCGGCAGCGGCAGAAGTAGGCCTGCGCCATCACCTGAATTATCGCCAACGCCATGCCCTCCTCTGTGTGCAAGCCTGGCCATGGCTGTTAATGCATCTGCTATAACCTGATGACTTGGAACGCCTGAAAGGCGTGCCACAAAACCTACTCCACAAGCATCGTGCTCTTCTAAGGGATTAAACAAAGGGCTCATGCACTGCTCCTTAATCTTTAGTAATTTTTTTAAACTCATTGCCTTCAAAGCGCGTTTATCAGAATGTGTATACACACCCAACAAACGCGCTTTTGGAAAATAATCTATAAAGACTGCACCTTTTATAAAAGGCGTATATCCTTAATATATTTGTTTAAAGATGAAAAAAATTGTTATTTTTTCAACATTTATTAATTAATCCAAAGCATTTCAGCATAGCGAGGGTAAGGCCATACAGCATCTTCTACCATAAGCTCTAAAGTATCTGCATGGTTACGGCACTGTGCAAGGGCCGGTACCACATTTTTGAGCATATAATACGCATGTTCTAACGTATCCCCATGCGGTTCTGCTTCGCGAACAGCACCAAGGGCCGTTAACGAGCTTTGCAGATCAAGGCATACTTTACGTAAAGCATGAAAACGCTCTTCCTCTGGTAAGGCATCTTGAGTACCAAGTACAGCACGAGTTTGTAGCACAAGGTCAGCAGCTTCTTTTTGTGAGCGTAATCCCACCGGAAGAATACTTTCGCGAATCATGGCTGAAAAAACATTGGATTCAATATTTATTAGCTTAACATAGGTTTCAAGCAAAATTTCTTGACGAGCCAGCATTTCACGCTCAGAAAGTACATTCGTGCGTAAAAATACATCCATAACTTCAGGGTAGCTATACCGCTCAAGCGCCTCAACAGTGGTGGCAAGATTTGGTAAGCCACGACGCTCTGCTTCAATGGGCCATTCAGCAGAATAACCATTGCCATTAAAGACTATGGGCATATGCTCACTAAAAATACGGGGCAATAAACTTTGTAAGGCTTCCGTCAAGGATGTGCCTGAATTTACAGAAACTTCAAGCTCTGTAGCTATGTCATCAAGAGCGCAAGCAACGGCAGCATTAAGTGTAATATTTACAGGAGCCACCGACTGTGAAGAACCAACAGCACGAAATTCAAATTTATTACCCGTAAATGCAAAGGGGCTTGTACGATTGCGATCAGAAAAATCCTTAGGTAATGGTGGCAATACATCCACACCAATGCCCATATACGGTTTGCTGCCCTCACGCTGCGCCTCGCCGGTAACAAGAGCATCAAGCACATCGGTTAATTGATCACCAAGAAACACAGAAATAATAGCCGGTGGCGCTTCATTGGCACCAAGGCGATGATCATTCCCCGCGCCAACTGTACCTAGGCGTAAAGCCATGCTGTGTTTATGAACAGCACGTAAGGTAGCGGCCAAAAAGACCAAGAATTGTGCATTTGTTAAAGGAGTTTCACCAGGATTGAGCAAATTGACTCCATCAGAATCTACCAATGACCAGTTATTATGTTTACCACTACCATTTACACCGGCAAAGGGTTTTTCGTGTAAAAGACACACAAAACCATGCTCTGTGGCAGTATGACGCAAAATATTCATGGTCAACATATTGTGGTCGGTGGCAATATTGCACTCTTCATACAAGGGAGCCAGCTCAAATTGACCGGGCGCTACTTCATTGTGACGTGTTTTTGCAGGAATACCCAGAGCAAAAAGACGCTTTTCCACATCGTTCATAAAGGCCATAACACGAGCTGGAATATCGCCAAAGTAATGATCTTCCATTTCTTGCCCCTTAGGCGCAGGGGCACCTTGAAGAGTACGACCAGAAAGTAAAATATCGGGGCGCAAGGCAGCAAGGCGACTATCTACTAAGAAGTACTCTTGTTCAGCACCAACCATAGGGCGCACATGCGTTACCGTATCATTGCCAAAAAGACGCAAGATACGCAAAGCCTGACGAGATATGGCACTAATAGACCGTAATAATGGAGTTTTACGATCAAGAGTTTCACCGGAATAAGAATAGAACATAGACGGTATATGCAACGTATGTCCAAGCTTTCCGGGCATTAAAAACACAGGAACAGTAGGATCCCATGCCGTATATCCACGAGCTTCAAAGGTTGAACGAATGCCACCAGAAGGAAATGATGATGCATCAGGCTCACCGCTAATAAGCATTTTACCTGAAAATTCATTAAGCAAATGTCCGTCAGGTGACAAGGTTAAAAATGCATCATGTTTTTCTGCCGTAAACCCTGTCATGGGGTGAAACCAGTGTGTATAGTGAGTAGCACCACGCTCTATGGCCCAATCTTTCATTGCAGAGGCAACCACATTTGCTATCTCAGCCGGAAGGCGCGCACCTTCGCGAATGGTTAATTCCAATTGCTTAAAGACATCTCTTGGTAAACGTTCACGCATTACATGGATAGTGAATACATCCTTAGCAAAATGACGCCCCATTTCTACATTTGGGGTTAAATAACCATTAGTGGCATCAATCTCAGATGGACTTGCAGCAAAAGCCTCCATAACAGCGAGGGTACGCGGTGAGGTCATGATAAACTCCTTAAAAAAATCTATATGTTATTGTTAATGTATACTGTACAAGGTACCACGTACTCAATCTCGTATGAGGAAATTACCCAAAACCTCATCCAAAACGAATACGCGGTACTTTTACACATAAGCATAAGGTGTGCCAAACATGAACAATCAACCAACAATTACTACTTATCATACTAAAATATAAAATAATTTATTATTTAAAGCGCAAAAGAAATACATATGCACAATATATAAGCATGCACATTTTCTACAAAAATGTACTATCATATTGTGTTTTACAACACCCCCTTTCTCATCAAAAGCACAATACACACTTTTAATCCCCAAAAAACATTGTAAATTCAATCTAATACAAAAATACTACATATATGTAAAAAACAAGAAGCACAAAAAATCCTCCTTTTTGTGCAAAAGGAGGATTCAGTTTAAGAACAAAATCATCTAATAGGAGACCTCTGCACAATTATTTTCAAATATAGCTTTATGTCCAGAGTTTAAAAAATTGTTCGAAGTGTAAAATAACGTGTGCAGAGGTAAAGGCACAAAAATCAATCATTTAACGACGCAAATACATTGCACCGACTATTTACTTTGGCTAACTCGTTTTTGTCCATCCCAAACAAGATCAGCTTCAGGTAGGACAGGTAAGAGTTTTGTCCATGGGTGTTGTTGTAAAAATTCTGCATCTTGCTGCAGCTTACGGCTCAACTCCTTAATGGGAGGAACAATAGTCTTAATATCCCCAGCCAATGCCTGCGAAATACCAAATTGTGTAGCTTCACTGGCAAGATCAACAGCCTTTTGACTATACTCCATGGAGCTCATAAGTGTGCTTAATGCTTTTGCAGGGTTATGGAAGCCCACGCTATTTTCTGCCGACACATAATCCCAAAAGAGTTGTCCCTTACGCACCATTTCACGAGCTTGCGTTAAAAGTTCTTCATAATTTGGGTTTAATTCACCGGTATACGAAGCAGCAAGGCGTACGGCTTCATGGGCTTTGACTGAAACTTCTTGAGCCTTGAGTAATTGTGCAAAGGTTCTTTCTTGTGTATAGAGCACGCGCTCACGCAAATATTCTGGGCTCTTATCAGAGTGACACTGACGACAAGCAGTTAAATTGGGGTCTTTAAGTGGCGCTGTCCACCAGTGACTTGAAATTTTTTTCCCGTCAATGCGTTCATAGCTCATATGACAATCAGCGCATGAAACGCCAGCAGCTCCGTGAGGGCCATCAATCCAAGTTTCATATTCTGGGTGCTGCATCTTCACAATAGGAGCTTTTGATGCTGCGTGCACAAAATCTACAAAGGGGCCATTTTTCGCACCGTGCTTTTTGTAGTATTCATACATATTTTCCGGTCCAAAACCCTCATCCCAAGGGAATACGGGCTTTGCTGCAGGGCCATTGTCCTTATGCGTAAAATAATATTCCACATGGCATTGCGCACATACTAATGAACGCATTTCATTGCGTGAAAGGTTCTCAGGATCCTTGCCACTGCGCACAAGCCAATCCTTTAACGGTACAGAATACAAGCGTAATTCCATATTTTCCGGATTATGACAATTGGCGCAACCAATGGTGTGGTCATGAGCATCTAATTTATCTCTATACACATTAGCATCCTGACTCCAAAAAGCATCTCCTTCTTTCTCTACCCATTCCATCATTTTAGGCGTTTTACAATTCCAACATGTGGCAGGTAATCCGCCCTTTTCAGAATAACGATTAATACGATCAATATTTACTAAATCTTCAATAGCATAGGTATGACCACGCGCTTCGTTATACTCATAACTAAATGGATACCCAAACCACAGGTTTTTCAAATACGGCTGGGCATGTTTATAGCCCTTTGGTAATGGAGAAAAATCGTCATTTTTACGATAATGCACAGAGCCTTTATACTCTGTCATCACTGAAGCTTCATTATTTTTTTCAAAAGATGCGTACTGACGTGGAAAAGGATCTTTGAAAGCAGAGTTGGCAATTTCATCCTTTTTCAGACCAGAAGTAAAGGTTGGTGTTTGTAATTCTGTGCTTGTATTATCACATCCACCTACAAGCAGCAACGCAAAAAGACCACAGACACATATTCCCAAATACATGCTTTTTTTACTCATCAGCAACCATCCTTGTGCTTATGGGCTTTTGACGCATATGCGCCACATTTCGATGACAATCAATACAATACGGCTTTGATTCCATGCTTGCTACATCCGTATTTGTCATGGCATGGCAAGCTTTACAGTTAGCATTAACCACATCCTTAGTGGCAAGCCGAACAGTCAAGGGTACATCCTTACCTTGCATATTGGCTATCACATCCCTCACGGCCTCAGCAGCTTTAAAGGGAATTTTCTCCACTAAATTGATAGGTGCATGGCAACTATTACATGACAAATTCGCATGGGTAGACATTTTATGCGTCACCGCTGCCGTTTCCATAACATGGCACTTTGAACAAAAAGCCCTTTGATCCGTATACTGCATAGCTACAGCAGCAAAGGAAAAGAGCCCAAAACCCAGTACTGTGCCCACTAACATCCATTTCAACCACGGCCTGTGGCGAGATGTTCCCATAGAGTTCCTCCTTTAGCAGCCTGTTGAAAAAATTTTGTGTGCAAAAATTTTCAACAAAAATGTCACTTCAATTGTTTTGCTGCAGGTTGTTCAAAAGCGTATACTATTATTACTACACATTTTTTGCAGAATAAAATCATCAATATGTCCATAATCTACGCAAAAACCGCGCCTAACAAAGCATACTGTACTCTTGCAACAACGTACTTACTTTCGCCATTCCTCCTTAAAACGGCAATCAACATACTTATTCAAAAACCATGCCCAATGCACACAAGGAATGTGAACAAAAAAACATTTAAAAATTACTAGGATATTAAATTCGTACATTTTAGGAAAAAGATTATCTTGTTTTATTCATAAAAATATGACAAATTTTCATAAAATTCTGACAAATGTATTTTGCACAGTAACTCTTTGAACAAATGTTTACATGTACTTTTTGTTTTCCACGAATAATGCTTTAACAGCTTATTACGCGCACATATTGTTCAGCATCGGCTAATTAAAAACATCAAAACCTTAGAAGTGTGTTTTTGTTATTTAATGGTATGGTAGGCGACGCCAAAAAAACTATACAAACCATTGTAACTAATGGCATTCACACCTTAAGAGGTCACAGAAAAATGTGTTGTTCAGCATCAATTATAGTAGTTTAGATTTGATGCGTATGCCATAACAGGCTGAGAAAACCTTACATATTTGAGGATGGTCAGATGGTAAAAATCTTGCTGATAACACAATGTTCTAGCATAAATACTGCCTTCCACAATTTACACATAAAGATGCCTTTAGATATTCTTAAGCATACACATATAGCCGATGCTCTTGAAGTTCTACGAAAACACGCGCAAAAAAAAGAAACTTCCGCAAGTATACATATGATTTTTGTTGATATGGAAGCAAATACCAAGGAACAGCTCCAAGGTATTAAAGACATTCTTTCCATATTTCCACATATACCACTCATAGTTTTTGCTGCAAATACCACGTTTATTAATAATGATGATGCTACAAATTATGATTTTTTAGGCCAAAATTCATCGCCCCAATGTTTTGCTGAACTGTGCTTGCGAGCTGGCGCGTATGATTTTTTTCTAAAACCAATACCCAAAAAACTCCTTGAACTCACAGTACAACACACTCTTTCCCATGGCAAAAGGCGCAATCCAAATACCTTTGGTTTAAGTTTACAACGCAATAATCTCATAGGCTCAAGCCACGCATTAACTATAGCGCTTGAACGTCTGCAAGAAGCGTGTTTGAGCACAGTAAATGTTTTGCTCTTAGGTGAAAGTGGTGTTGGCAAAGAGCTTTTTGCAAAAATTTTACACGAAAATTCTCCCAGAGCAGAGGAAAATTTAATCACCGTTGACTGTGCAGCCCTTGCTGAAAACCTTATAGAGAGTCAACTTTTCGGCCATGTTCGCGGAGCATTTACCGGGGCAAATACTCATCAAGAAGGATTACTACGCACAGCGCATTTAAGTACACTTTTCTTAGATGAAGTGGGGGAACTTCCCCTGACTATGCAAAAAACATTTTTGCGCGCCTTAGAAGTTAAGCGCTTTCGCCCTCTTGGCAGCATTGAAGAAATATCTAGCGATTTTCGCCTTGTGGCTGCCACCAACAAAGATCCGGCAACACTTGAAAAAAATGGGCTTTTTCGAGCAGATTTACTCTATAGATTACAAGGAATGACTATTCGCATTCCTCCATTACGCCAACGAAAAGAAGATATTATCCCCCTTGCAAACCACTGTATACAGCAATTTTGCAAAAAACATATGCAGCCCATTAAGGCCTTAAGCCTTAATTGTATTGAAGCTTTACAAAGCTATACTTGGCCTGGAAATGTGCGAGAATTGTTTCATAGTATTGAGCGAGCCTGCCTTGCCGCCAAGGATGAAGAAATTCTTTTTCCGGTGCACCTTCCCACCTACATTCGTCTTGCCTTAACTGAAGAGCGCCAACGCAACACAAAAGCCGTAAAGACAGAGTATGATGCAGCCATGCCTTATCTTTGTAATGACAATACAAAAAACCTTCCTTCTTTGAAATTATGGAAGCAGCAAGCAGAATTACATTATGTGCATAAAATTTTAGAACAAACAAAAGGAGATATACGCAAAAGTGCACAACTTGCTGGTGTTTCACGCGGCCACTTTTATGAATTAGTAAAAAAACACGGTCTGTATTAAGTATAACAGGTAGACGTTTAATCAATAATACAGCCACACCAAAAACAAATAATAAATTGAAATGTTATTTTTATAGCAACAAACAAAATGAAAAAATCACCAGAAGCACGAGCATAGAATGCGCACTCTTGGTGTTTTTTGTCATACAAAGAAGCTGTTTTTCAGTGCTGACTGATTAGTATTTTATCCACCTTCAGCCTTTATTTTTAATAAGTTCGCATCAACTATATACACCCTTCGTCCCTCAAGCTCTATAGCACCACTTTCGGCAAGCAAAGAAAGCTGCCGTGAGACAGTTTCTCTTGCAAGGCCAAGCATGTTTGCCAAATCTTCGCGCGAAACGTGAAAAGATACAGAAGAACTAGCCCCTTCTTGCGCACTGCGATGACGAATATATCCAGCTACCCGCATTGTAGCATTACGTTCGCCTTGAGCTACTATTTTATGCACAAACATGCGCTGACGTGTGGCAAGAACTGAAAGCATACGCATAGCAAAGGATGTATGTTGTGCCACCAATACATGACATGCAGCAAAGGGTATAAAGAGCGCGCGAACTTTTTTTATGACTAGCGCCGTTGCAGGGTGTGAGCTATTTTGAAAAACAGCTCCCTCACCCACCATATGCCCTGGGCGTACCAAGAAAATAAGCACCTCACGCCCTTCATTGGTTATGCGAACAACCTTAGCAAAGCCTTCATATAGCACAAATATTCCTTCGGGATCTTGCCCTTCAGTAAATAACGCCTCACCCACAACACATTCACGCATTTGGGCAACAGCGCTTATGGCTTCAAGTGTAGGTAGGGGTAATTTTTTAAATACGTGAATATTTTCTACTACAGAAAGTGGCGATGTCATGAAAAGCTCTCCTTTGCCTAGGCCATTTTTCAGAAAAGCAAAAATTTTTTATAATAGTCAGCACCGAAAAACCAAACAACTATTTGTAATTGTATACTTAATATGTAAGGGGCAACCTAG
>CAYJOQ010000066.1:0-12682 GCA_964371825.1 uncultured Desulfovibrionaceae bacterium
AAAAAACTCCGCACAATGAATTGTGCAGGAGTCTTGAAATGCTCTTTTGAGAATCATACAATAGGTTTGTGTGTTTTTTGATATTGACAAACGCGCTGTATTTTTAACAGCCTCTATGTATTGTGTATTTTTTCTGCTGATACAGTAACAATGTAATAATTATTTATAAAAGAACAATATGCGTAAATTCTCTTCTCGTTTTTTTTCTCCCACAGAAGCCATGCGCCTTATTCGATTAGGTATTCCGGTATATGTGGCGCAGCTTTCCGGTGTGGGTATGAGCGTTGTAGACACGATCATGACAGGCCAATCAAGCGCTGTGGATATGGCTGCTGTGGCTGTGGCTTCTTCTATTTGGAATCCCTTATCTCTTTTTGGCGTAGGGGTTTTGCTAGCTATGACGCCACTCTGTGCGCAGCTCGTAGGTGAAAATAGGTCAACTGAAGTACCGCATTTACTACGACAAGGGTTATGGTGTGCTTTTTTTATGTCTGTGCCCATTATGTGTATCTTTTTTGTGCTGTCGACCATGATGGAGTCTTTTGGCCTTGAAGAACATTTAGCTACTCTTGCTGGGGGGTATTTGCGCGCTGTGCTTTGGGGTTTACCAGGGTTTTATCTTTTTATAAATATACGAGGTATGTTAGAAGGATTTTCACGCACACGACCAGCCATGGTTATTTCTCTCTTTGCTCTTTTGCTAAATATTCCTGTGAATTATATATTTATATATGGTAAGTTTGGTTTGCCTGCCATGGGCGCTGTGGGCTGCGGTGTGGCAACGGCATTATGTTTTTGGGTTATGGGGGTGTGTATGGTTTTTTTTGTACGCAAAGACGCTACCATCATGGCCTTAGGTGATTTGTTCAAACCTATATTTGTGAAAGTTGATACAATACCGCGCATTTCTTGGCATGACGTTTTTCGTATTTTTCGAATTGGTACGCCAAGTGCTTTGGCTGTTGTTTTTGAGGTGTCACTTTTTGCCGTATCAGCTCTTGCGCTTGCGCCCCTTGGCACTGTAGCCGTAGCTGGGCATCAAGTGGCTATGAATGTCAGTCATGTTCTTTTTATTTTGCCCTTATCCATTGCCATGACTTGTACCATAAGGGTTGGCTACTGCCTTGGGGCAAGGCAATTTATTCATGCACGCATAACGGCTTGGACAGCCTTAACTCTTGGTTTTATTTTATCTTTCTTAAGTGCAGTGATGATATTTTTCTTACGGCAAGAAATACCGTATATTTATAATGATGAAGGTGCCGTTGTGGAGCTTACCGCCACCTTACTTTTATACGCAGCTATGTACCAAGTAGTAGACACAACGCAAATAGTGAGTGTGGGTGTTTTGCGTGGTTATAACGACACTACCTTTATTTTTATTATGGGTTTTATCTGTTATTGGATTATTGGCTTTCCACTTGGTTATATACTCAGTCGTACTTCATTACTAGTAGAGCCCATGGGGCCGGCTGGCTTTTGGATTGCCTTTATTGTAGCTTTAGCCTTTGGTGCGGTATGTTATTTACTCAGGGTAATGCATTTACAAAGACAAAATGCAGATAGTATTTGGGATAAAATTCATAGATAGTCGGCACTAAAAAACTATACAACTATCTATAGTTGTACACTTAATATGCAAGGGTTAACCTAGAAAAATTGCCAAAAGCCAAGCATAAAATACGACTTTTTCGGCAAGTTTTTGCCACTAGCGCATTTGTTTTTTAAGTGCCGACTAACGAAATTTTTCTGTAAGAAAAATTTCGCGCCACGTAAAATAAGCCAGCACTTGCTTCTGGCGGCCCTAAAGGAGTATTTGGAGTGGGCGTGCCTTTCTGAAAAATGCGTGAAAACGTGTTATTCAGCGTGGACTTTTTTAATTATGTATATATTATTTCATAAGTTTTAATGTTACTTTAATAACAGAGGCCATTTCTTGCAATTTAGGGAAGGCTGCAAGGGCTTTGGTGTCGGCTTCATGTTCTTGTAAAGGAGCAATGATAGCTGTATTTTCAGGCGATTTTTTTTCAATTTCTTTTTTGCTTTTCTTTACTACATCATTGAGCAATGAAGGCTCTCCCGGCAAACTTTCAGAAAGGGCATGTATTTTAGCTGTATTTTCCATAGAAGGCACGGCTTTTTTTTGTATGCGTAAAGCCTTTTCTTTTTGTTTTTGGCGAGCTTCACGCTTTGAGCGCATGCTTGTATCATACTGCTCTTGAGCTTTACCAAGGCTTTGGCGTAGGCTTGAGACTATGGGTTTTAATGATGCATCAGTGAAAGCCTTAATAACTTGCTCAACGGTAAAAGGGGGATTTTCGGTATATAAACAAGCCTTGGCAATGCCAAGGGTTGTGCTTTTTAGCTGAACAAAATCTGCAAAATTTGGCGCAGCTAGCAGAGTTTGTGCCGCTAGTTCGTAATTTTGCGCCCTAATGAGATGCTGTGCTCTATGGACAAAAATCTGTGCAGCTGAAGGCATGAGAGGCACAAGTTTTTCAAAGGCTATTTTGGCTTTATCCCACTTGCCTGCGCGAATGAAGGTAAGGGTGGCTTCGTGCATATAATAGCGATAGGCGGCAAGCTCATTCTTGGAACGATAAGCCGCTGCAAGACCAACTTCAGCTTCTCCCTTGTATTGTCCATGGTAGAGTGTTTTTTTAAAGCTACTTATGGCCGTATCAAAAGATTTTTCTTGTAGCTGTCGTAGAGCTTCTTGAAAGTGAAACTCTGCTTTTCCATCACTATTTTGAGCATTTTCATAGCGCAGCAAGGAGGTCATAAAATCTGCTTCTGTAGCATTATTTGCCGGTAAAACAGTATTGTGCCCAAAAATATAAATTTGTTTTTGTAATGATTCTATGGTGTAAGGACGAACTATAAGGCCTTGAAAGTCAGCTTCCATAGTTTGCAAAAGCTCAGCTTCTGCTTGATTTTTGGCTAAAAGTATTATGGGAAGCTTACCAAGTGTTGGATGTAAGCGTATAAGCTCAACAAAGGCGCTTGCAGACATATCTTCGCAGCGAGCGTAACAAAAAAGAACGTCTATACAAGGGGTAGCGCGATGTGGTTGCGCAAGAGAATCGTCTGTTATTGTCTGTTCATGGGGTAATTGATCAAGAAGTATGTGTACAGCTTGTACTCCCGAGCTGACTGTATGTATTTGCTCTATGCCAGCTTCACGCAATGCTTGTTTGTCAAGATTTGACGCACTGCCTACCTCTACAAGTAAGAGGGCAGAACGAAAATTGTGCATGGGTACTGATTGCATAGGAGCCCTTGTGCGGACAAAAATTGTTTGAGGGTTGATGGGGGATGCGGGTTTTTTGGGTGCAAAGGGGGTATCATACTTTTTTTGCGCCCATAGATGACCATAATTGGCCCCTGGATATTGGGTAAGAGGCGCAAATATGCCGCCAAAGTGCGATGATTTTCGCAAATTTCAGTCCTTTTGTATGATTCTGTGCTTTGTACATACTATATTCTTAGAATGATTTAGTAGTAAAAGGAATTACCTTTGCCTGTTTAGTTCCGCGTGTATTTTTACTGTTAAGTTCAAGCGTATTCTCATGGGCTTGTGGCTTTATATTGCACAAATCTTTATTTTCTTGTGTATCTCCAACGGCTTTTGCAGTAAGAAAAAATTCTGTGCCACAATAGGTGCAAAAATAAAATTCCTTATTGTCTTCCAAGCGATAAAATGCGCCTTCGCGCTGGTAGCATGTGGGGCAAAAAGGTCCTTGTGTACCACTTTTAAATTTTAGCCAATAAAATTCGTTATCAAAATGCAATGCCTTAGAAAGTAAAATAATATCTTCTAACTCTGCTATACGGGCTCTTAAGCTTTCTACAGTTTCATGTAAGGCTATATGTTTTGCTTGAATGTGCATAAGCTCATGCAAGGCATCTTGAGTCTTTCCCTGACTAAACAACGTATTTATTTTTTTAAAGCTGTGGAAATTTAGCATAGTATTAACCCCATATTCGCTGCAAGTTCTTATCTAATGTATGAGTCCTGCATAAGTATTTTTGCGTGCAATTTTATAAACGTGCAAAAAGATTAAAAATAAAAAACTGCAATGCAGGACTAAAGGCACAAAAATCAATTTTTTAACGCAGTGTCAATGCCGCCAATACTCTTGATTTTTGATCGCACTAACGAATGTTAATGCCTTAAAAGTCTCCGTGTAATGAATTTTACAGGAGTCTTCATGTGTTTCTACGATTAAATATCGACATATGGGGGACTTTCTTTAGGGAAAGTTTAAAGAAAATACGTATACTGGCTATTTCTCCTTGCTGTTATTGTAAATATTACATCTTACGCGATGACGCAGGTTCAAGGGAGTGCAACAATTTGATGAGTTCTTTTTCTTCTTTATTTTCCATAGTATTCGTTACAATGTGCACATTTTTCCTTGCAGGTTTTTGAATGGTTATATGTTTGGTAAACTTTGGAACTTGAGGTTTTTCTTCAAGTTCTTTTTTTGGCTCTTCTTCCTCTCTTACAAGTGAAACGTGTTTTGTTTCTTCAGTAAAAGATGGTTTTGACTCAGGAAATGGTTGGAAATTCACAGTGTCTTGCCGTTGATTTGCGCTTTCTGCCTTTTGTAAAACTTCACGATGTACGGCTATGGGAACAGGAATTTTTATGGCAAGTGCAATGGCATCAGAAGGGCGGCAGTCAATGCGAATAATTTCTTCACCCTTGTGTACTATAAGGTCGGCATAAAATATTCCGTCAATGAAGTCATGTATTTCTACAGCAAAAAGGCGTGCATTTAAATTGTCGATAACATGTAAGAGTAAATCATGGGTAAGGGGGCGAGATATACTTTGTTCACTAAGAGCAAGAGAAATGCTCATAGCTTCCATGGCGCCAATCCAAATGGGCAAGGCCATATCCTCCTTCATGGCTTGCAAAAGCACAATGGGAGTTTTGGCTGTATTATCTAAACTTAAACCAACAACACGCATAATTACCATAGATTACCTACTCTTTACTTATTTTTTCGCCAATCAAAGTATGTTTTTTGGCGTGTATAATTTTTGCTGGTATAAGTACGCCAGCTTTGCCTTCATGAGGCTGTAAAGCAATATTTACTGTGGCTCCGTATGGGTCACGGCCTTGCCACCAAGTATTGGTTTCTTGTTCGTCATTTTTTTTACTTTTCTGTTCAAGTAATAAGACAGTTTCTTGTCCTACGCGTTTTTTAAGCCACGTTGCGGCAAGGTCATCTTGTTTTGTTTGTAAGCGATGTAATCGCTCAAGCTTAATTTCTTGGGAAATTTTATCCTTAAGCAAGGAGGCCTTGGTACCTGGCCTGTCAGAATAACAAAAAGAAAACGAAGCTCTAAAATTAACCTCTTGGAGCATAGAGAGTGTTTGCAAAAAATCTTCTTCACTTTCACCAGGAAAACCTACAATAATATCAGAGCTAAAACTTATATCATTACGTACTTGGCGAAGGTTTTGCACTATTTCTAAAAAGCGTTTGCGGGTATATTTGCGACCCATGGCATGCAATATTGCATCTGATCCAGCTTGCAAGGGGAGGTGTATGTGAGGGCAAAGTTTTTCTATCTCTGCAAAAGCACGTACAACGTCAGTTAAAAAATCCTTGGGGTGTGGCGTCATAAAGCGCAAACGCTCAAGGCCTGGTAAATCTGCTATGGCATAGAGTAATTGGGCAAAGCTTGTACCATCGCCTGATGCATCTTGACCAAAAGAGTTAACATTTTGTCCGAGTAAGCAAATTTCTTTGCTGCCATGTTCAAGGAGAGTACGGCATTCGTCAATAATGGCTTTGCTTTCTCGTGATTTTTGTCTGCCTCTGGTATACGGAACAATACAATAGGCGCAAAAATTATCGCAGCCTTGCATAATATTTACATACGAAGTGGGTGGTGCTTGTGTTTGCCCTAGTTCCAGATTGCGTTCTGCATAGGTTTCTGAAAAATCTATGAGTGAGATTTTAAGATTTGGTTCAGCAAACAATTTTTCTATGGCTGCAGGAATATCAGCCATGGCGTCACCACCGCTAACAAGGCGCACCTCTGGGAATAAATCAAAAAACTTGGTGCCTATCTGTTGTCCGACACAGCCAGCAACCACAGCAAAGGCTCCAGCTGTGCCTTGTGTTTCTTGGCGCACTTTACGCAGGGTATTATAGACTTTTTGTTCTGGTTTTTCGCGCACAGAACACGTATTTAAAATCACCACCGTAGATTCTGCCAAGGGGGTTGCCGTAAATCCTCGTTGTTCAAGGGCTCGTGCAAGCCAATCAGAATCATTAACATTCATTTGGCAACCAAAGGTGAGTATGTGAAAATTTTTATTCATCTATTGTTCTATTCCTGTATTATCATCTAAAAGCAAGTCTGATTCGTCTAGTTCAAGGGTTTCGAGTTTGTCCTCAAGCCATTCGTGAACAGCGCGAGCTGTGGTATAATTTAATAAAATTCGTGAATGAATAACGCGCGTAATACTCCTTACATCGTCATCAAAGGGAGCCATTTCGTGCCCAAGGTTACCGTCAGAGCTAATGATGCGCTCTGAAAAAGGGGGTATTTTGTCGCTTTCTATATAGAAATTTAACTCAATTTCACCCTGAGTATTAATGCCACCCCAAACGCCGTGCGCAGTTTGTAAGCGGGCATGTTTGTCTTGTTCGTATTCATAACGGATGCGTGTTGGAAATTTAGTATCTTGAGACATGGGTTTTTCCTTTTATCATATGTTCACGTGAATATTATTTAGTGTTATTGACAGGTAACTGTAGCATTATATGAAAAGAATTATTGTTTAATCTGTTGTCATGAATGCTTTTTGCGGTGGTTCATGTACTGTGTGCTGGTATTTATTTTTGCTTGTTTAGCTAACATAAGCAATTATGCTACCAACTTGGATTTCTGGAACATTTTTATTTTGTGCGTATATGCTATCACGCGCAGCAATATTGTATAAGAGTGCGGCTTCTTCTGCGCTGCGTTCCACTGTAGCTCTTGCTGCTTCTTCTGATAACATCATTGCATCTTCAACCATAGAGGTGTAAGGCTCTGTAATATATATCATCCGTCTTTGAGGGTCGGCGAGATTTTTTATGGATGTTAATTCTTCGCGAGTGTGCATATCTATACCTTCTGTTCTTGGGAAATACGAAGGAGCATCTTATGAATAAAGAACTATGATGCGATGCCAAAGTATATGGAGTGTATTTTCCCACTAATACTACAAAATAAGCATTAAAGTGTACTTGGGTAAGGCTTTACTAAAGATTTGTCAAAATTTTTTTTGCTGTGTAAAAAATGGGCATCTATCGTTTGTTAACAGTCTGTTAAGCCATATAATGGCATAGCTGAAAATACTATGCATATCAAAACAATAAAAATGGGTATGAATGAAAGGTTTTCTTGACCTTATGAGCAGCTTGCGACAAAATAGAGTGTTTAAGAAATTACTGACGTTAAGGTGTGGGCGTGCAAGGTTTCTTGTATGTCTATGTGTGGCTTATGAGCTATGCAAAAACCTTATTCAAAATAACCTTATTTTACTTTTTGGAATAAAAATGAGCACATTTACTGCAGAAAAAATGGAAATTACTCCTTATTTTGATATTGAACTTATTATGCGCAATAGCCAAGAAACGCGCATGGGCGGCCAAATTCTTGAGCGCTGTGTGACCCTTTGGGAAGAGTGGTCAAGCCAATTACAAGTGCATACTGTAAATACAGGAAAAATTACCTACCTTGTGGTATGGCTTCCTGAAGAAGTAGAAGAAGCCATTGATACGGCATGGGCTGAATCTCCATCACAGGCATATCTAGATAATAGTTTGGCACAAACGCTTTGTATGGGAGCTGTACACAGTATTTTACCAGAAGTTGAAGATGCTGGCTGTGCTCCTGCTCCTCGCCCCACCGACGCTTTGCGTCATGCCTTAGAAGAGCTTGGCATGCCCTATAAGGATGATGGACCAAGTCTTACGCGACGTTTTGGAGTGGTTACGCATTATCCCTTTAAGGGTGGCTGTGAAATTTGCTATTTGCAAAGTAACTGTCCAAAGGGGCAAGGACAGGCAGAATCATCTACCTTTGTTTTGCCAGGTTACGAGCGTAGTCAATAGATATGTTCTTTGTTTACGCGTTACATATTGTGTATTGTCGTAAACTATGCAAATAATAATTATTCTTTTGAGATAGTCCATTGAAAAATTCACGCTGCCTTTATGTGTTAGAATATGCTTTTGATGCATGCCTTAGTAGTGTGTGAATAGAGAAAGGATGCGCGTATTGACTTCTGAGTATGCAAATGTAATGACAGATATGCATGGACGTAAGGTGCGTTATCTGCGCCTTTCGGTGACTGACCGCTGTAATTTGCGCTGTGCATATTGTCGTAGCCATGACGATTGGCAATCCATAAGCCATAGTGATGTGTTGCGATATGAAGAAATGCTCATTATTGCCAAGGCTGCTGTCGACATAGGTGTGGAAAAGATTCGTATTACGGGCGGTGAACCATTTGCTCGAAAGGGTGTTGTTTCCTTTATGGAAATGTTGCGTAAAAATCATCCCCATGTGGATGTACATATCACAACCAATGCCACCTTGGTACACCCTCATGTGCGTGCATTAAAAGATATTGGTGTTCGTGCCGTGAATATTTCTTTGGACTCCTTTGTGCCCACAACCTTTGCGCGCATTAGCGGACAAGATGCACTACATAAAGTGCGTGAAGCCATAGATGCGCTTATGGATGCTGGCATACGCATCAAGTTGAATGCTGTGGCCATGCGAGGGATTACTGATGTGGAAATGGAGCATTTTGTAGCCTTTGCCATGAAGTACCCTGTAGATGTGCGCTTTATTGAATTTATGCCCATGGGCAGTGGCACCGTATGGGACCCAGCTGTTTTTTTGCCTGCGGCAGATATACTACACGCAGCAGAACGTTATGCAAAGCTAAGTCCCTATGTAGAGAGCAGCGAACAAGTGGTAAAGGAAGCGGCTTTGTCTGGCCCTGCCACCATGTATTCTCTTGCAGGTGGTGCGGGGCGCGTGGGAGTCATAACGGCTATATCTAATCATTTTTGTAATATTTGCAATAGAATACGCATTACTTGTGATGGCTTTGTGCGTACTTGCCTTTTTGCAGATACAGAATATACCATACGAGATATTGTGCGTAACCCAGCGCTAAATACCGAGCAAATGCAACACAGCATACAAAAAGTTATGATTGATGCCATTCAAGAAAAACCCCTTGGAGAAGCGCTGTTAAAAGCTCGTCAAACAGTGGCTGTGGCGAAAAAAAAGATGGTGTCCATTGGAGGATAAAGCATGATAGCCCACGTAGAAGGAAGGCTAGCGCAGCAATGGGGGAGTTCTTGTGTTGTTATGACCGAAAGCGGCATTGGCTATGCCATCTCCTTGCCCAATCATACTCTCAGTCATTTGCCTGCGCGCGGTGAATTTGTATCATTTTATACCAGTATGCAAGTGCGTGAAGATGCTCAAGAACTCTATGGATTTGAAACATGGGATGAACGACAAACCTTTGAGGTGCTCATCAGCATTTCTAAGGTAGGAGCACGCACAGCTTTAGGTATTTTGTCCCTTTATCGGCCGGATGATTTGCGCCGCCTAGTACTTGAAGATGATGTAATAGGCCTAACGCGTGTTTCTGGCATTGGAAAAAAAACAGCTCAGCATGTTTTTTTAGAGTTAAAATATAAACTTAAAGTGGAAGATATTTCCGATACCCTTGGGGTCATACCTTCAGCAGGCACCGTGTTGCGTGACGTGTTAGACGGCCTAGCAAACCTAGGATACACCGAAGATGAAGCCGCCCCTCTTGTACGATCCATTTTACAGCAAGAGCCAGACTTAGATGTTTCTGGTGCTTTGCGGGCTGCTTTAAAGGGCCTTGCTAAGAATAATTAGAGATTATGCATGTCACATAAAAATACAATGCCCCCCAATATAACAGCCATGGATGTTTTTGGTGATGCAAAGTCCCATAAGCTAAATGCAGATGAAGCATTAACCGAAGCTGAACGCGCAGCCTTTGCCAAAGCTGAAGCAGCTCTACAGAACGCACCAATAGATACTTCCTCTGGTGCTGAAGAATCTGTGAGGCCTCGCACCTTAAGTGATTTTATTGGGCAAGAAGAGTTAAGGGCAAATTTACGCGTCTATATTGGCGCAGCAAAAGGGCGCGGCAAAGCCCTTGACCATACTCTTTTTTGCGGTAATCCAGGCCTTGGCAAAACTACCCTTGCGCAAATTATTGCTGCAGAAATGGGTGTAAATATTATATGTACTTCCGGACCTGTGCTTGAACGTAGTGGTGACCTTGCCGCCATCTTAACGAATCTTTCTCGCCACGATATTTTGTTTGTAGACGAAATTCATCGTATGCCCATCACCGTGGAAGAAGTGCTATATCCTGCCATGGAAGATTTTAAGCTTGATCTTGTCATTGGCCAAGGCCCTGCCGCACGCACAGTAAAAATTGATCTTGAGCCTTTTACTCTTGTGGGAGCTACCACGCGTATGGGTATGCTTTCTTCTCCCTTACGCGATCGTTTTGGTATTGTGGCAAGGCTTGAATTTTATACTCCTCAGGAATTGGCAAAAATAGTCCATCGTACCGCAGGCATCTTAGATGTGCCCATTACCCCTGAAGGAGCTTTAGAAATTGGCCGTAGAGCCAGAGGTACGCCGCGTATAGCTAACAGGCTTTTACGCAGAGTAAGAGATTTTGCTCTTATGCATGGCGATAGTAGTATCACCGAAGAGCAGGCCGCAAAGGCCATGGAACGTATGGACGTAGATTTGCACGGCCTTGATCAAATGGATAGAAAGCTTTTAAGCGTTCTCATCAAAGTCTATGACGGTGGCCCTGTAGGCATAAAAACTTTGGCTGTGGCTTGTTCTGAAGAGGTGCGTACCATTGAAGATATTTATGAGCCGTATCTCATTCAGTGTGGCTTTTTAAAGCGTACTTCACGTGGGCGCATGGCTACTGGTAAGGCCTATGAGCATATGAAGCTCTTGCTCACTAATTCTTAATGGATGTAGTGCAAAAAAGCACTACATTCTTCATCCATATGTTATATAATGCATATGTGTAAAGGTATATATATGGCAGTTGTTACATCGCGAGTTGTTTTATTAAGTCATACACCGCAGCCCCTATCAGTAATATATACGGCGTGTAGGCAATGTTATTATCCCGGCTTTGTAGGCGATATGTGGCTTGAACTTCATGAAGACGGTATCAGCAAGGAAAAACAAGCCGCTCTTGTGCAAAAAATCGTAGCCTCAGGGCATGCCAGCCCCATTGAGCACGTAAGCTTTACCTTTGCCATTGAAGGCATTTCTCGCGCATTATCGCATCAATTAGTGCGCCATCGCATAGCCTCCTATTCGCAGCAAAGCCAGCGTTATGTAGACGGCTCGCAATGTAATTACATATTGCCGCCCGCCATAGCCCAAAATCCTCAAGCCTTAGCACGGTATGAACGTTTCATGCAAGAAATGGGTGCAGCCTACAGAGATATTCGTACCATCCTTGAAGAAGCAGGGCGCGGTGCAAAAGCTAATGAAGATGCTCGCTTTGTATTGCCGCAAGCTGCAGAAACCCGTATAGTTGTAAGCATGAATTGCCGTGCCCTTATAAACTTTTTTGCGCATCGCTGTTGCACCCGCGCACAATGGGAAATTCGACAAGTAGCTCAAGATATGCTTAAAATTTGTAAAGATATTTTACCGGAAGTATTTATGCTTGCCGGCGCACCTTGTGAACGCACAAAAATTTGTCCCGAAGGAGACTTTTGCTGCGGGCGTTATCCTGTCGCCGAAAAAACGTAAAGTCTGTTAAAAATATTAGTATATATAGAATATTTTTGTTCTATGTACATGGTACTTTAAGGAGAAATTATGCGTACCCTCTATATAGTCATTTGTTTACTCTTATTAGCCATGCCCGCTCAAGCTAATACTCTTGAGTCAGAAATTCAAAAAAAATATCAAACTATCAGCAACATGAAAACGCAATTTACTCAAAGTCTTGTGCATAGAGAAAGCGGCGCAGTACAGCAAAGGCAAGGAGAATTACTTTTTCAAAAGCCTCTTTCTGTACGTTGGGAAACCAAAACTCCCCATGCTGAGCTCTTAGTTATAAACGATAAAGAAATTTGGAACTACCTACCCGAAGAAGAAGTGGCCTATAGATACACGAAAGATCTTGTGCAAGGGTCACAAGCGCTTATCGAAGTAATCACAGGGCAAGCACAGCTTAATAAAGATTTTAGTGTGCAAAACCTAGGGCAAGGCGAAAAAGACACTGCACACCTTACCATACTTGACCTTTTTCCACATGAACCAACCCCAGATATGGTAGAAGCACGTATTTGGGTAGATGATAAAACTAAGCTTATACGAAAAGCTCGAATTACAGATTTTTATGGCAACACCAATGAACTAGCCTTTACCAGCATCGAAACAAATGTAACGTTATCTAAAAATACCTTTGATTTTACCCCCCCTGAAGGAGTCGACGTGGAAGAAGGTTCCAAACAGGGTACATAAGGTGCTCTTCTGTAGCTACTTTTCTTGGGGAGGGGGCGTAAAACTTTTGCTACCGCCAAAAAGATTTTCCGCCCCCTCCCCAAAG
>CAYJOQ010000067.1:0-12580 GCA_964371825.1 uncultured Desulfovibrionaceae bacterium
TACTGCGTTCGTAGCTCAAGGTCATTGCGAGGAAAAGGGCTGCAATATATTATATACGAAGACAAAACTTCTAGCCCTTTTCCGTGGCAATCCATGCCTTTTGGACCACAAACGAAAACAATCTCTTCACATTCATAATTACCGCTCTAAAACATATTAAGCCATTTTGGCTAACCTCCTTTTGATTTGTTGACGTGCAGTTGTCAGGCCGCAAGTCTATTTTACAAATCAAAAGGAGTTTTATCTACTGACTTATAGCTGTAAGCTTTTTAGAACCTCCCGCCTAGCGGGAGGTTTTCTTTTCCACAATAAAAGGGGGCGGCTTTATTCAAAGCTGCCCCCTAAGGTCTTATTGATGTCTTTCTATAAACTCCACACTATGCGTATACGTAGTTGTAGAGAAGTATTATTCATAACGTCACTATTAGCCGTGATTAGCTATGAGTAATTCGTGTACTTGCTTTACAGTACCTGGGCGTGGGTTATTACCCATAAGACGGGCAGCGCCAACAGCACGAGTGGCAATGCCTTCTAAGTCTTCTTCTTTTACGCCATAAGGAGCAAGGCCTTCTTTAATGTTTAAGTCTTGCAAAAGCTCACTCATAAGTTCAGGAGCTTGACGAGCCATAGTTAAGGGGTCTGGATGGTATTCTCCGCCTAAAATTTCAGCAATTTGTGCGTATTTTTCAGGATTAGCCATAAGGTTATATTCCATGCACATAGGTGATAGACAAGCCATAAGCAAACCATGAGGTAGGTTATATACGCGTGGTACAGCCGTTCCTACAGCGTGAATGATACCATTTTGGGTATTGGAAAAACCAATACCTGCAAGACAAGAAGCATAAAGCATATCGGTACGAGCGGTTAAATCTTGACCGTTCACATAGGCGCGGCGAATGCTGCGTGCAATAAGCTTCATGGCTTGTAAGTTTAATGCATCAGTAAAGGGAGTTGCAGCCTTACCTACAAAGGATTCCATGGCGTGTACAAAGGCATCTACACCAGTCATGGCAGTAACATGTGGAGGAAGTCCTGTAGTTAACTCAGGATCAAGAATAACGGCCTTGGCATACATATAGTCACTAACTACACCAATTTTAGCTCCACTGGCTTTATCTGCCAAAACAGAAATAGAGGTTACTTCACTGCCAGTTCCTGCGGTAGTTGGAATGTAAAAAGCTGGTGCACAAGGATTGGGAACATTATTCACACCGAAATATTTTTCGATGGGGCCTTCATTGGTAAGGAGCACACAGGCAGCTTTGGCGCTGTCTAGGGCAGAACCACCGCCAAGGCCAATAACTAATTCAGCTTTAAATTCAAGTGCTTGTTTGGCAATAGCAGCAATGGAGTCGGTAGAAGGCTCAAGTTCAGCTTCTGAAAACAGACAATGAGCAATATTGGCACTTTCAAGTGAGGCAACTACAGGCTCATGTAAACCTAAGGCTGCAAGGCTTGGATCGGTAACAATAATGGCTCTCGTTACACCAAGGTTTTTGGCCATTTCACCTGTTTGAGACACTACACCTGGACCATACACAATTTTATTTACCGAATTGTAGGTATAAAACATGGAATTTCCTCTGAAAAATGCTCCGTCCAAAGACGGAGCTTTAAAGTGATTCTGAATTTATACGTTTATTAACGTTTTACATGCCAAACTTATCTTCTACTGTTGTGAGAGCTTTGTCAATGCCTGCGATGATTGCATCAATGTCGCTCTTTGTGGCAATGAGAGCAGGGCAGAGGTTTAAAGTATTGTTTAGTTCACGGAAAGAGCGTGTGGTTTTACCAATAAGAACGCCACCTTCCATCTTAGCTGCGCCCACTACTTGGGTTGCAAACGCATCGCTAACAGGTTCTTTTGTGGTGCGGTCTTTAACAAGCTCAATACCAGCAAATAAGCCCTTACCGCGTACATCGCCTATTGACGGATGTGTATCCATAAGCTTGCGTAAACCTTCTAAGAGGTAGTCACCCATGGCGCCAGCGTTTTCTACAAGATTTTCACGTTCTATAATTTCCATGTTCACAAGACCAGCGGTAGGACCTGCGGTGCAACCACCAAAGGTGCTGATGTCGCGGAAGAAGGCATCAGGGTCTGTAGGGTCATTAACAAAATCTTGGAAAACAGCTTCAGTGGTTACGGTGCAGGAAATGGCTGCATAGCCACTAGCAACACCTTTTGCCATGGTAACAATGTCAGGTTGGAGACCAAAGTGCTGGTAGCCAAACCATTTACCTGTACGACCAAGACCACAAACAACTTCGTCTACAATAAGCAAAAGGTCATATTTTTTGCAAAGTTCTTGTATGGTTTCGTAGTAACCGGGAGGTGGAATAAGAATGCCGCCACCAGCTGTCATGGGCTCTACAATCACAGCACCTAACTCATCAGCACCAACGGAAAGAATAACTTCTTCCATTTGTAGGGCAAGCTTTCTGCCAAGATCATCGCATTGACCAAATTTTGCGCGATATGGGTCACAATCGGGGAATTCATAAAAGCCTGGGCAGAAAGGACCATATTGGTTGCGGCGTTCAAATTGTCCGCCGGCACTTAAGGTAGCAATGGTTGTGCCATGGTAATCACGGGCACGATAAAGAATGCCAGTTTTTTTGCCACCATGCTTTAAGTGACCAATTTGGCGCACAATTTTAAAAGCTTTTTCGTTGGCTTCTGAGCCGGAGTTCGATAAGTATACACGGTTTAAACCAGGCATTTTACTGAGTAATTTTTCGGTAAATTTAATGGTAGGTATATTACCTATGCCGTTTGCAAAATAACAAAATTCCAAAAGCTGGGCGCTGATTGCATCTACAATTTCTTTACGGCCATAGCCCACATTTACTGTCCAAACACCGCCTGATACAGCGTCAAGGAAAGTGTTATCATTGATGTCGGTGACGCGCATACCTTCACCTTTAACATAAATGGCAGGATCAGCATTTTCATACACTTTGTGTTGTGTTAAGTGGTGCCAAACATGTTTTTTGTCCAAGGCGATGAGTTCAGCTTTGGTTTTTGCATCAATTTGATCCATGGGAAGCCTCCAAAATTGTGAAATAATGTTTATCTTTGTGGAGGGTTACCGTGTAACCCTCCTATTAATCATGATATAAAGTAAGAGTTTTGTACTATTTTCTTACTCTATGTATGTGCTTTATGCTAAAAGGCTTTGAGCGTCAGTGTAAGGAAGATTAAATGCTTCGGCAACAGCAGCGTAGGTGCACTTGCCTTCAGCTGTGTTAATACCACGAGCAAGAGCTATGTCGTTACGGCAAGCTTCTCTCCAACCTTTATTAGCCAATTGCACAGCATAAGGCATGGTTACGTTGGTTAAGGCAAAAGTAGATGTGCGGGGCATGGCGCCAGGCATGTTGGCTACAGAATAATGCACTACATCATGGGTTACATAGGTTGGGTCCATATGTGTTGTGATGCGGTCAATGGTAGCCACAGAGCCACCTTGGTCAATAGCAACGTCAACAATGGCAGCACCTGGCTTCATATTTTTTACCATTTCTTCACTGACAAGCTTAGGAGCTTTTGCGCCAGGAATAAGAACAGCACCCACAAGAAGGTCGCACTCAGCCGTAGCGGTAGCAATATTGTGGCTATTGGAAGCCATGGTGATAACGTTCATGGAGAAAATGTCATCTAATTGGCGTAAACGGTCAATATTATTGTCAAGAATGGTAACTTGTGCGCCAAGGCCAAGGGCCATTTTAGCTGCATTGGTACCTACGATACCGCCACCAATAATGGCAACTTTAGCAGCAGGTACGCCAGGTACGCCACCAAGAAGCATGCCGCAACCGCCATGATGCTTAGCTAGGATGTTAGAGCCCACAATAACAGACATACGCCCAGCAACTTCAGACATAGGAGCAAGTAAGGGCAAGGAGCCATTGTCAGGTTGTACAGTTTCGTAAGCAATGCCAACAACGCCGCTGTCAAGTAAAGCCTTGGTCAAAGATTCTTCGGCAGCAAGATGTAAATATGTGAAGAGCAAGAGATCTTTACGGAAATATTGATATTCAGAAGGGAGGGGCTCTTTTACTTTGATAATCATTTGAGCTTTAGCCCAAACGTCTGCAGCTGTGGGGAGTGTTTGTGCACCGACGGCCACATATTCAGCGTCAGTAATCATACTACCAAGACCGGCACCAGCTTCAATATAAACACTGTGCCCGTTTTGTACCATGCTAGCTACACCCGCAGGGGTAATGGCAACGCGATTTTCATTGGCCTTAATTTCTTTTGGTACACCTATAATCATTGTTATTCTCCTAAAAAAGTTGCTAAGTAATAATTTTATTCACTATGACTATACTCATATATCGTCATGTGATAAATATAGCAAGGTTTGTGCCAAGAAAACACAAAATACCAAGAAAATCTATGACTATATAATACATTGAAAATACTGTAATTATTGTGTTGAAAATATGTTTGTGTACACGTGTGCTGTTTTTTTTCAATAAAATAATGCAAAAATGCATTGATTTTTTTGTGCGACGCTATATATACAGGAATATACATAATGCAAAAATGCATTGTTAATGCAATATTGCATTGGCTATGCGAAAGGATATTTGTATGACACAAATTTCAGATGCGAGTTTGTTTGAAAGAGAGCAGGCGGTGCTTTTAGATTGTATGCACGATGGTATATGGGTCATTGATTCTTCGGGTATTACCTTGCGCATTAATAATGCTATGGCGCGTATTGCTGGCATAACAAGTGCCGATGTGGTAGGCAGGCATGTGAGTGAAGCCATGAAGGAGCTCAAATTTACGGCTTGTGTAACCTTGCGTGCCCTTGAAGAAAAACGCACAGTCACGATGTTTGATGATTATGCTAATGGTAGACGCTGCTTGAATACGAGTACACCTATTTTTGATGAACATGGAAAAGTATGGCGAGTTATTGCTTCTATTCGAGATATTACAGAACTTGAAAGTATGCATTCTCGTTTGCTAGAACTTGAACGCAGTAATAAAAACTATAAAGAAAAACTGGAATCACTAGATAATTATGGTATCGTAGGTATGAGTGATGCTACGGTTGCTTTGCGCCAAAATATGGTAAAAGCAGCGCAAAATGATGCTGTGTGCCTTATTCTTGGTGAAACGGGTACTGGTAAAAGCTTAACGGCTAAACGCATACACGAAATGAGTGCCCGTAAAGACAAACCCTTTATTGCGCTTAACTGCGGTGGTATTCCAGCACAGTTGGTAGAGTCAGAGCTTTTTGGCTATGAACGAGGAGCTTTTACAGGGGCATTACGTGATGGTAAAAAAGGTGTTTTTGAAATAGCTGCTGGGGGTACACTTTTTTTAGATGAAGTGGGTGAATTGCCTTTAGCTATGCAAGCTACGCTTTTACACGTATTAGATGATAATTCTTTTCGGCGTGTGGGGGGAACAAAATCTTTAAAAAGCGATGTACGTATTATTGCTGCCACCAATAAAGATTTAGAAGAAATGGTGGAAAATAACCTTTTTAGACAAGATTTATTTTATCGTTTACGGGTTCTTCCCATTAAAATTTCTCCTTTACGTCAAAGACCTGAGGATATTGCTGAACTATTATATCATTTTTTGCAACTTATGGAAGGTAAGGAAGGTAAGCGAAGTTTTGCATCTTCAGTGTTATCGGTGCTTACAGCCTATTCTTGGCCAGGGAATATTCGAGAATTACGTGCTCTTGTACAATATATTCATACTATGAGTGAAAGCAGCATCATACGCAAAGAAGATTTACCGTCATATTTTTTAGCAGATCTACCCATTGAAACACTTCCTGAGTATGCAGTGGGGGTAAGCCTTAAAGAAGCGGTAGAACATTTAGAAAAAAATTTGATTGGTGCAGCCTTACGTGAACTTGGTAGCACATATAAAGCTGCCAAGAAACTTAAAATAAGTCAATCTACCGTAGTGCGAAAAGCGCAAAGGTATCGCATTGATTTAAATTCTATTACCCATGAATAACATTGTTACACAATATATTAAGGGTTTTGCACAATTGTTCTTCTATAATTTTTTGCATGCCTTTCCGCTTGGCAGCTTTACTGACAATAGCGGCGCAAACACCACAAAGTGGGGTTTGTCATAAGCCGAATCTAAAAAGCAGAGTTTTTCAGATTTGACTATTGTCGTAAACAGGTAAAGCCCCTCTGCTTTATTGGCAAAGGGGCTTTACTATGTGTATCTTTCGATGCTTGGAAAATTTTTTACTTTAATGTTTAATTGTATGCATACATATGCGTTTAAAAAAATTATTTTTGTTCATTACGGTAAGTAACGTAATCTGTAAGATCAGACTCACCTAAAATCAAATATGCTCGCTCATGAGTAGGAAATTTACGCATATCATTCCAGCGTGCAACATAAAAAATTGCACCAAGTATCACCCATGCTACCAAGGCATACGCAGACTCTTTTCCGATAACTGCCGGAGAAAAAGGTAGGGTAAGCAGGCCAAGACAAATGAGGGAACTGATGCAGCCTAAAATAGAACAACGGATCATCCAAGGGCTTTCAGTAGTATCACGCGAGAGTATTTTATACGCTGCCCAAGAGGCAAAAAGATACGCAATAATGGTTCCAATGGCAGACATACTTACAACCCAATCTAATACTTCGCGACCAAAAAATGGTGCAATAAGCACAAAGGCTATGGTAAATATTAGGGCATTTTTGGGTGTTTTGTGTTTTTCATCGATTTTGGCGAACCATGTGGGCAGAATATGTGCACGCCCCATGCTGAAAAGCAAACGTGAACTCGCTACGTAAAATCCATTAATACCTGTAAGAATACCAGCAACTACAGCCATAGCCAAGAAGATGGTTCCATACGTACCAAGGGCTAAATCAGCCACATAGCCTGTGTGCCAAGGTGTATCAAGTTTAATAAGGTCAGGGTAGGGGAGCACTATGCCTACGGCTAAGGTAACCAGTGCATACACAACAATACCACAAGTGATGGCAAGAAGCATAAGTTTAATAGCTTTTTCTGCTGAGAAGTTAAATTCTTCTGCTGCTTGAGGAATAGTATCAAAGCCCACATAGAGCCAAGGAGCAACAGCCACTACGGCAGCAATGCTTGCAAGAACGCTTTTATTTTCTGCAAAAAGTGGGTTTAAGTTGCTTAGTGTTGTAGTTTCTGCTGTAAAAGAGCCAAGGGTTAAGGCCGCTACACCAATGGCTAATAGAACAGCTAATGTTACTTGAATCTTACTGATAACATCAGCACCTATAATATTAAGTATACCAAAAAGTATAAGTACGGATTCTAAGAATAAAAGTTCACCAAAATAAATGTCCCAATTGGCAATAACATATAGATGTCCGAAATCTAAAATGCCGGGCATGAGAAAGCGCGTTAGTAAGACCAAGGCTGTGGCATTTAATGCAATGATAGATAAATACCCAAGAACCATGGCCCATCCGCATATAAAGGATGCAGTAGAGCCAAAGGCTGCATAAGCATATGCAAATGCACCACCTGCTACGGGATATTTACCTACAATTTTTCCATAAGCTACAGCTACAAACATAAGTAAAATGCCACCTAAAGCAAAGCCTATGCACGCAGCCAAGGGGCCGGACTGAGGAAGAAAGCGTAAACTTGGCATAACAAAAGCCCCCCAACCGATAATTGACCCAAAGGCAAGGGACCAAGTAGCAAGGGGGGACATAGTTTTACTGAGATTAGCTCTTTCCTCAGCATGT
The DNA here is from genome assembly GCA_964371825.1 of uncultured Desulfovibrionaceae bacterium. Lineage (GTDB taxonomy): Bacteria > Desulfobacterota > Desulfovibrionia > Desulfovibrionales > Desulfovibrionaceae > CAYJAD01. Next base: position 7,745 of record CAYJOQ010000067.1, read on the forward strand.
GGCGTACCTTGAGAATTGTTCATGAAATACAACTCCTCTGTTTTTGAACTTTAAGTTACTGTGTTCATTTTTTAGCAAAGCATTGGCAATGCCCAACCTTGCTTTTTTCAAAAGTTATTAAACTATAAGTTTTAGAGCAAAAGGTATACCAATGCACATTTGCATGGCGTGAAAACGCAGAAATATCAATTGTTATTTTTTGCACAACTACCTTAAAGCGTAGGCTTTATTATGGGCTTAAAAATACTTTCTTAAAAAATACTTGAGCACGCTTACAGCGCATATACAAGTAAAAATGGCATTATATGTGACTTCATAATGCATTTTTGCATTGCTTTTGGGGCTATGGTGATTTTTTTTGGGGAAAATGTGCCGCAATTAATGCAATGTTGCATCGATATTTTTAAAGGAAAAACAAAGAAGTTTTATTTTTTAAATAGTTATATGTTTTTTTAAATTCAAGGATAATGATGCAAAAATGATTTATTTTTTGACTTTAGCGAATAATGTTAGCAAGATATATCTATATAAGTAGTCGAGTCTGAAAACTATATAAGTATTTGTAAATGTAAATTTAATACAGAAAAATGATCGCAGAAAAAAATGCCAGAATGTGCTTTTGGCGTCGCCAAAGGAGTATTTGGAATAAACGTAGCTTTGCAAAAATGTACGTAATGCCTTTTCAAATTCAGCTACGTAATTGAAAAAAGAATGACATTCACTTTTATTATACATTATGTGCTAAAGTGCATTAAAATATATGTAATAGAGCAAAAAAAGAACCTAAGGTAACTATATACACTTTTATACTGCCTGTTATAACAGTTGACGAAATACCTAGGGATATGCTTAGGTATTTTTTTGTTATGTTCTTTTTTTAACTTGTTTTAAAATTATATTGTTACGGAGATTTCATGCTTATCTTAGAAAATATTAATCCTTTTTTTATGCCTGCCATTACTCTTATTGGAGCTCAGTCTGTTCAAAGAGTTCCTAAAAAAATACGAGATCTTAATGCAAAAAAACCTCTCATTGTTACCGATAAAGGTATCGTAAACTCAGGTATTTTACGGCAAGTTACAGATATTTTGGACGAGGCACACATGATGTATGCCCTTTATGATGGTACTATTCCAAACCCTACTGATGAAAATGTTAGTGAAGGTATTAGCATATATAAACAAGAAAATTGTGATAGTATTATTACCTTAGGCGGAGGTTCAGCGCACGATTGCGGTAAGGGCATTGGTCTTGTGCTTGCTAATGGGCAAAGCATACACGTCTATGAAGGTGTTAATAAAGCAGCAAATTCGCTTCCTCCATATGTTGCTATAAATACAACCGCAGGAACTGCATCGGAAATAACTCGATTTTGCATTATTACGGATTCTATACGCAAGATAAAAATGACTATTGTAGACTGGCGTCTTACTCCCAATGTTGCCATTAATGATCCTATACTTATGCTTGGTATGCCTGTTTCGCTAACAGCAGCAACGGGTATGGACGCATTAACTCATGCCGTTGAAGCGTATGTATCTACGGCTGCTACTCCTATAACCGATGCTTGTGCTGAAAAAGCTATTAAACTTATTGGCAAACATTTACGCACCGCTGTCACACAAGGCAAAAATCTTGAAGCTCGCGAAGGCATGTGTTACGCGCAATATTTAGCAGGTATGGCATTTAACAATGCCGGTTTAGGGTATGTACACGCCATGGCGCATCAATTGGGCGGATTATATAATCTTCCGCATGGTGAGTGCAATGCCATTCTTTTGCCGCATGTGGAAAACTATAACCTTACATCTAACCCTAAAAAATTTGCCGTTATAGCGCAATTGCTTGGAAGAAATATTGACGGACTAAGCCTTGAAGAGGCTGCTCAGGCTTGTATATTAGCTATGAGTTCTTTATCTGCATATGTTGGAATACCTTCAAATCTTAGAGCTTTGGCACAGCGATATTCTACGCAGATTGACGAAAAAGATATTCCCACTATGGTTCAAAATGCGCAAAAAGATACCTGCAGTTTGACAAATCCTTGTAAAATTGACGACAGCACCCTTGCTGCATTGTATAGGCAAGCCTTTTAATTATATGGTATGTTGTTGAAAATAAACAGCATACCATAAAATTATGAAAATTTTTTTGCAAATACATAACAGTAGATTTTTTACATAGATATTTCTGTACAAAATCCCTTGCTCAACCGTGTAAAAGATATATATTTTGTTGGTAATGTATTCTTTATTTTGTATCATCGCTTGCGCGAAATGTATTTTGTGTAGGCATTGGGCATAGCGTGTTTGAATAAAACCTCAAAACGTTATAGATGATAACGTACAGAAAATGGGAGCAGTATGAAATTACAACTAAAACTTCTACTACCTATCACCGCGCTCATTGTTATTTTGCTAGGTGTCAGTGGCTATATGAGCTATCGTGATGCAGAGCGCTCTCTCACTGACAGTATTATGCAAACCTTTCAAAGAGAAGGGAAAGCTGTCGCGGTAGGGCTTGAGCGCATAGCGGTATCTTCTGTAAAAGATTTAGGGGACGTGGCACGAAGCCCTGAGATTTTAACTATTATACATCAAGATTTTACAGATCCTGCAGCTACTGATAGAGCTACAGCCATTTTACAAGAAGAAGTGAAACATAATCCTCATTTTGAACGTGTGGCTATCTTTAGCGCACAAGGAAAAACCATTGCTTCATCTAACCCAAAGGTTGATATTCTTGGTAAGGATCTTTCAACGCGTGTATATTTTAAAGAATCTATTTCAGGCAAGGAATATGTTTCGTCTATTTTTATGAGTGGTGCTACCAAGCAACCTGTGTTCCTTGTTACTGTACCCATTAAAGAAAATGGTAAAGTTGTTGGTGTATTACGCGCAACATTTACCTTAGACCTCATTAAAGATTTACTTAAAGATCTTGCTGCATATTTACCCAAAGGTGGATCGGCATTTATTCTTAATGATGCAGGGTTAATTGTTGTGGCAGATAATCCACAGTGGATTTTTAATGAAAATTTAGGGCCCATAGCGAGCTTTAAAAATTGGGCTGCTACTAAAAAAGAAGGCTTTGAGGAAATGCTTACTGATGCAGGCGACCTTGCTCTATTTTTTCATACCCCTGCTGCTGGTGGTAAGTTTACTCCTGTAGTGCGTGCTGTTAAAGAAGATGCGTTTGCATCCCTTGCTGAGCTGCGTAATCAAACCATTATAACACTTATTGTCGGTATCATTTTAGGGGCCATCACTGTATATATTTTGCTTATTCCTATAGTAAATGCTTTGAAACAAGGTGTTGATTTTGCATCAGAAATTGCTAAAGGAAATTTAAATGGTCAATTGGATGTTCATCGCAAAGATGAAATTGGTGAACTTGCCAATGCGCTTCGAACTATTCCTCATGCTTTAAAAAATGTGATGCTTGAATACAGAAGAATAGAAAGCCTTGTAGAAACAGGGCATATTGCAACGAAGGGGAACGCTACTCAATTTGAAGGTGATTTTGCTAACCTTATTAATGGTACAAACAGTGTCCTTGGACGACTTATTGCAATTATTCACAGCTTACCCTCACCAGTAGTTGTGTTGGATAAAGATTTAAAAGCTTGTTATTTAAATAATGTAGCTCAAAAACTGGCTGGCTCAGACTATACGAATAAAACGTGTAATCAACTTTTTGCACGTGAAGATGATGGTAGCCCCACTGACGGCCTGCAAAAAGCTTATAACACAAAGCAGCCAGCCTCTTCAGAAACTGTGGCGCACCCTAAAGGTAAGAAACTTGATATTACATACACCGCCATTCCAATGCTTACTAAGTCTGGCGAAATAGCGTCAATTATACAACTCGTGACAGATGTTACTTCCATAAAACAAAACGAGCGTACGATTATGCAGGTTGCAGCTGATGTAACAGGCATTGCTGATAGAGTAGCTACAGCTTCTGAGCAACTTTCGGCGCAAGTGGTGCATGTAACTGAAGGGTGTAATGCCCAACGTGACCGTACAGCTTCTTCTGCTGCGGCTATTGAAGAAATGAATGCCACGGTACTTGAAGTAGCGCAAAATGCCGAACAAGCTCGCGTTCAAGCTAGTGAAACTCAAGAAAAAGCCAGCGAAGGAACCGAACTTGTTTCGCGTGTAGTTGCAGCCATGGGTGAAGTGAATAATGTATCTATTAAGCTTTCAGAAGATATACAAGCTCTTGGTAAGCAGGTGCAGGCTATCGGCTCTGTTATGGGTGTTATTTCGGATATTGCCGATCAAACAAACTTATTAGCGCTTAATGCGGCCATTGAAGCTGCGCGAGCAGGTGATGCTGGTCGTGGTTTTGCTGTGGTGGCAGATGAAGTTCGTAAGTTGGCTGAAAAAACCATGAGTGCCACAACAGAAGTGGGAAGTAGTATCACAGGTATACAAAAATCCACGGCTGCCAATATAGCACAATTTGAAAAAGCGGTAAAAATAATTACCGATGCCACGGAACTTAGTAATACTTCTGGTGCAGCCTTGGTAGAAATTCAAAATCTTGCTGAGCATAATGCTTCACTTATTACAGGCATTGCGACAGCTGCAGAAGAGCAATCTGCTACTTCTGAAGAACTTAGCCAAGTGTCGCATGCTGTGAGTGAAATTGCTGATGAAATCAGTAAGGGCATGGATGAAGCTTCATCTGCAGTGCATGATCTAGCGCAGCTTGCTGTGGAGCTTAAAGAAAATTTACATAAATTACAAAGTTAATAGACAGTGTAAAAAGTGCTGTTTGCTTGGCATTCTACACTTTTTACACAATATGCCTTAGGCGCATAACAGCCTG
>CAYJOQ010000068.1:0-12559 GCA_964371825.1 uncultured Desulfovibrionaceae bacterium
GCAATATCAGGTTCTTTCATGCCAATCATAGCGCCAGCAATAACACCGATGCCGCCTTGATTGGCTACAGCTGCAGCAAGACCAGAAAGAGAAATGCCTACACCCATGCCGCCCTGAATGATGGGCATTTTAACTGTAAGATCTCCAATTTGCAGAGAAGGAAAGCTCATATTTTACTCCAAAGTATATACTGACACAAAATTGTGTTGCCCGCGAGAATATATTAAAAGCTAACAATGAGCAACACTTCTTTCGGCTTAAAGATTCTTTTTGTAGGGCTTATGGCGTAAAATTGCGGCTTGAACTTTCAAGAAGATATATGAACCTAGTATAAGTGTAAGGGCTTCGCTAAGAGGCAATGCTAAGGCTATGCCTTTGAAATATAAACTTTTTGAAAGTATAATTATGAGAGGTATGGGAAAGATAAGAGTGCGCAAAATGGCAATAATTGCGGAGTTAGCAGCTTGCATAAGGCCAGTAAAATATGCGGTGAGCACAATGTTTATACCGCAAAAAAGAAACATAAAACGTGAATAATTCATGAACTCTAGAGCAAGTTCTGTACTGTCATCGTCCTTTGGTAAAAATAATTCCACAAGTAATTCCGGAAAAAAGCTCATAATAAGAAAGCAAAAAAAACCAATGCAAAAAACACTGCTGCAGGCCGTTTTGAAAAAAGCATAACTGCGCCTATGTAATTTACAAGCGTGATTAGCACTTACAAGGGGACTTAAAGAGTCGCTGAGGCCAAAGCTCAGTACTAAGCAAAACCAATTAATATAATTGATAACCGTAAATGCGGCAACACCGCGAGCTCCTAAAATTTGCATAATTGTAATATTTATTACAATTATTACCGTTCCTGTGCTCATTTCATTAATCATCTCTGAAATGCCATTCCACATGGCCTTGCCTATTTCATTCCATTTGCCAGCATTACGCACAAGGTAGAGCCGTCTTTTTTTAGGCGATAAAAAATATCCAAGAATATACACAAATAAGGCTGCGCTATAACTCATGCCAGTGGCAAGGGCTGCGCCGTGTACTCCCATATTCCAATGCGCAATAAAAATGTAATCAAGAAGCATATTGATAAAGGCTGTGAGAATAAGGCCAAAGGCTGCAAGATTAGGCCTTTCGTCTACGCGCAAAAAGTATGAAAGGGTAAAGGCAAGGAGTAAGGATGGAAAAAAGAAGGCCGCTGTTCGCAGGTACGTTACGGCATACTGCATAATGCTTGCATCTGCACCCAGCATTGCTGCCACATCTGCGGGGTAAAAGGTGCAAGGAATGATGACAAAGAGACTAAAGACAAACATACTGCACAGGCATTTTGTAAATATTCCTTGCGCTGCAAGGTCTTGTCCTTTGGCTAAATAGGCAGCACAGCGCACAGCACCGCCTGCGGCTAAAGCAATATTAATGCCCATAAGCAGTGAATATAGTGGCCAAATAATATTTAAGGCTGCTAAGGCAAAGGAGCCTATATATTGCCCCACAAAAATACCATCAACGATGCCAGCTGAAGACATAAATAAAAAAGATAGTGTCCATGGGAGGCTGTAGCGAAAGAATGTTTTCACTACAGGGCCATGGAGCATATTTGCATCTTGCGATATGGCCATAAAAGCACTCCGTGAAAGAAGAAAAGAAAAAAAGCTCCTTAGTACCAAGGTACCAAGGAGCTTTGTACTTGTTGGGAATTGGTCTAATAAGCTTTGATATATTCGTCAAGGCTTTCTGCGGAGCAATTTTTGCTTACCCAAAAAGCAGCGGCCCAAACCATGAGCGCGGTGGCTTGTGTGTCATCTAGATGTTTGATTTTAGCCTCAAGAGGGGCTTTTGCTGCGCCATGCTTTAAATGCACATGTGCAACATCACAAGCATCAACCACGCGCAAGAGTAAATAAGAGAGGCGTGTGTGATCAGGCAACAGTTTCATGTCTTTATGTGCTTCAATGATAGTTTTTAATTCAGAAGCTGAAAATGTTCCCTTCATAGAAGCAATGGCTCGGAAAAACGTATCAACAGCCCACGGCAAAATGAATTCTGCGCCAGCGCTCTTGGTGCGAAAATAATCTTTGAGCCATCGTTCTTGCTCATTGCTAATGCGAGCGGCTACTTGTGGCATTGCGTACCTCTTAGAAAGAATTTTAAAAATCCTTAAATACCAGTAAAAAACATTATATTCTCAAGACTACACAAAAACTTAACAATTTTCAATAGAAAATCTAGAAAATATCTTGCATGCTGTAGAGTTTTCCGCCTTGCTGTAAATGTAACCACTTAGCAGCGCGTAAAGCGCCTTGAGCAAAGGTTTCGCGCGAATGAGCTTGATGTGTTACCTCAATTCGTTCGCCAGGCCCCATGAAATACATGGTGTGCACCCCAACCACATCGCCTCCGCGTATGGTTTGTATGCCAATTTCTTTTTGTGGGCGCTCACCAATAATGCCTTCTCGGTGATAGCACGCCACTTCTTGTAGGGGCCATTCTTTTGCATCGGCAAGGCATTCAGCCAATTTTAAGGCTGTGCCGCTGGGAGAGTCTTTTTTGCGATTATGGTGTAATTCAACCATTTCAACGTCATATGCATCACCTAATTTTTTTACAAGCTCGGGTAATACTTGCAAGAGCACATTTACCCCAATACTCATGTTAGGAGCCCAAAAGATGGGAGTTTTTGTGGCAAAATATTGTAATTGATTTTTTTGTTCTTCGTTGAGCCCTGTGGTGCCAATAACAAGGCTTGCGCCATAGATGGCGGCATCTTCAGCTAAGGCAAGGCTTGCTTCAGGCGCACTAAAATCAATAATAACTGCACCATGACTTTTTTCGCCAAGTGCAGCAAGATGTGCACCTGTGGGCACAGCATAGTGGGCAAGTGCATCAACATGTTCTTCTCGTTCCAATAGACCTACAAGGGTGCATTCTGGATCAGCAAGAACAAGCTCTACAAGGGTTTTTCCCATGCGGCCTAGGGCTCCGGCAATAATAATGGGGGTCATACCATGTCCTTTTTTTTGCAAAGTGAATAAAAATGTGACCTATACACTGCGTAATATTTTACAACGAGCAAGGTGCTTTTACAATAATGACCCTTGCTCTTTTTCAGAAAATTGTGTTTTTTCTATGTTTTGGGAGCTTTTCTTTATAGGGTCGTGTGATGACATTGTCTCTTTATGGCAATAAGCTATAAATTGCGCTTCATCAAGTATGTTGATACCAAGGGCTTCAGCCTTTGTTTTTTTGCTGCCTGCCTTGTCTCCTATTATAAGAAAATCTAACTTTTTACTCACGGTAGTAGCCAACTCTGCACCTGCGTTTTCTGCAAGTTTTGCCGCTTCTCCTCTTGGCATAGATAAGGTGCCGGTAAAAAGAATTTTTTTCCCATACAAGGGACTTTGCTTATGGGGGTCTTGTATCGTTTGTGTTCCTTCCATTGCGCTATCTGGTAGCTGTTGCGTGTGTACCGTGCTTTGTGGGTCAAGGCCTAACTCTTGTAATTGCAGTAAAAGGTGCACGTTTTTTTCACTGCTGAAAAAAGCATGTATGGAATTTGCTACTTCTGGCCCTATGTCTGGCAATGCCATAAGCTCTTGGGCCTGTGCTTTGCTAAGGGCATGTATATTTGCAAAGTTTTTTGCAAGTAAACGTGCCGTTTGTTCGCCCACGTGGCGGATGCCAAGGGCTGCAATAAGTCGCCATAATGGGGCTTCATGCTGAGCTTTTGCAAACGCATCTACAAATTTTTGTGCCAAGGTTTCGCCCATGCGCTCAAAAAGCAGTAATTCATGCACACGCAAGGTAAATAAGTCCACAGGTGTACGCACGCGTTTGGCTTCAACTAATTGCTCAATCCATTTTTGCCCAATGCCTTGTACGTCTAACCCAGCTTTGGATACAAAATGTTTAATGCTTTGCATAAGCACGGCAGGGCATGTAAGATTTTCACAGCGCCATGCCACCTGCCCGCTTTCACGCACGGCTTTTTCTTTACACACTGGGCAGATATGAGGAAATGCAAAGGGTATGGCATGAGCAGGGCGCAAGTTAAGAACAGGGGCGACAACCTCAGGAATAACGTCTCCGGCTCTTTGTACTATGACCGTATCGCCAATACGCACATCCTTTGCGTGCACTTCATCCTCATTGTGTAATGTGGCCTTGCTAACAGTAACGCCGCCCACAGATACAGGCTCCAAAATGGCTACTGGGGTAAGAACTCCGGTACGTCCTACTTGAATGTCTATATCTATGAGCTTGGTTTGTACTTGCATGGCAGGAAATTTATACGCTACGGCAAAACGCGGAGCACGGGCAGTATAGTCTAGGGCTATTTGCGCTGCAATGCTGTTTACTTTGATAACGGCGCCGTCAATTTCCATGGCGTAGCGTGCGCGGCGCTCTTGCACTTTGTGCACATAGTCCATCACTGCTTTAGGCGAGGCGCATAGGCTTCCACCAGGGGGAGTACTAAAGCCAAGAGCATGTAAATCTTGCATGAGTGTGCTATGCTGTTGCCAAAAATGTATGCTATTACCGTGCACATCTTTTGTATTACCAATGCCGTAGGCTAAAAATCGTAATGGCCGTGCGGCAGTGACCTTTGTGTCGAGTTGACGCACTGCTCCGGCAGCAGCGTTACGAGGGTTGGCAAAGTTTTTTTGTCCGGCGGCATCTTGTTTGGCATTAAGAGTTATGAAATCTTCTTTGAAAATAACGACTTCACCACGTACCTCAAGATATGGCGGCACATGTATACTGGTATTATTTTTTCCTAGAAGGCGTAGGGGGATATTCTTAATGGTACGCACAGCCTCGGTGACTACTTCACCTACAAGCCCATCGCCACGGGTAAGGGCTGCGCTGAACTGCCCCTCTTTATAAATAAGTTCTATGGCAAGGCCGTCTAATTTAGGGTCGCACCAAAAAGTATCTTCTACTTCAGGCAGGGCTCTATGCATTCTTTGCACCCAATCTTGCCAGTCTTCATGCGTAAATACATTGTCAAGGCCATACATTTGTTGGCTATGCTCTTGCTTTTCAAGCCAAGGCAATACAGCACCGCCTATACGCGTGGTAGGCGAATGAGGTTCTTGTAATGTAGGGTGCTCTGCTTCAAGTTTTTGTAAGCGAGCAAAGAGTGCATCATACTCTGTATCACTGATACTTGGAGCATCAAGAGTATGGTATTTATAATTATGTTCTTCAAGTGCTGTTATAAGGCTGTGCATTTCCATACGTATTTGTGTCGCACTTTGTTCTGTGTAGGTGAGAGATATATTTTTTTCAGGCATGATTTCACCGTATATGCTGTGTGTTGCTGGAGAGGGCTGCAATATATTCACGCCACTTAAGCCCAAGCCTTTTTTGCATAAAGGCTTCTTCATCTTGGGCTGCTTGAGTCATGAAGCCGTCTACCGTAGAGGCGGTGGTGTGATATTTGTGGCGTATAAGCATACCATGATCTACAATAACAGGCCAACCTTTTTCATGGGCTTGTAAAGACATCCATAAATCAAAACCATAGCCGCGTGTATTTTCTTTAAGGCCAAGGCCTTGCAGTCCACCGAGAGCTGCAAGGCAATCTAGGGAAATAACAGGAGCTATGCCGTCAATGCAAGGCACAATGCTATAGGCATATGTTTTGCGTTGTACCATATGGGATAAATAGGGAGAGATGTGCACACTTGGGGCCCAAAAGCCTATGGGGTGTGCCAGTGTTTTTTGCAGTGCTTTTAGGCGGTATTGCGCTTTGGTGATGTGGGGGCCTTGGCTTAAAAACTGTATGTCATTATTGCAAAACCAAAGATATTGGTAACCTTTTTCTTGTGCCAAGGAAACGGCATAGGCAAGGGCACCGCCCCAAAAGATGTTTTTTTTTAGGCGCAAAGCTCCTTCATAGGGCTCGGGAGCAGCATTATCTATAATACATATATGCGCTTGTTCAGTAGGCGGTAACTTATGTATAAGCTGTTCGTGTACCTGAGCTGTTAACGCAGGGTTTCCGTAGTGCAAAATACAGGTAAAAAGTGATGGCAGAAGGGGCGTTTGCATAATGAAAACCTCGCACAAATATGTGTCAATATATGCATGGTGTACACACAATGTCAGCGTAGAGGGAAGAGTTTGTTTGCCAAATGCGAGATGCAAGGAAAGTACAAAGGTACACGCTGTATTCATGGGAAGGAATCTTTGTGACGATTCCTTCCCATGGAATTTGATATTTTAACTAGACGAATAGGGGAAACGTGTTTTCAATGTCGACTAATTAAATGCTTTAATGCCAAGGTGTAAAGCTTTAATATTTGCTTCTACAATCTTTGCAGGCAAATGCTTTTGTATGCCCTTTTCTAAGGCATCTACGCCAAAGGGTAAAAGGTTGGCAGCACAAAGGGCACCAAGAAGTACTGTATTACCACTTTGTATGGAGCCAGCTTCTGTGCCAAGGCTGCGACAAGGGATAAAATATGCATCAGGGCACGTAGCAGTAATGGCGGTTTTAATGTCATCTATGGCGGGGTACTCTTCCTTACCAAGGCACACACTTACCGGAGGCATGGGGTCAATACTGCTAAATATTTTGCCGCCCTTAGCAAGGTAAGGAAGGGCGCGAAGAGTTTCAAGAGGTTCAAAACCCATGAGTACGTCTGCTTCGCCAAAACCAAGTTTGGGAGAAAGCCAGCCACCAAGTAAGACAACAGACTCCACAACGCCACCGCGCTGTGCCATGCCGTGCACTTCACCGGCCATGACTTCAAGGCCTGCATCAAGAGCAATGCGCGCAAGTAAGGTGGTGGCAGTAAGAGTGCCTTGACCGCCAACGCCAGTCATATATATACGAATTCGATTGGTATTTTGCATGATTATTCCTTTTCTTTGCGCTTGGCTTTGAATGCTTTAGGAGCCACTTGTAAGCAAACCATACAACCGGTACATAAGGCTGGATCAACGGCTACGCCTTCTTCATTACGTACAAAGGCAGGGCAACCAAAGTTTTCAACACAGGCCACAGCTTCGGCATTTTGTTCAGCCACATAGGCAACTTGTGCCATAGCTTTTTTGAGTGTGCGACGAGCATACAGCACACAAGGCTCTTCTACAATAAGCACACGTACACCGCTTTGTGCTTTCATTTCTTCAATGGCTTTGCTTGTGGCGCGTAGATTATATGCTTTTGTTTTTGCAATATGCTGTACACCAAGCCCACGCACAACGCTTTCAATGTCAAGGTGTAGCGCTTCTGTACCAAGCACTTCTTGTATCATGCCAGGGTTTGGTTGGTGCCCTGTCATGGCAGTGGTGCCATTGTCTAAAATTACGAGTAGCACATTATGTTTATTAAATACCGCATTGGCTAGGCCTGCAATTCCGGTGTGGAAAAATGTGGAGTCTCCAATAAATGCGACCACAGGTTTGTCAGAAATACTGGCAAAGCCACAGCCGGCAGAAATGGATGCGCCCATGCATACAAGAAAATCTGCCATGCGTAAGGGGGGCACAATACCTAGGGTATAACAACCAATATCGCTTGCATAGTACGCATCATCACCATATATTTGACGTATGGCATAGTATACGGCCCTATGTGAACAGCCTGCACAAAGGTTTGGTGGGCGGTTAGGCATGGGCAATTTGTGGTCAACGCAAGCACAAGCAGCTTCGACAATGTTTTCGCCCAAAAGAGTGGCGAGGCGCTTAGCTACAAGGGCATAGGAATATTCGCCTTGAATGGTCAACACGTCATTCTTGCCTTCTATCTTGGTGCTAGCGCCAAGGCTTTGCACTAGGGCGCGAATATCATTTTCCAGTAAGATGGCACCTTCTTCAAGCACAAGCACTGTCTCGTGGCTATTGATAAAATCAGTAAGGCTTTTTTGTGGTAGGGGCCATGTCATACCAAGTTCAAGAAGATCTACTTTGCCGGCAAAGTTATGAGCTTTAAGAACGTCATTAAGATAGGCTCTTGCAATGCCAGATGCAATGATGCCAAGACGTTGAGCAGCCTTACCTTGAGTAAGTGAAATGTATTTTTCTGCTGTTTCGCTAAGCTTTTGCATATTGGCTTCAAGCACCAAGTGGCGTGCACGGGCAACACCTGGAATGGGCACAAAGCGTTGCGGTGCACGGGCAAAAGGCTTAATGGCAGCAGGGGCTGGCAAAGCGTCAAACGTGACAGGGCCACGCTGGTGATTAAGACGTGTGGTTGTGCGCAAAAGTACGGGTTGTTCGCTTTCGCGTGCAAGTAATAATGCTTCACGTGTCATGCTTTTGGCTTCTGCGGCCGTTGCAGGTTCAAAACAGGGCATGCTGGCAAAACGTGCATAATAGCGATTGTCTTGTTCATTTTGGCTGGAGTGACAGCCAGGATCATCGGCAGAAAGTAATACTAAACCACCGGGAAGGCCGGTATAGGTGGTGGTGAGTAAGGGGTCTGCTGCCACATTAACGCCCACATGCTTCATGGTAACAAGGGTTAATGCGCCGGCTAGGGCAGCGCCAGCTCCTACTTCAAAGGCCACTTTTTCGTTAACAGAATATTCCATCTTGTAGCGGTCTTTGCCACCAAGTCTGTAAAAGGTATCCGGCACTTCAGAAGAAGGTGTACCCGGATAACAGGTAACAACGTTAACTCCAGCTTCAAGGGCGCCGCGTACAATAGCTTCATTACCAAGTAATAAATGGGTGTCGCCGGCTTTTTCCTGCAATAATGGGTGACTCATGCACTCTCCTCATAATCTTTTAAGGTAATATCATGCCCAAGGAGTGCATAGTGCGCCTTGGGCATGATAATATTTTTAGTAAGCCCACAACGATGTAGGGCTTTATGAAGCGTAACTACGCTTTTTATTTTGTCGTGGCTTGTTGTGCCAGTTGATTGGCACGAAAGCGGAAAAAATCAGCTTCTGGTCCTGTGCTTTCGTTAGCCATTGCTTCAAAAAGTTGCTTGGCCTTAGCTGTGTCGCCGGCTAAAAGAGCCGCTTCGGCAAGTGCTTGGCGTACTACAAGGCGTTGATTATCTACAACACGAGCCAAGAGGGTTTCAAGCACAGGTACAGCTTCTGCGTATTTTTTGGCAAGAATGAGCGATTGGCCTTGGTTTAATGCAGCCATAATGCCAATAGCTCCTTGAGGATCCATGGGTACAATATCGCCAAAATAGGTGGCAGCCTTGTCATAATCTTTAAGTTGTACTGCAGTTTCTGCAAGGGCAAGCCAAGTGCCTGTTTTTACAGCATCAGGTGCATCTTGTGCAAAAGCCTCAAGGGCAGTGATGCGTTCTGCGCCTTCATTGCTAAGCACAATGCGGCTTAATTCTAAATGGGCTTTTTCGGTTTTATCATTATCATACCATGTATAGCCGCCATACCCAAGTAATACTATAACAAAAAGAACAAGTCCTGCCATGATAGAAATACCATGACGCACAAGAAATTCTAATAACGGAGCAGCTTCAGAAGAAACTTCTGATTGAATTTCATTGAGTAATTGTGCATTTGCTGGGCCTTGTGGTGTGCCTTGCGCTGGGCTTTGTTGTTGAGACATGTAAAAAACTCCTTAAAAGAGACGGTATTTTTTCAAAAGAATTTCTTTTACGTTACTTTTTAGGTGTCTGTCAAATACTCTGTAGGTATGTTTTTCTTGACAGAGAGGGAGGCCTTCTTTAAGATAGTTAAGTTTATGCCTTTTTGAGAAAAGGTGGCTTGTTTCGGCAAGTATAAACATATGTTTTTCACTACTAAATGCAAGGACTAAATAGAGTCACCATGCCTAAACGCACTGATTTAAAAAAAATTATGGTCATTGGCGCAGGCCCCATCATCATCGGCCAAGCTTGTGAATTTGATTATTCTGGTTCTCAAGCAGTAAAGGCCTTGAAAGAAGAGGGCTATGAGGTTGTGCTTGTTAACTCAAACCCTGCTACCATTATGACGGACCCAGGTCTTGCTGACAGAACCTATGTGGAGCCCATTGAGCAAGATACCCTTGCAGCTATTGTGCGCAAGGAGCGTCCTTGTGCTATTTTACCAACACTTGGCGGACAAACGGCTCTGAATGCGGCCTTAAATTTAGCTAAGGCAGGCGTTTTGGAAGAGTGTGGCGTTGATCTTATTGGTGCTAAAGCCGACGTAATTGAAAAGGCAGAAAGTCGTGATTTGTTTCGTCAGGCCATGGAAAATATCGGCATTAAAATGCCTGCCAGTGGCATAGCGCGCACCATTGAAGAAGTACGCAACCTTGGTTCTGTGCTTCCCTTTCCCTTGATTATTCGCCCAGCCTTTACCCTTGGCGGTACAGGCGGTGGGGTTGCCTATAATATGGAAGATCTTGAAAATATTGCTTCTGGTGGTCTTGCGGCAAGTCCGGTGTCAGAAGTTATGATTGAGCAATCCATAAGTGGGTGGAAAGAGCTTGAAATGGAAGTGATGCGCGATAAAAATGATAACTGTGTTATTGTTTGCGCCATCGAAAATATAGATCCCATGGGCGTACATACAGGAGACTCTATCACTGTTGCGCCAGTTCAAACCTTAAGTGATCGCGAATATCAAATTATGCGTGATGCTTCCATTGCTATCATGCGTGAAATTGGTGTAGAAACCGGTGGTTCCAATGTGCAATTTGCGCAAAATCCGGTCAATGGCGAATTAGTAGTTATTGAAATGAATCCGCGTGTGTCGCGTTCTTCTGCGCTAGCTTCTAAGGCAACGGGTTTTCCCATCGCAAAAATTGCCGCCAAATTGGCCGTAGGGTATACGCTTGACGAGCTGCGTAACGATATTACAAGAGAAACCGCGGCAAGCTTTGAGCCATCTATTGACTATGTGGTGTTAAAATTACCACGCTTTACCTTTGAAAAATTTCCCGGCGCAAAAGATGAATTGACCACTGCCATGAAGAGTGTTGGCGAGGCCATGAGTATAGGTCGCACCTTTAAAGAGGCATTGCAAAAGGGTATGCGCTCCATGGAGCTTGGATATACCGGCCTTGGTTTTGGCTTTCGCAACGCCTTACAAGATAAGGAAACTGTTCTTACTTCCTTACGAAATCCTAATTCACGCCGTATTTTAGCTTTACGCGAGGCTGTGCGCCTTGGCATGAGCGATGAAGAAATTTTTGAAGTGTCGAGTTTTGACCCTTGGTTTACGGGGCAAGTGCGTGAAATTGTTGAAATGGAAGAGCATATTTTAAACTTTGGCCTTGCCAATGACATGACGGCTAAAAATCCTGAGCTGCGTATTGTTTTGCAACAAGCCAAGGAATTTGGCTTTTCTGATTGCCAATTGGCTGAAATGTGGAAACGCCCAGAAGACGACATTCGTCGCCTACGCAAAGAACTTGATATTATGCCTACGTATTACTTAGTTGATACGTGTGCTGCAGAATTTGAAGCGTATACGCCATATTTTTATTCCACCTATGAGCAGGGCAGCGAAATAGAAGCAAGTGACTGCAAAAAAGTACTTATTCTTGGAGGCGGACCTAACCGTATAGGGCAAGGCATTGAATTTGACTATTGTTGCTGTCATGCTTCTTTTGCCTTAAAAGATTCGGGTGTTATGGCCATTATGGTAAACTCTAACCCCGAGACGGTATCTACAGACTATGATACCTCTGACCGCTTGTACTTTGAGCCCCTTACCTTTGAAGATGTGATGCACATTGTGGAGAAAGAAAAGCCCTTTGGCGTTATCATTCAATTTGGTGGGCAAACGCCTTTAAATCTTGCTGTGCCGCTTATGCGTGCCGGTGTGCCTATTTTGGGAACGTCTCCTGATGCTATTGACCGCGCAGAAGATCGTGAACGTTTTCAGGCACTCATTGAAAAATTAGATTTATTGCAGCCTCCTAATGGAACAGCACTTAATCTTAAACAAGCGCTGGAAGCTGCTCATGAAATTGAATATCCTGTGGTAGTTCGCCCAAGTTATGTGCTTGGCGGTCGCGCCATGGCTGTGGTTTATGATGATAGTGAACTTACAGAGTACTTTCAAAAGCATGTATCTGAAACCTTAGAACACCCAATTTTGATTGATAAATTCCTTGAGCATGCCATTGAGGTAGATGTGGATGTGCTTTCTGATGGGGAAGAAGTATATGTGGCAGGAATTATGGAGCATATCGAAGAAGCCGGCATTCACTCCGGTGACTCTGCATGCGTTTTGCCCTCATTTTCCTTATCCTATGATCATGTAGCTGAAATTGCCTTACAAGCCGAAGCATTGGCGCACGAATTGCGCGTGGTTGGGCTTATGAATATTCAATTTGCCATCAAGGGTGATAGGATTTATATATTAGAGGTTAATCCTCGCGCCTCACGCACAGCCCCCTTTGTGGCTAAGGCAACGGGCGTGCCCTTACCCTATCTTGCAACGCAAGTAATGCTAGGTAAAAGCCTTGAAGAGCTAGATCCTTGGGCCATGCGTCGCGGTGGATTTTATTGTGTAAAAGAAGCAGTATTTCCCTTTAATCGTTTTCCTGGAGTTGACGTAGTGCTTGGGCCAGAAATGCGCTCTACCGGTGAAGTTATGGGCATGGGCCCCACCTTTGAAGA
>CAYJOQ010000069.1:0-12508 GCA_964371825.1 uncultured Desulfovibrionaceae bacterium
CAATAGTGTCGAAAAATTGCCAAAAAGTCGCATTACATGCTTTGTTTTTGGCAATTTTTCCGTAACCTCTTAAGGTGTGGGTATCTGTAATTACAATGATTTGCATAGCTTTTCAGTGATGACTATGGTATTCATATTCGATACAATGTATAAAGAAGGATATAATTATGCCAGAATATGCTGTAAGCGCATGCCTTGCAGGTGTGCCTTGCCGTTACAACGCAACTCCTGCCCCTTGTGCCATGGTCATTGAACTTGTGCAAAAAGGTCAGGCTCTGCCCCTATGTCCAGAAGTCTTGGGCGGTCTTCCTATTCCTAGAATACCCGCAGAAATTCAAGGGGATTGTGTGCGTGACGTTAAAGGAAATGAATATACAAAGGAATACATGCTTGGTGCGCAAAAAGCCCTTGCAGCGGCTCTTGAAGCTGGGTGCAAGAAGGCCATTGTGAAGGCTCGCTCACCTTCTTGCGGTTATGGTGAAATCTATAACGGTACCTTTTCGCGCACCCTTATACAAGGAAATGGCTTATGGACACAACTCTTACTGCAACAAAACTTTATTGTATATACTGAGGAAACCGTACCCCTAGATAGCTGACGCTGAACAACACATATTCATGCATTGTGCAGAAAGGCAGCTAGCGCAAAACATCCCTTTGTTGCCGCCAGAAGGATTTCCAAAAAGCACATTTTTCAAAAGAGCTTGAAAATAAACACATTCCAGCTACTTCAAAAACGTTACAAATACAGTACGTCCTATTTTTTGTGTCACTATTAACCTTTATTTTTTATCTCTTTCAAGGCTTTAAAGGTTTTTATATCCATATCTGTGATATGCTTAGCTAACCAATCAGAAATAAATTGGCATAACTCTTTTGCTATATGAACACCTTCATCTTCCACACGCTGTGCAAACGTGCATGTCCGCTCAACAAAATGCGCATGATGCTTTATATGTGCCTCATACATAGGTAAGCTATGCTTAAAGGGTTCCATAAGTTCTTGCTCTAGAGCAAAGTGTTTCAAACAATACTCTTGTAATTCATGGATTTTATCTAATAAAATATCGATGTGTACTTCTTTATACAACTCAAGCTGTAACTCTCTTAAAGAGTTTAACAGCTCACGATGCTGAGCATCTACCTCAATCTCTCCGGTGGAATACTTGTCATCCCAAGCAAATATACGCATTTTTTTCCCCAAATTCTAAAATCAATCTGTACGTAACTGTTGTGCTTACAAAAGTTACGTACAAACTACCCGAAGGTGAGTGTATTTACAACAAAGAAAAAGCCCATTATGCAATTACTTTCATAATGGGCTGTATTTTTAATGGTGCGAGAGAAGAGACTTGAACTCTTATTCCTTGCGGAGCTGGATTCTAAGCGCGTTAACTTATTGACTCATAACAGCAAATAACAAATCTTTGTTCATTAATTTTTAAGTGAACAAGGCTTTTTTTTATACATTTTCATTCCCCTGGCCAAGTCTACGGCATTAGAAAACAATCCTTTACATCAAAAATGGTGCGGAGCCCCTTACACAAAAATTTGACAAATAAGTTTAAGTATAAAGAGAGATTACAAGTATTTTTTATTAAAATAAGTCTTCATGTCAAACTTTTTCCCTTACCGGCATGCCTTTAAACATTAAATCTAACAAGGAGTATTTTTATGAATGGAACAAACGCAGTTTTTATTTCTTACATGTATAAAGCAAGTCATACGTATAAAAATGGAGAAGTGCGCCCGCTTTTAATGGTATCAGTGATTAATCCTGTAAAGGATATTCAAAATCGAGACAACTTACCACAAACGCTTTATCCAACTGAAGAAAGTTGTATTCCTGACTTACTTAAAGAGCTCGAAACTTTGTCTTTTTGCGATGAAGTGCTTTGTGATATGCGCGGTCGTTATTTAAATTCAAGGCCTCAGCTTTTTTCAATTAAAAAAGTTTTAGCTAAGGCTTCTTAGCCATGTTCCCCGTTGAATCATTAGTGCAAGAAAGCTTTTCTCAATTTAATGGGCATGCGTTTTCCGCAGGCTTTTTGCTAGCGTTAACATATTGGTTAATTGGCTGGTCGGGTGGGCTACTGTTCGACCTTGTACGTAAATCTTAAAAAAATGAGGTTATTATGGCTTATGTAAAGAATTTTTTCTCTTTCTTCGCGTTTTCACTCTTTGCTCTCGCTTCTTCCGCCGCTTATGCCACTGGAGAGGCTACAGGCGCAACTGGCATTGATATCAGTGGCTTTCAAATTGACCTAAGCCCGGTCAATACGTTGATGGCGGTTATTCTTACTGCCTTAGGTGGCATATGGGTTTGCAAGCGACTTATTTCATTCGCTAACAGATAAAATTTTCGGCTGAGGCTGGCTAATCACTGATTAGCTTTTGTTATGTAATTAGGGGGAGCAATCCCCCTTTTTTTATGGAGTTTACCATGCAAGAGCAAATACTTTTACAACACGCTGCTTCTTTAGGGGAAATATATTCTTTTATTACTGGTGTTGTTTGCTCTGCTCTTACGCTAGCCTTGAACGCGGCTGCGTGGTGGAATTTCCGCACACAAAAAATGGTGATGTGGCTGACGTCAAACCTCTTGCTCAATATTTAGCAAAAAAGATCAGTTATGAATTAACTGCCGATATATATAAAGACGGTCGACTTTCGCGCCGCATATCCATTTGGGAGCTGTTGCGCTTAGCAGCCGAAACCAATGACCCAAGGCTCTGGGCTCGCTTTGGTGCATACATGAAGGGCATCAAGGGGGTGAATTTTCTTAGGCTCACGCCAGGCCTTCGCGCCTTTTGTGGCATGGAAGAATTGACCGATGCCGAACTCTTAGAAGGTGCCACCGAAGAGAAGGTTTATACTTTCTCTGCGAACGATTGGTCACTGGTGGTTAACCAGGGCTCACAAAGAAAGCTGCTATACATTATTGACCAGGCCGCAAAGGATGGGAAGGACATACACGGCGCCATTGGCAAGGCTTTGATTTATGCAAGAGCTGGTTGTGATATTTTGACTGAGGAATGGTTGTTTTTGAAGCAAAATTTTTTTGCTTAGTAATGTTTAACTATTTTACTTCTATAATTTTCATAGTATTACGACATTTAGGAAATCTTGAACAACCATAAAATTCATCTCCAATTTTGTCTCCTTTTTTTGCAACTCTAAGTATCATATCACTGCCACAACGTGAACAAGTGATAGTTTTATTTATATCTTCTGTAGTAATAGGCTCTACTACAACACTAGAGGGTTGTACTTCTTCATTCACTTCCACAATTTTTTCTATGGGAAAATCTTTTAGTTTCCTATACTTTTCCATATACTTTTGTGGGTTTTCTTTGTGTAACTTTAAGAAAAACTCTCCTAGTTCAATCATATCTTTCTCAGTAATTTCTGCTTTAGAGTTATGATTTTTCATAAGATGCCTTACTAATTGGTCAACACTGATTATTTTATTTTTTACATCCTCTGGAGCATATTTTGTGTTGATTTTACCTGTTGGGTTTGCCATTACCACAAGTGGATAATAATTCTTAGCACCAAATTTTTCAAATAGTGCCTTGGTAATTATATTTCCCCGTGCATCATAACGAATCTTTCTGATAAGTTCTACATGACGCTCACATTGAGTAATAGGAGAATATATTTTATGTGATTTTCCTTTGCTTTTTCTATAAAAATCACCATTATCTGTAATTATTACATCTCCATACATGTTTTTTGATTCGATAATACAATGTTTATTACGAGTTAAAATTAAGAAATCAATTTGAGCAGATATTGAATCATATTCCAAGTATAAATCTTGCAACACAAGCATAGGAAGTCTACTGTTTTTTAGCTCAAATAAAATGTTATTTTCGCCTTTTATTCCATACTCTAAATTACGGATACTTTGTTTTATATTATCTTTTTCGTTTTCATGACAAGTATCTAGTATTTCTTTTAATTCCAAAATTTCACTTTCTGCATTCGACCCTTTTTTTAGGATTTGACAGTCTTTTATTTTATCAAATAATCCCATTGTATTATTCCTTGTTTTATTGTCTTGTACAATTTTAAAAGTACATGAAATCGATAATCATTATAGACTACATTATATGCAAGTCAAGTAGCGTTTTTTTCAATCACTACTACTAAACTATTTAGCCTAATGGGTTGAATTTTACTAAATGGTTATGCTCTTTTTTTTATGCTATTTTAGCAGAAACAGGAGACGTAACGTGAAAGAACAAAACATTTTGAATATTGAATATAAAGCTCTTGAGTTTCTACTGGAAGAAAGGAAAAGGCAAAATTTAACTGAGATGGAATTAGGTAAAATGGCTTTTCCTGAACATACTAACCCTAGAGCAAAAATAAATGCTATGTACCATATGAAAACAGGTAAGGGCAAAAGTTTACGACTTAGAATGGGTGATTTTTGCGCTATGTGTCAGGCTCTTGGGAAAAGCCCACCAGAAGAATTTTTTAAAATTTGGGCTTCAAATACACACGATTAATTTAAAATATATTTTTTTTTGAAGTATTATTTATCTTTTTTGTTGACAAATGAAAAATAGTTTTCATTCTTTGTTTACCCAACAGGAGCCACCGAGGGCACAGGTGTAGAAAGACGGCGTACGCGCTGGACTGGAACCTTGAACTTAACCCCTGCATTGGCCTTTACAGATTACAGAAAAATGCTTTACTATTGGTCAAATATTTTTGGCATGCTTGGTGTTGCTCTTATTGCAACGGCTTTTTTTCGCTCTGAAGATTGGTTTTTAGGTGCTATTTTTGGTACAGTTTTTGTTTTTATTGGCGCATTGTTTAGTAGTCTTTCATTAAAGCGAGGTAAAAAATGAGCCCATATTTGTATGTATTTTTGGGCGGTATCATAGTCGCTATTGGCGTGTATATCTGTTATAAGAAAGGCTGGATAAATTAGGGTATAATTTTTTGTACGTTTTTTTACTCTAATCGGCTGCGTGATCTGCGCTCATCGACAATCAAATGCAGTTTCATGGCTGTGCTGCAGCGGCTAAAAATCATTTTTTGTAAAAAATTTTGTACTTTCAAGGTACATGAAATTTTGTTTTAACCAATTGCGCGAGTACAGAAAAAGGCGATTTCTTCGGAAGTCGCTTTTTTTTGGGAAAAAGAATATGAAATTTATGGACGTGTTGGTTATGGGCTGGTCAAGGCCATGTGTGTTGGCTTGATTGTTCGTGAGTTCGAGTCTCACCACGTCCACTATTAAGTATGGGCGATTTCTAAGGAGAAAAATATGCACGATACAGATTTAAAAAAAGAACTCTTGAAGCTGCACAAGGAACGTGAAGACCTTATGATCAAGGTTAGAGCTATTGACAAAATCATTTCTGCAAAACTTGGCATCTCCGTAAAGCATGTTAAAAAAAGGCGTATGACATCTGAGCAATTTTTGGCTGCTTGCTCATGAGCGTTTTCTGGTACAAGGCTCGTAACCGATGGGCGGTGAATTATGATGAGGACGGCAAGAAAAAACGCCGTCTTTTTTTGACTCAAAAAGAAGCACAAGTTTTTTATGAAGAGTATTTACAGATTCAAGAAGGCTCAAAACGCTACACACTTGGTGAACTTGCTATAATGTTTTTTAAGGCTCATGATAGCTATCACCACGAGACAAAGAAAAATATCATTTATTTTTTGTCTGGACATGAAAAAAATGGCAAGCATATTGATGGAGCAGGTGACTTTTTGCGCAATAAGTATGCTGACATGCTCAATAAACGTGACCTTGACCAAATGCCTCAAAATATTAAGCATAAAACTCAGGCAAGCAATGCTACTTGCAATAAGTATCAAGCATACATAAGGGCAATTTTGCAATGGGCTGTGCAAGAAGAATATCTTGTTTTAAATCCATGGCGAGATTTTAAAAGGTTGCCTATTAAGCAGCGTATTCATGTGGCGACTATTGAACATTTTAAAAAAATTATTGTTTATTGTCCTGAATGGCTCCAATGGGCTTTTTATACGGCTTACTCATGTAGTTTACGATTTGGCCAGGTTGAGCTTTTCAATCTAACATGGGATGCTTTTAATTGGAGCCTTGGTTGTGTGGTTGTTAGCCAGGGCAAAAGTGGGCGGCTTAAGCGTGTTTACCCATCACAAGAATATATGCAAGCAGCCCATCTGCGATATGTTGAAGATATGAGAAACGGTGTTTTACTAGTTTGTCCTCGGCGTGGCCGAAAAGTTTATTCATATAAAGCAGCATGGAAAGCAGCGTTAAAAGCAGCTGGCCTTGAAGGTATAAGCATCAGACCATACGACATTAGGCATGTAGCTGCTACAGAAATGCTTAGCCGTGGTGTTGACCCTGCCACAGTGGCCAGTCAGCTAGGCCATAGCACACCATCCACGACTATGAATTTTTATGCACATACGAGCGTAAGTAATCAAAAAAGGGCGGGTGAAATGTTACCAAGCCTTAGTGAACATGTAGTGAACAAGGATGAGGGCAAATAAAAAGGCTAGTTATTGCTAACTAGCCTAAAAATTTAATGGTGCGAGAGAAGAGACTTGAACTCTTATTCCTTGCGGAGCTGGATTCTAAGTCCAGTGCGTATACCAATTCCACCACTCTCGCACAGTGCTTAGTCTGTTTAATGAGCTTTGCTGCTCTTGTCAAGCTTTTTGCTGCACATTTATTTAGTTGATGCCGAACAACACGTTTTCATGTGTTGTTCAGACAGATTAATGACAAGCCCACTTCGTGGCGTTTGTGCCCACTAATTTAAAATATAACGCATAGGATTCACAGGAACTCCTCCTACACGCACTTCATAGTGCAAATGTGGCCCTGTAGAACGCCCTGTAGACCCTACATAGCCAATAACTTCCCCGCGCTGTACCCATTGCCCAATTTTAACATTAGATTTTTGCATATGCGCATATTTTGTAATAATTCCAATACCGTGGTCAACTTCAACACTTATACCATAAGCTCCATCATATCCTGATTGCTTTACAGTACCAGAGGCTGTAGAAACTATAGGAGTGCCGCTACGTTGTTTAATATCAATGCCTTTATGAAAGGCTCGCCCTCTTCCAAAAGGAGAACGACGCATACCAAAACTTGAAGAAATATAGCCCTCTACAGGCCATATTGATGGGGTAGCTAAAAGACTTGTGCGCTTTTCGCGCACAGCTTGCATAAGCTCTTGCTGCAAAACTTCTTCAAGTTGCGCATCTTCGCTTAAGTCACGCAAAAAGTTTTGCATTTTTTTAGCAGTGAGATTTGGCCTATGTAAAGGAAGCGTATTTTCAAAAAATGCCTCCCTTTGCAAAGTATTTCCTGGATTAGGTGAGCCATCAAGTTCCATCATGTGCCGTAATCGAGCATCAAAGCGTTCCATACGTTGTAAATCGCCAGAAACTTTTTTTATTCGCTCAAGCAGCGAAAGCAACTGTGTGTTTTGCTCATCTCGACGTCTTTCACCAGATTCATACAAAAGCTCCATGGGCCTAAGGCGTATATATTTTTCCCAAAGCCATATATTACAGGCAATAAGTACAGTCACAAATAAAAATACAAGCCAGCCAAGCCAAGAACGCATGCGTAATTCCTTACTGCTTCCCTTGGCGTCTGCTTTAATAATAACTATATGATATTTTCCAAAAAACATGATTCCTCGATATATACACAATGCGAAAATACATACACCGTTCGTCGTATCACGTGTGTACGCACACCCCATTGCCTGTGCTAGAACATAATATTTGAGCTATCTTTTAAGATATTTTTTATCCACAACTTCAATGGCTGATGAAGGAACGCTTTGCTTGTCAAGTTGCCAGCGCACAAGGCCGTTAAATATACACCGTTTTGCGTCTTTATAACTTCCATAAAGATTTTTTAAAGTTTCTTCCATATCACTACGCTTGGTCTGGCCTGCAGAAGGGCACGGATTTTGCCAAATAGGAAGCTCCCACTGCTTAGCCGCCTTTAAAATATACTTTTTTTCCAAAAGCAACAAGGGGCGAATGACTTGCAAACGGTTGTTAAAAAATGATTCATTCATACTCATGCCGTCCACACGCCCATTTCTACACAAATTCATAAAAAAAGTATGCACCAAATCGTCTGCATTATGCCCAAAGGCTAGGTGGCTCACATTATACATGGCGCATAATTCAAAAAGCCTTTTGCGTCTTAGCCATGCACAGCGAAAACACGCAGAATTACCTGTATTTGCATCTGAATGGGCATGAGGGCCGTGATCTGTTACGTCGATATGTGCAGCTATGCCATGCTCTTCAAGCCATGGTATTAATGGGGCATGACTTTGAGCATCAAAGCCCGGATTTACATGAAGGGCCATAATTTCAAATGGAAAAGGTACAATGCGCTGACGAATAGTCAATACCTTCAAAAGTACAAAAGAGTCTACCCCACCAGACACAGCAACACCTATACGCGCATAAGGAGTTAGCATGCCTGTTTTTTGCATGGCTTTGCCAGCTGACTTTACACATACTTGCTGTGCAAACTGTAACGATTTTTTTTTCATTTTTTCTCTCAGTCCATCACAATACACATATTCTACATAGTCGATGCTGAACAACACATTTTCATGTATTATATCACACTGGCTTACATATAGTACCTATAAGGCGCAGCACAAGGGTTTATTGCTTGGAAAAAATATATTGATACCTTTTTGCCTCTCACGTATCAAACATACAAACATAAGCCTTGACAACATATACGATAATTCATACTATTCCCAACTTGCGCCGCAATATGGCGGCATATTTTCTTTACACTTTAAACTGTGTTTTCCTTAGGTCCCACACCGCACATCGACAACTCCAGTCAAGGGCCTTCTGGACAAAGTGTAAAACAGCACTATATCTAACCGTATGGATGGAGATTTCCCATGGCACGCATTACCGTGGAAGACTGTCAGCAACGTGTAGACAATCGCTTTTTGCTTGTGCAAATGGCTGTCAAACGTGTTTATCAATACCGTGAAGGGTATGAGGAGCTTGTAGGGTCACGTAATAAAGAAGTGGTTACTGCACTTCGCGAAATAGCTGCAGGCAAAGTACTGCCTGAAGATCTTTCTTACTACACCCCTTTTGAGCAAGACTCAGAAATTAATGAAAACGATGAATAGCAGTTATATGACTGACTATTGATGACTTTTCCCCATCATATTAAGATAAACATACGCACATTGTTATGAATTTGCGCGGGCCGGGAAACTGGCCCCTTTTTCCCCAAATATCTTATGTATAACTGCGGGATAAAGTATGCGATAAACTGGTGCAAAGCCTGCCCCATTACTCACAAGTATTGATCATGACTCAAAAAGACTATTATGAAATTTTAGAAGTTCAAAGAGATGCTTCAGAAGATGAGATTAAGAAAGCTTATCGCGGCCTAGCCATGAAGTATCATCCCGACCGCAACCCTGACAACCCTGAAGCGGAAGCAAAATTCAAAGAAGCTGCCGAAGCATACGATGTATTACGCGACAAAGAGCGCCGTGCACGTTATGACCGTTTTGGCCACGCTGGAGTTAACGGACGTAATTCCGGCGGATTTGGCAGTGCCGACGATGTATTTACACATTTTAGTGACATTTTCGGCGACCTCTTTGGCTTCAGTACCGGTGGTGCCAATCGCCCTATGTCTGGTGCAGACCTTAGGTACAATTTAAATGTCAGCTTTACTCAAGCAGCTCATGGTGATGAAATTACCCTAAGTTTACCTAAGCGTTCTTTGTGTCCTGATTGCGAGGGCTCAGGCGCTGCCAAGGGTTCTAAGCCCGAAACATGTAGACATTGTAACGGTTCGGGCAACATTCGTCGTTCTCAAGGATTTTTCCAAATTTCTACGCCCTGCCCTGTTTGCCGCGGTGAAGGTCAAATTATTACCAAACCTTGCCCGCGCTGCAAAACACAAGGATTCATCACTGAAACTCGCGAACTGTCTGTACGCATTCCTGCTGGCGTTGACACAGGCACAAGGCTACGTGTGCGTGGTGAAGGAGAAATGGGCATCAACGGTGGCCCTCCTGGTGACCTATATGTAGTCATAAGCGTTGAACAAGATAAAACGTTTAAACGCCAAGGCCAAGACCTTATCTATACCCAAGAAATTTCTTTTGTCCAAGCCATTTTGGGGTACAAACTTGAAGTACCTTCATTACATGGTCCAGTTAATCTTGAAATTCCCAAGGGCACACAAAGCGGTACCGTGCTACGCATTAAGGGCGAAGGCATGCCTTATCTTGGACAAAATTATAAGGGTGACTTGCTCATTGAAGTTAAGGTTCTTACTCCTACAAGGATTAGCGAAAAACAAGAAGAGCTTTTGCGCGAATTTGAACAACATGAGCCACAAGAAGGGCCCATTCACAAAATAAAAAAAGCTGCGCAAAAAGCTGCTAAGGCCATGGGGCTTGATTAACAAACTCCCGTAAAATCCTAGACATCATTAGCATTAACAAATTCATATCTTGAGACTTCTGCATAATTCATTATATAGAAGTCTCAAGAAGCATTGACACTAGTCAAAGCTACCAAAAATCAGGAATAGGTGAAGCAAAGCTCTGCCTATTCCTGATTTTTGTGTCTTTACCTTTGTACAAGCAACACTTATATACACTTTGCATGTTTTTTTTATCACTAATCCTTTTTTTTACTCTAAACCTTGATGTATATAAAAAAAACTGCTAGGCAGTACTTCGCTTATATGTCCAATACATGCGTTCATAATAGAATGTAGTTAACGTGCAAAACGCTATTTTTTCTTATGCGCTAATGGGCTATAGTTTTTGTATAACAATTTACTGTGAGAGTAACATGAACACACAAGAATACGACTTTGACATGCCACATGACATGAACCAATTACAAAGTATGAAATGGTCTTTTTATCCATCTGATATTATACCCATGTGGATTGCTGACTCTGATTTTTTGTGCCCAACTCCTATAATTAATGCTGTCACTGCTCGCGCCATGGCTGGCATATATGGCTACCCCATGGCAGCAGACCCCTTTAAAAAAGCTGTACAGCAATGGATGCAAACACGTTTTGCATGGCAGATTGCCACTGAACATGTAAGCTATTGCTATACAGTGCTTAGTGCATTATGTGATATTATTCGCGCATTTACTGAACCACAGGAAAAAGTCCTAATAATGTCACCTGTGTATCACCCTTTTCATCATATTATTGAGGGGGTAAAAAGAACAAAGGTTACCACTTCGTTACAAGAAAATAACGGCTATTGGACTATCGACTTTGATGATTTTGAAGCTAAGCTTGCAGACCCAGCAGTAAAATTATTACTTCTTTGCTCACCGCATAATCCTTGCGGACGCGTTTTTACTCGTGAAGAGTTAGAGCGTATTAACGAACTTTGCTTGCGTCATAATGTTTTAGTGGCCGCTGACGAAATGCACGGTGATATTGTTTTTGCACCGCATAAACAAATTCCCTTTGCCACCATTTCGGCTCAAGCTGCTCAAAATTCAATTACGCTCATAAGCAGTGCCAAAACATTTAATACGCCAGGGTTGCGCACTGCCGCAGCTATCACCCCCAACGCAGACATACGTGCACGCTTTGAAAAAGGTATGTTTGATAATAAAACCGCAGATGTAAGCCTTATGGGTCTTGTGGCAACACAAAGCGCCTTTACTGAATGCGCTTCATACCTTGACGAGCTTCTTGTATATTTACAAAAAAATATCGATTATGCCGTGCACACCATTAATAATGATATTCCTAAATTGCGTACCATAGCCCCTGAAGGTACATATTTGCTCTGGATTGATTGCCGCGAACTTGGCATGTCTTCAAAAGAACTTATGCAATTTATGCTTGAAAAAGCAAAGGTTGCCATGAGTAATGGACGTGATTTTGGGATTGAAGGCGAAGGCTTTATGCGTATGAATATAGCTTGCCGCCATGCTACATTACAAGAAGCCTTAACTCGCATAAAACAAGCCATCATAGCAGGCTGAGAAACGATTATTCAAACACATAACGTTGTCGAATATACAATTCTCAACGAGAATAAAAAATGTTGGTGAACACACATATTCAAAGTGTTCACCAACATTTAATATCATACTACTACGGGCAATGCTAACTCTCTAGTCGATGCTGAAAAACGCATTTCCATGCGTGTTTCAGAAAGGCACGCCCACTCCAAATACCCCTTTAGGGCCGCCAGAAGCAAGTTCTGGCTTATTTTACGTGGCGCAAATTTTTTTACAGAAAAATTTCGTTAGTCGACACATGAAAACAGGTGCAATAGTGTCGATAAATTGCCAAAAAGTCGCATTACATGCTTTGTTTTCGGCAATTTTTCTAGGTTGACCCTTGCATATTAAATGTAGAATTACAAATAGTTGTTTAGTTTTTAAGTGCCGACTATCTACCAAAAGCAGCTGTCCTTACACGTGTTTTTGCAGTAATTTTTCAAGAGCGACTAAAAATTCA
>CAYJOQ010000070.1:0-12485 GCA_964371825.1 uncultured Desulfovibrionaceae bacterium
TTTGCCCATTAACCTAGGTATTTCTATTGTCGATACAGCCACAAATACTAGCCAAAATAGCACCCTTTCCTTTGAAGTTCTAGGTAGCAATGATGCGAACCTATTCATTATAAGTCAAAATACAACACTAAACTTAAACCTTGGTGAAACTATGCTGACAGGAAATATTAATTTCTTTGATCCTGATAGCATTACTAATGAACAAGGAGAACAGATTGGTTTTGAAGAGGCAACATTAAGCGGCAACTCTGCACACGATACGTCCATTACTCTCACTGAAGAAAACGATAGCCTCACCATTGAGGGCCTATATGGCAAATTACTTATTACCATATCATTCAACGGAAATGCACAATACACCTATACTCCATACACAGAAGCAGACGGTGCAGCCTATGATGCACTATTAGCTCTTGGCAGCGGTAGAGGCCAAGAAATCTTTAATATTACAACCACTGACCCTCACGGTACAAGTATTACTGAGGATATATCTTTCTCCATAGTTGGCCAAGGTGACCTTACTCCTATGGGTCATATAGAACCCCAAACCATAATTGCTTCAGGTATTGGACGTGAAGCAGACGGAAGCCTTTCTGCTGACCCCAATGCCCAATATAGTAGTGACCCCATTCATGGACAAATCACTGTAAGTGACCCTGACGGAGGTACGCTTAGTTATGTATTATATACACACACAGGTTATGGAAGCATGCATATACCAGGAATATCCGACGGCGATAGCATTATATTTGAAACTCCATACGGAATATTGGAACTAACCCCCAATGCCACTGGAGCAAGTTATATATTTACTGAATTTGATTCTAGTACTTTGCCTTCACCAAATTCCATTACATCTGTGCAAGCTCTCAAGCTTGGCGAAAGTGTTTCCCCCTTCACCTTACGAGCTGTTAATAGTAATGGTAAGGAGCTTGTATTGCATGAACACCCTGCAGATTTTATTACCATTGAAGGAAGTAATGACCCCCTCGCATTTGATGTGCGCTATTATGGTAATGAAGATGAACATGGTGGCATTCTAAGCCCTGACAATATTACAACACAACAACCAGAAAATACTCTCACAGGTCAAGTGGCCATGTATGACCCTGATTCTCAGAATACAGACATATTAGATTTTACCTTTAAAGGACAATATGAGGGAAGCAGCGAGCTTATAGAATCTGTTCAAGACAGTTATGGTAATAAAATAATAACTATAGAAGGAACCTATGGTAATTTACAAATTATTATTGCATCATACTCTACGAGCGCTGTGGAATTTAGGTATAGTTTAAGTGAAGCTGGACCACAAAAAGAGGCTCTGGAAGCCCTAGGGGCAGATGGTCATGGCGCTGAAAATTTTGTTCTTCATGCCATTGATATTGATGGAGTCCAAAATACGCAAAACATCAATTTTACTGTGCACGGTGCATCGGGTGATATTCCAGCTACTCCTGTTCTTACCACCACTGACAGTACTCTTATAGAATTTGGCATTGGTCGTAACCCCAATGGCACTTTAAGCAATAATGATAACCTAGCGTATGCCGGTGACTTAGTGGCAAAGGGCAGCATTGCAGTTGATGCACATGTAGATCATTATGTTATTCAATCAATGCTCACTAACGATACTATTCAACCCATCATAGAAGGTGATACGCAAACCTTTATTATACCACCCTTTTATAACACGACCCTTGAGAGCAAGCCCTACGCAACCTTAGTGCTTACCAAAAATGGTAATGTGTATGATTATACCGTCACCCTTGGTGAGGGATATACTCCACACATCTTAGAAGGTGCTACAGAAACACTTCCCTTCACTATTTTTGGCGTTAATGACAAAGGCCTTGCCGGAACAGCCAGTAATTTTGACATCACCATAACCGGCACAAATAATGCCCCTGTAATAAATATATTGATGGAAAAGAATACTTCCATCATAAACCTTGATGCTAACGAAAATAGTAGCCATGGATATATTCATGCATTTGACTATGATTATTCTAACACATCACAAATGCATATCACAGATCCTTTCGTTCTCAGTGGTCAATCCATACAAAACCCTGCTTCCAGTGGTACGCAAGAAAATGACTCTCTTACTCTGATTGGTAAGTATGGCATACTTTCTATCACTCTTCATCAATTTGGAGCACCTAGTACGTACAGCTATACGTTGTTTACAGAAGCTGACGGCAATAACTATGAAGCCCTTGCAGCCCTTGCAGACGGCACTAATGCTAAGGAAAGTTTTAGTCTCACCGCAACAGACTCATATGGCGGTAAAACTACTGAAACTTTAGACTTTATTATCAATAATGGCGGTAGTATTGCAGGCGGTAATACCATTTTTGATTATGCTCTCTCCGGTGTTGGGCGTGATGCTCAAGGTGATATCATTGTCGATGGTAGCGCAGAAGCAGAAAATACTGCGTATACGGCAAAAACTCTTACTCAGTTTATTCCTCTTAGTGAAGAAATGAGCGGTAATTATATTCCCGTACTTATGGATGCTGAAGGAACAAACATCACCGGCAGTACTAGAGGAATTGTGACCACCTTTAAAGATGGCGATATTACGCTTACCTTTACAAAGGCCACAGAAAATAACATTGCCGGCTTTAAGGTTGCTGTAAGCTTGCCTGCTAACTACACATCTTCTGCCCAAGAAGGAGAAACAGTCTTCACCGAAAACTATGCATTTGCCGCCAAGGTAGGCAGCGTTATAAGCGAAGCTAGTGACATTACCATAAACGTTGTGGGTAGTAATGCCTTGCCCGTCTTAGAAATAACTTCTACCTTTGGATCTGACAGCAAAGCCTATGCAGGCAATGAAGACAGTAATACTTGGGTATCTAAGGCTTACGACCCAAATACTGCAGACCTTTTAAGTTACACCGTTCAAGTAGGTTCTGCTGAGCCAATATCCATTAGTGGTTCTGACCCCATTACCATTGAAGGCATGTATGGCAACATAGTTATGACCTTAGCTCCTGATGCTGAAGGGCAAAGTCGTTATGTGTATACCTATACCTTAGCAGAGCTTGTAGCAAACCCGCTTGAAGGCTCACAAGCATGGAACCTTGCACAATTGCAATCTTCACTTGACGTTGCCAAAGAAAGCTTTGCCATTACCGTTACTGATGAAAATGGTGCCCATGCAACTAATACTATAGAAGTAGACGTCTATGGAGAAAACAAAGCTCCTGTAGTACAAATAAAAGAAATAGACGATGACCTTATGGCGGCCGGCCTTGGGCGCACTACTGATGGCTCAGAAAGCAGCAATGCAAATAGTATCTATGCGGGTAATCTTATAGCCAATGGTACTATTACCATTAACGATGCAGATAAAGATAGCTACACATTCACCTTGCATCATGAAATAAATGGAGAACAAGATTCACATATGCTTCAAGGTGTCATAAGTGGAACAAATACCACCTTTACTCTTGACGAAGGCACCCTTGTGCTCACTAAATCAGCTACCGGATACAACTATAGGTTCACCTTGAACAAAAATGCCGAAGTAGTAAAAAGCCTTCAACAAGATGCAGAACTTGATATAAACCTTACCCTGCAAGTAACAGATGCCATGGGTAATGCTGCTGAAGAGGTGCCCTTAAGCTTCACCATCATAGGCACCAATGATGCTCCTATCATGAGCATACATCATGCAAGCGACCTTACACTTTCTCTCACGGCTGCTGAAGCTTCTGAACTTATGGCAGATAGTTCGGTGAGCTCTACCATTAGCATCAGCGATGATATTGGTGATACACATAGCTTTACAATCACCTATGCCGGTAAGGTAGCTATAGAAAATGCTGCATATATCACAACACAAGCAGGAAAATATGGTGACCTCACCATTGATAATTCTGGTGAACAGCCCATTATGACGTACACCTTGGCTGATGCAAGTGATCCAAGATACGCCACAATTCTTGCCCTTGGCGCAAAGGGTTCTGGCAAAGAAACCTTTACCATTACCGTTATAGATGAGCACGGTGTAGCCCGCAATCAAGCTGTTACCTATACTGTGCGCGGCGAAAATACCCTTGCTCCAGAAATTACCAACATTCAGCAAAGCGATATATTCATATATGATGATGGCTATGGACGCGAAGCAAATGGCACAGATTCATCCCTATGGAATAAAGTCTACAAAGGTGATCTTATAGCTAGGGGTACCATTATAGCCAAGGATGGCGACGGTGATGTTTTGAGTTATGGGCTTGTGGTTGATGGGCACCCCATTACCCCCACATTTATAGGAACAACGGCATCATTTGACACAAAATATGGAACCATAACTATAACAAATAAGGGTATCTACACCTTTACTGCAGATAAAGATCACCCTGAAATCAATGCATTAGCCCATGGCGAAACGCTTCCCTTTGAGGTGGGCTTTACCGTGTCTGATAACAGAGGCGGCATAAGTGATGTAAGCCCACTTACCTTTATGATAGAGGGCAGTGATGATGGTCCAAGCATAAGCCTTGCCCCTGCTGAAGGTGCCTTAGAAGCAGATCTTAGTGTAACCAATACACCCGAAGACGCTATTGCCAAGGGCATAATTCACGTTATCGATATAGATAATGTGGACTTTGACTATGAAGATTATACCTATAAGCTCAGTTATGGAAACACAACTGCTACTTCAAATGCTCAAGATAGTGAATATCTTACACTTAGTGGCAAGTATGGCACACTTACATTTAACCTTCAAAACAACGAATATAATTACACACTTAACAGCATGGATGTAAACTTCCAAAAGCTTAATGATGGCGAAATTGTACAAGAAAACTTTACCCTTTCCGCCACAGACATAAAGGGTATCTCCACTGCTCAGACTTTAGAATTTAGCATCACCGGCACCAATGATGTTCCTACCATCAACATTGTGCCCACAACTTCTTTAAGTATGGACTATGCCCACAATCAACAATTTAAAGGAACCTTAAAAATCCAAGATGTAGACCTTGCCGATGATACCTTAAAAGAACTGAAGCTAGAAATCAGCGGTGTAAGTATAGACACTACCAAGAATGGAACTACGCAAGTGCATATCTATGAAACAGATATACAAGCGCCAAACTATGGAGAATCTATTGGCATGCTTAGTGTTACCATAAGTGGTAATGCTTGCTCCTACGTGTACAAGCCTGCACTGCAAGCAACTGGTATTCATGAATTTAATATCGTTGTAACAGATAACAGCGGTGTGCAAACAACACAAGATCTTACATTCACCATCAATGAACAACATATAGAAGTTGCACAAACAGCAGGTGAAGTAATTGAAGGTGGAGCCACCCTTGTGGGTAGCTTTGCCCATATGGA
Source organism: uncultured Desulfovibrionaceae bacterium (assembly GCA_964371825.1). GTDB lineage: Bacteria > Desulfobacterota > Desulfovibrionia > Desulfovibrionales > Desulfovibrionaceae > CAYJAD01. Next base: position 5,359 of record CAYJOQ010000070.1, read on the forward strand.
AGCCTTTGCCGCTGCTACTTGGGCAGACGTTTCCATAAGCATTGACCCTCAGCATAGACTAGAAGGTGTTGAAGGATCAGAACAAAGCATAATGGACTGGGAAGCAGCAAGCATTCCTGTTGATGTTAACGGTATGGGTAAACCCGATGCCTACTTTACTTCTAACTATGGCACTCTTGCGTTCTTCTATAAAACGGGTGAATATGTCTTTAACCCTTCTAGCAACAGCACCACAAATGACATAACATTCACCTTTGCTCTTAGTGTAAGCGGTAAGGATGCAGCATTATTTAGCCCAGAAGATGCTCTCTTTAACATTACACTAAAGAACAACCATAGCCCCGAAATCGCTATGGACATAGAAGGCCATTCTTTCTATGATACCGATGCCTTAACAGCATCAGCAACCATACCTACGGTGAACGGCATGCTCAGCATTACTGACCTTGACGCACCACAAGATGAAGCCTTGATTGATAAAGATATAGCCATCATCTACAATGGAGCCATATACAGACCAGAAGAAGATGGTACCATTACCATCACAGCCAATTATGGAGAACTTGTCTTTGACTCTGCAGATGGCAGTTATACTTATACCCTGGCTAAGGAAGACTCAGAAAATTATAATCCTCATATTCAAGACCTTGAGCAAGGGCAAAGCGCTAAGGAAACCTTCACCTTTGCCACAACAGATGCACACAACAATAAAGACTATGAAGACTTTGTTGTCACCATCAATGGCACAGATAGTCCCACAACTGCATCTCTTACTGAAGAAAATCCATTGGCATCTGATATGACTCCTGATCCGGCACTTCTTAACGATGACGCTCTGGAGCTCACCATAGGCCATATCGAAAAACTCTATACCCAAGAAATACACGGCAGTAAGGGAAATGACCTTATACACCTTGATGTGGATCTTAAAAATATTCACATAGAAGATGTGCTTGGCATTGATGGCGGCGATGGTATGGATGTGCTCCTTGCCCATGTGGAAAACCTTGATACCGTTAAAGAGCTTATCAACCAAGGTAAAATCTCTGATATGGAAATTATTGTAGGTGGCAATACACAAGCCAATAATGCCGACGCCATACGCGAAGAACTTGGCCTTGTGGATGATGACAACGATGGTAAGCTTGACCTTGAAAACCATGGTTGGGTAAAAACAGATTCTACTACAGCCCCTGCCAACTACACTGAATTTACCAACGAAACAGAAACTATTACCGTACTTATACAACAAACCTTACTCAATAATGCTCAGTCATAATTGACGTAAAAAAACATCTGCCCCCCGTAATTATGGATTACGGGGGGCTTTTTGATGGACGCAATTTTTCCTAAGAAAGGTCCTACACAAAGAATTGTGCAGGAGTCTTGAAATATGGAGTATGTTGGGCTTCGAAAAATGTTCTTAGCAAATAATTTTGGTAGTCAGCACGTAAAAAACAGGTGCAATAATGTCGAAAAATTGCCAAAAAATCACATTATATGCTTTGTTTTCGGCAATTTTTCTACGCTATCTTAAGGTGTGAGTGCCTGTAATTACAATGAACTGCATAGTTTTTCAATGCCGACTCATTATCTATTGCTAGAAGTTTTTTGTAAATCAACAATAACAGAATCAAGTTTTTCAGCCTGCTGCATCAAATTCTGAGTTATACTTGAAGATTGTGTAACTCCTTGAACCGTTTGTTCAGTAATGTCTTCTACAGATTTAAGAGCCTTTGAAATATTAATGCTATCTCTTGAAACCTCAGAAACAGCGTCAGCAATAATGTGCACTTGCTCTACATTTTCTTGAGCTAAGGCGACAATACTGTGCAATGCCGTGCCCGCTTCACTTGCCAACGTTGTTGCAGCATTTACAGCCGAGTATGTATTTTGCATATTTTTATCATTTTGTGCTGAGGCTTCTTGTATTTTAACAATGGCTGATCGCACATCACCTGTTGCAAGCATTGTTTTTTCTGCAAGTTTACGAACTTCATCAGCCACCACAGCAAAACCTCGCCCGCTTTCACCGGCTCTTGCCGCTTCTATGGCAGCATTTAAAGCAAGAAGATTGGTTTGATCTGCAATATCTGTAATTGTTTCAACTATTTTATTAATATCAATAGTTTGCCTATGCAATTCATCCATAGCTAAACGCATAATATTGGCATTTTCAGTCACATTTTCATTTGCTTTTATGACCGCTTGCACCTTCATCTCTCCTTCAAAAGCTATTTCACGAGCTTGATCTTCTTTTGAGGCAGCATTTTCAGTAAGCTGCATAATTTTATTAAAGGTGCTCACCATAATATCCAAAGATTCATTGGTTTTTTTAGTTTGTAAAATTTGTTCCTTAGTACCATCAATAATAGCACTATTTTCACATCCAAGCTCTTGAACTGCAGTATTAAGCGCAAGTGAAATACTCGCAGCATCTTGCGCAGTCATTAAAATAGAATCAAGTATTTTAATAATTTTTCCTTGCTGCGACTCACTCTCATTTCTTGCCGTTTCAGAAGCAAGCATTTGCTCTTTAGCAAGTGTACTTGCCTCTTCTGCTTGTTGAATTTTTTGCCGAAGAGACACAACCATAATGCGTAATGCATCAGCAAGAACCCCTATTTCATCATTGCGCTCAAGTTCCAGCTTTTTATCTAGTTCGCCAGCGCTAACAGCTTGGGCAAATTGTGCTGTTTGCTTTAAGGGAGTAACAATACTTCTAATAAACATAAAAGCACAAACTAAAGAACCTATCGTCAGCACAAGTGAAACAAGCACACTTGTTATGGTGGCCGTTGTCACTTCTGCCATAAATTCATTTTCAGAAGCCTCGGTGATAAGATAAAAACCAAGTGAAGGAATATACGTGCTCAAAGTATATCGCGTATCATTCTTCCCCAGAGTTTCCCCTTCTATTTCTGCAAAAAATTTGTTCGCACTTTGCATTTTAGGAAAAATATCAGCATATTGCGGATATACATCTACAATATTTTTATTAATAAGCGAAGTATCAGCATGCAAACGAATAGTGCCATTTTTTTCAACACAAAATGTAGTTCCGTTAACACCAATGGTACGTGAGCTTAATTCTTTAGCAAAATCACGAATATCTATTGATATGGAAAGTAATCCTGCAAACATTCCTTTATGTTCTACACGTCTGTTAATAAATGCTTTATAGCCCCATTTGGGGTCATTAACATATACAACAATATTACCGTCAGTGGTACTATCTCGAAAGCCAGTAAACCACGTATCTGCTTCTGTTACTCGATATGCCCAATCTTTTTTGGTGCCATTTAAATCTGTATATTGTTTTGTTTGATTTGAAACAAAATTTGCTCCAAGTACGTCATATGTAGAAATAATGCTTTCAAGCATTGCATAAATAGCATCAAGGTCTTCATTGGGCTCGCCTTTTGCTATCCAATTTTGCAATGTAGGACTTTTAATTATAAGGCTAATAGCTCTGCCAGCTTCTAAAACTCTATTATCAATAGTTTCAACAATTTCTTGTGATATAAGTGGAAGCTGCTGATTGATAAGCTGATCCTTCATGCTTTCATGATAAAACATTGAGTTAATAAAAATAGTCACAGCAGCAACCATGAGAAGTACACTTCCTATGAAAATATTTAATTTTTTCTCTATTGAAAACATACTGAATTGCCCCTTATTTATGTGCAAGAAGTTACGTAAAAAAAACTTGTATTATCAACAGATATGACAAAGCTAACATTGTAATTTTACATATAAAAAACATACATTGAATATGACACAATAAGTTTACATCATCTGTTTTGCAAATACGTAAGCACATGAACACTTCAACATAGTACACATATGACAATAGCCATACATGCATGGCAGCATCTTATAGGTATTTTCTTTAAAAAAACACTAACAAAGCATACAAAATAAAGCAACTAAGCTTGTTATTAAGGTAATTTTATGTGTTTAAAGTGCTTTTTTCAAACAGTGATGTATGGAGCTTTACTCGCAATGCAATTTTTACAATATGCTATACCCTTGACGATGATGCTCATACTGCCCTATTCTATGCGGTCGGATTTGAAAAATGTGTTTATACAAGCTATGTTGTCAAACTTGAAAATAGTACATACACAGACAAATAACCATAGTGCGTGGAGGAAAAATGCTCTTACTTTTATTAGGTGTCGTTGTTTTTATGGCTACAGCATACGCTATTATTAAGCAATACAATACAACACTAACCTTACTTTTTTCAGGCATACTTTTATGGACTTTATCCTTTCTTTTTGACGCCCCTGCGCACCCTCTTACAGGTTTTCAATCTTCTGGTTCTAAAATTATAGATATTTTTACCACGTTTACATATTTAATGCATAGTAGCGTTGCCAGTGTAGGACTTATTATTATGGCAGCTGGTGGTTTTGCCAAATACATGAATACTGTTGGCGCTTCTGATATTTTCGTACTTTATGCGTCAAAGCCTTTACAAATTATTCATAATCCATACATGTTAGTATCTATAACGGTTATTTTTACACAAATAATGGGCCTTTTTGTTCCCAGCGCTTCTGGCCTTAGCATGTTACTTTTAGTAACACTTTTTCCTTTACTACGCGGATTTGGCGTAACTCCCGCTTCAGCGGCGGCGGCACTTGCTTCATCAGCTTGCTGGGAATTTGGACCAGCATCCGGTAGTACCAGTATTTCTGCACAGCTAAGCGATATGTCTACCATGGCATTTTTTATGGATGTGCAAGCGCCTGCAGCTGCAGTAAGCACTCTTGTTGCAGCAATTTTATATTACTTCACCTCCATATATTTTGATAAACAAGAAGCAAAACATCATAGTATAATGCCCACAGAAAAAACAACATCTACACAAAAAGAGGGAAAAAACCTACCTGCATTCTACGCATTACTTCCGGTAATTCCCCTTTTTTTACTGCTAATATTTAGTGAATATATTATCAGCTCTGTGCAAGTAGATGTGGTGTCAGCCATGTTTATTTCTTTAATTATCACCGTGTGTTTAGAATGCATTCGCACACGGAATATACACACAGTATTTACTCAAGCTTTATCATTTTTTGCCGGCATGGGCGACATGCTTAAAGACGTAGTCATGTTACTTGTAGCAGCACAATTTTTTGCCAAGGGCCTTGAGGCAGTGGGCATTACAGATTTCTTAATTTCTACGTCCACTTCTTTAGGATTAGGTGGTCTTGCCATGACCTTAGTACTAGTGGGTATTATTGGCTTATTAGCCTTTGTTTCCGGCAGTGGCAATGCAGCATTTTTAGCTTTTTCTAACCTTGCACCTTCGGTAGCAAAGGCCATGAATGTACCTGCACAAGCCATTTTATTGCCCATGCAAACAGCTTCCGGCGCCTTTCGTTCCATGTCACCTGTGGCAGGATTAGTTATTGCCATTTCCGGCGGCACAGGAGTTAGCCCTCTTACAGTAGTAAAGCGCACAGCCATTCCGCTTACCGGCGGTGTTATTGCCAACATTATTATGGCACAAATGTTATAATAAACCCCTTTACGCCTCTATATGTAGTTGGTGCTGAACAATACTTTTTCACGTATTGTTCAGAAAGGCACGGGGTTCGCTCCAAATGCCGCTTTCGAGGACACCAGAAGCAAGGTCTGGCATTTTTTCTGTGGTCATTTTTCTGTATTAAATTTACATTTACAAATGCTTATATAGTTTTTCAGACTCGACTATTTAATAAAACTATTTTGAAGCCAGCCGTAAAATGGCCACAACCCAATCACACGTTTGTTGTAAATGCTCTATCTTAAGGCATTCATCACAAGTATGTACGTTAGTCATACCTGTGCCAAGAGGCACAGCTGGAATATGGGCATTAAAATTATTGGCATCAGAGCCGCCCCCAGAACGCTTAAACACAACATCATACCCCAAACTTTCAGCGGCCTTTTTTGCCAAGGCAATCACAGGAATATTTTGATCTAATTTATAACCACCATAGCTAGGATTCACAGAAATTTCCGCCTCAACTCCATATTCTTGCGCAGTATTTGTAAAGTTATCCACAATAGCTGTAGTCATTGCTTCTAGTTTTTCTTGTGATAAGCTGCGTGTTTCTACCAAAACTTCTGCATAATCTGCCACAACATTGGTCGCATTACCACCGCTAATAGTGCCAATGTTTGCTGTGGTTTCTTCATCTTTACGCCCTTGAGGAAAGTTTGCAAGAGCTTTAGACAACACATAAATAGCGTTAATACCCTTTTCAGGTGCAACACCAGCATGAGCGGCCTTTCCTGTAATCACCGCCTTTATTTTATTAATTCCAGGAGCTGCATACACAATTTCACCGGGGGCACCACCAGAATCAAAAACATAACCAAAGTCAGCTTTAAGTTTGCTCACATCCATATTTTTTGAACCATTAACACCGCCTTCTTCAGCCACAGTAAAGACCACTTGTATATTACAAAGACGAGCACCTTCTTCTTGTAATCTGCGTATACCCTCCACAATAGCGATAACGCCAACTTTATCATCCCCTCCAAGAATAGTCTCGCCTTTAGAATAAATAACACCATCCCGAATAACAGGCTCAATACCGCAGCAAGGATTTACACAATCCATATGCGCTGTCATCATGATAGTCGGCAAAGTAGCAGCATTTGGAGCTGTGCCTTTTAAGAAAGCAAAAATATTGTTGGCATTACCCCCAATGCGTTCACCGGCAGTATCTTCTTCCACTTCAAAGCCAAGACTCACCAAGGTGTTTTTTAAAAATGTCGCAACTTCAGCTTCTTGCCTTGTGGGGCAATCTATACGAACAAGCTCACAAAAACCTTCCAATAACCTAGCATTTTTATCCATAAAAAAACTCCTTCTGCAAGGTGGTATAATTGTACTTCGTTGAAAAACTATTCATACTCAAAATAGCCGAATCAAACAAAGCACTTGCACATAATATTGTGTTTAGTCGATGCTGAACAACACATAAAAATATATTGTTCAGCATCGACTAAAGTAGTCAGCACTGAAAAACTACGCAAACCACTGTAATTACAAACACTCACACATTAAGAATTCACAGAAAAATTGCCGTAAACAAAGCATGTAATGCGATTTTTTGGCAATTTAT
>CAYJOQ010000071.1:0-12373 GCA_964371825.1 uncultured Desulfovibrionaceae bacterium
ACTAAGTAGTCGAGTCTGAAAAAAACAAATACCAAAAGGCACCTGACTTGGTAGGGGTCTTTTGGTATTTTTATATAATTGTTATGCAGGGGTAATGTGCAATATATCCAGAGCTTCAATTTCTTCTCCGGCTACGCGCGAGGCCTCAGCCAATACGCGCCCTTCCGAAGCTTTCCATTGTTCCATGATTTGATTTTTAAAATCTTTGCCGAACACTTCTAATTGTTCTGTGCACAGTTTTTGCAGTCTTTTTTCTCCAAAAAGCTTACGGCGCATGGGCCCGGGAATGGGTACCATTAATACTTTGTTGACTACCCAATGATCTAATTTAAATACTTTCATTAACACAAGACCGCCAATGCCAAGCGTCATAGCTGTCAATGGTGCGCCAGAAGCAGCAAGGGCAGCAAGGCCTGGTCCTGCCACCATGGTGGTGATTTGTGCTGCTTGACGATCTTGACTAAGGGTTGCTGTGCCAAGGATGTGGGCCATTTGTGTAATAAAGGTATCCATTTCTAGGGCTAACCAAGTTTGTTCTAATCTTTCCGGCACAATAGGTATACCTTTTTCGCGAAACCATTGCTTAAGCTCGTCACGGCACGCATTAACGATGCGTTTACCCATTCGGCCCATGGCAGTATCAAGTAGCTCTCGCACTCTAGATTCTTCGTCTACCATGCTTTTGGCAATGCCTTCCATAAGCTTGGTTAAGGAACCACCCTTATCTCTATATTCTTCAAATTGCGGAATAAGTACTACATCGCGTAGAAATGTTTCCAATTCATGCAAAAGTTCTTCTGAGCCTTTTTCAAGGGTACGTTTTATGGCTATGCGTCGAATGCGTTCTTCCATAAAGGTAGGCAGTTCTTCTTGGAGCTTATTACGCCCTTCGCTTAAATGTTCTGCCAAAAATGTATATTGAGCAAGTCCCTTAGCTATATCGGCATAGGGTTCATCACTCATGAGAATTTGTGCTCGGCTTCCAAGGGTTTGTTGTACCAATTGGTTTACGAAAGGCCACGCGCTACTGCCGCCGGTAAGCAGAACTAAGGGCGTTTGTGCTAGAGGTGAAATTTTTTCTTGTCGTGTTTTTTGCAATGTTTCTAAAAGAATATCTTCAAACCATGCAACAAGGTCTACTTGTTTTGCTTCTAAAAGCCCCTTGCCTCGCGGAGAAATTTCGGCTCTATGAGCATGAGCTTTGAGATTTTGCAAAAGATCGGGTGATGCGGTATAGGCGCCGGCCTTGGCTAAAAATGTTGTCCATGTGAGGTTTTCAATATAGGCGGCATGTTGCACCACCTTAGTTCCGTTAAAATGGCTCCAACGAACGCGTACAGTAATGGAATCATGCAGATTTTTTTCAATGGCAGCAGAAAACTCTTCCTTGGCTCTGCGACATGCAACATAGTGCACATAGTAGCTGTTACCTTGTGCGCGCAGTTCTTTATCTAATGTTGGATTTGCTTGCAAAAGCATTTGATAAAATAAGTCATCAAAAAGTCGTCCGCCGTAGAGCATATCGCCGTGGCGTGCTACCACGTCGGCTCTGCGCATAAAGGCAAGGTCACAGGTGCCTCCACCAAAATCTATTGTGAGTACCCCACGCGCAGCTAATGAAGGGGGAAGTTTGCCACTGGCAATGGCGTGTAATAAGGCTCCTACTGGCTCGCGCAAAAATTGTGCGCCCTGCCAGCCGGCCTCTGATAAACATTGTCGTAACGCTTGTTGATAATGATTTTCTGCTTGAGAAGGTATGCCCACAAGGATAGTACCCGTAGGTTGCACCCTTGTGTGTAAAAGACATAAAAAATCACGCATCCAGCCATAAGCATGTTGGTCTACGGCAATATCTGGTTTAAATTGACTATGAAGACTGTAGCGTTTGCGCTCTGCATCACTGGCTTCACCAAATTCATACTCTGCAGCAGCGCCAATGGAAAATGCCGCATCATCCTTATAAAGAATAAGGGTTGGCACCGCTCCGCCAAGAGCTTCGTTATACCAATCCTTGGGTTTAATGAGGCTTAAACCCTTGTCATCACAAGATGCGATACAGGTATTGCTGGTTCCAAGGTCCATGGCTGTAATGCGCATACTACTTCCTCACCTTACGCACGCTTCCTTTGCGTACAAGAATTCCGTCTTCAAAAAGTGGCGGTTCATCTACAAAGCAATGTTGTCCTACTTCTATATGCCCAAGCGGAGTATACGTATCTTGCATAGCTTCACTCCATGCAAGGCAACCATCTTGATGTGGAGCTTCAAAGCCAAGGCGAACTAATCGCTCTTCCATCCATATTTTTTTGCTTTGGGGTAATTCGTGAGCTAACGAGTATAGATCGCTACCTACGCTTTGTATAGTATCAGGTTTATGTTGTTTTTTTAGGTCAGCGTTTTCAATTAAGAGGCTGGCCGCAAGGCTTGAGCCAGCCCACCAATGCTTTGCTGCTAAAAGGAGTTTATCTGCAAACTCATATTTATCAAAGTGTGCGGGTTTTTTTAGTAAGAGGGCAAAGGCCAGCGTTAAGGCAAGTAGGCCGTAAACGTTGCTAAACAGTGCCAGTAGAGAGCCAGAACGTAAAAAAAGACCTAGAGCTTGCATAAAATGCAAGATTCCGCTTCTTGCGCCAAGAAAGTCTTGAGCCAATTGTAAGATGAGTACAATGCACCAGAACCAAAAGGCATAGCGGCGTATTTTTCCCCAAGATTTAGGGCCAAAAGGGGTGGCTACCAATGCATCATCAGCCTTCCAAGCGCATTTTTCTGCTGCCCAAAGAGTAAAGACTACTCCTGCTACACTGCAAATGCTTACAAAGCTAAGGCCAAAGCCAAGACTTTCGGCATAGAGAATAGCTTGTCCCATAGCTGCACCGCAAAGTAATCCTAAAATGGCTAACAGTCCTGTGCGTAATGGTGAAAACTTCGTGCTTGATCGTATTGTATCAACTGTTAAAGGAGGCAATGCGCTGCGCAATAAATCCATACGCTCTTCATGGGCGTGTTCGGCCTCCATATCGTCTATTTGAGCCTTAGCCGTAAGGTGTTCTTCCATATGTCGAATAAGTGCACGTCGAAAATCATAGACGCGCCCTTGAATAATCTTTGCTTCGGGCTCATCAGGTAATTGATACAAAGCGTCGGCCACAAAGTCTGCAAAGGGTGGCTCCGGTAAGCTTTGTAAGGGGGTGAAATGAACAGCGGCCTTGGCATTTTTGAACATATTATACAACCTCTTCTGGATAAGCGGCCTCCATGCCGGATTTAAATGCTGCAAAACGTCCTTCTACAATGGCCTTACGTGCAAGGCGTACAGTATCAAGATAAAATGTTAAATTATGCAGTGAATTAAGCCTATAAGCCAATAATTCTTTACTGGCATAAAGATGGCGCAAATATGCCTTGCTGAAGGTGCGACATGTATAGCATGAACAATGAGGATCAAGAGGGCTATCATCTTCGGCAAATTGTTTGCGTTTGATATTAATTTTACCAAGAGAGGTAAAGAGTGTACCGTTTCGTGCATTACGTGTGGGCAAAACGCAGTCAAACATGTCAATACCGGCAGCTATACCGTTGACGATATCTAGGGGCGTTCCTACACCCATGAGGTAACGAGGTTTAGCGTGTGGCAATAAGGGCGCAGTATGATAGAGAAATTCCATCATCTCAGGTTTGCTTTCTCCCACAGAAAGGCCGCCAATGGCAAAACCGTCAAAGTCCATGCTGCACAATTGTTCAATGGAGCGTTCTCGTAAATCTTTAAAAAAGCCCCCTTGAGTGATGGCAAAGAGTAGGTTGTGCGCTGTTCCCCTTGGGTAAGCCTTGCGTGCTCGTTGAGCCCAGCGTGTGGTAAGCTCTAAAGATTTTTCGGTATATGCATAGTCTGCCCCATAGGGTACACACTCATCAAGCACCATCATAATGTCAGAGTTAAGGCAGCGCTGAATTTCTACAACACTTTCGGGTGTAAAAAGGTGCTTTGAGCCATCAATATGCGAGCGAAATTCGGCCCCTTCTTCGCTTATTTTGCGTAAAGAACTTAAGCTGAAAACTTGAAAGCCACCACTATCAGTTAAGATGGGCCCGTCCCAAGCATTAAATTCGTGTAAGCCGCCACGTCTTTTCACAAGCTCATGCCCTGGACGTAGGTATAGATGATATGTATTGCCTAAAATAATTTCAGCTTGCATAGCCTTTAAGTCGTCGGGCGCAATGGCTTTTACGGAACCGACAGTACCCACGGGCATAAATATGGGGGTATGTATAGTGCCGTGAGCAGTTTGCAAAAGTCCGGTACGAGCCGCACCATCAGTGGCAGTGAGTGTAAAGTTTCCTATAGTATCCATAGTGCAGATACTACAAATATTTTTTATGATAGTCAATAACGAAAAATATGCAAATGCACTGAAATAATTAAAATAAATATGAAATTCTTACAAGTGTACAGCATGGAAATATCTAAAAAATGTATATGCGTTTGGCAGTGAAAAGCACATTAACAATGCATAATGATTGAATGAAATAAGTATAATAGTCGAGGCTGAAAAGACCAAAAAAAAGCACGAAGTGCGCTCTTTTGGTCTTTTTATACTGTAAAAATACCAATTTTTAGGTTGGACAATGAAAGAAAAATGAAAAAAAATTTTTTCCGAGAATTCACGTATTTTTCAGTAAAGCAAACTTATAATGTATAATACAAAAAAATAAAATATATGTAATTTTATAATGTTATGTGCTTTTACTGTACATATAAGAGGGTATGCATGCATAGAAATTTTTTATGCTGTGTAGAGTTGTGAAAATGTACATGTATTGAGGATGAAATTGTAAAATACTTATATTATGTAGTAAACAGTTTTGCGTCCATGATAATGAGTAAGAACTTTTTTTTTACACCATTGATAAAGTCTTTTCATAAAAGACGATATATTGTAAAGTGTACGCGATTGCGATGTGTAGGCGCATATTTGGCAATCATAAGAACGCAAGATTTTATAAAAAAATATACAATATAGGCGTGTTAAGCTTAGGTATATGTGTTCTTGTTGCAACTGGCACAATGTGTGTATTTGTTACAGTGTATTGTGCGATTTTAAAATTTGCGGAAGGTAATATGCTACCCCAAAGAAATTCTGCCCCTTTAATTATGCCCATCCCCTTACTTTGTTCATTGCTCGGTCTTGCATTTTGTGCTTGGAATGCTTGGGGAAACACTTTTGAATTTTGCGTTACTGCTGGATGTGAGCTTAACGATTCCATGACCATTGGCGGTGTTTCTTTGTGGTGGTTTGGGTGTACGGCATTTGCGCTGCTTACCATCGCATCTTTTAGCGGAAGACCTTGGCTAGGAACCTTTGTGGCTGGCGTTTGCTTAATAGCTGATGTTGCCTTACTTGCGCTGATGCTTGTTACAGCTCCATGCGTGAGCTGCCTTGTGGTGGCCTTAATTTTTGCTTTGACTTTCATGAGCTTTCGACACGCAAATACCGTACACAAAGAAAAAAGCACTTCGCTATTGTGGTATCTTTGGCTCATGTTCTTTGTGGTAAATTTAGGGGCTGTGGCGCATGATGCCTTTAGTCCTTGGCCTATGGTTGCCCCTAAGGATGGAAATGCTGCTATTTCGGTATATTTTTCTCCTTCTTGCCCTTCTTGCTATGATGCCGTTAAAGCCTTTGCCACCAATACTCAAGTGGCTTTTTACCCTGTGATTGAACATGAGCATGATGTGATAAAAATAGCGCAAATGCTTGCTGCAGTTGAGCAAGGAAAAAGTCTTTTGACGGCTTTTGAAGGTGTGCAAAAAAATACGATGGAGCAAGGTTCTTCTGTACAATCTGGGCAACCTGTACAACCTGTACAAACTGGGCAAATTGGGCAAATTGGGCAAAATAGCGAATCAGCACAAGCAGCTCAAAGCATAAATACTACAGGGCAAAACCCTCAGGTCAATGCAGTGACACCGTCAACGCAAACAGAATCTGAGTTTAAGAATCCTTTGGGCTTTATTGCTAATATTGGCCTACACTTTAAATTATTAATCAACAGAGCGCATATTATTCAGTCTGGTTCAAATGTTGTTCCCTTCATAGAATATAGGGGTTTGCCTGCCTTTCTTGTGCCTAAAAAAGCAGCAGAACCAGAGAAAAAAAGGGAAAATGTTTCAGCAAAACCAGTAGAAAAAGAAGCTGTTTTTGCAGGGCCAGTGCAAGAGTTAACAAAGGATGCGGCTTCTGGAGAAGAATTTTTGCCAGCATATGACAATAGTGGTTCTATGCAATATTTACAAAATACTCGTGATGTAACTCTTCCGGCAGAGCTTGAAATTGATACTAATATAGCTGGTGCTTGCGGCGGGGCAAATACGCAGCCATGTCCGGAATAGCAAAAAATGTGTAATGCAACAGAAAAAACTCGTATAAATAAATATTTTGCGAGAATTTCTTGACGCATTTGTGTCTTTGACCTAAGTACTGACGTACACTTTTTGCGGTGAATTTGTAATACTTTTAATCTTCTGATGCGTTGTTACGCATTTATGGAATTATATGAGCATATTAGAGACTTTTCGAGAGCATAGAGCTACAGTAACAGAGCAATGGGTGAATGCCGTTTTTGGTTCATATGCCTTAGATACGGTGGGATTTTTACGCACGCGCACTGATCAGTTTTGTAATCCTGTGGGTGAAATTACCCTTACAGTTGCCGGGTATCTTTTTGATGCTGTTGCTGGCGAGCATATGATAGAAGAAAAGCTTGATGAAGCGTTGCAACGTTTTGTGCGTTTGCGCTCTGTGCAAGATTTTCCGCCATCTCAAGGTATTGGTGTTCTTTATGTATTAAAGCAAATATTTCGCGATACCTTTTTAGAACAAATGGAAAAAACAGGGCAAATGGCAGCGTACTTAGAGGCTGAATCGCGTCTTGATACCTTAGCGTTGATGGCCTTTGATATGTATATTGCTTCGCGCGAAACATTAGCTGAGCAACGCATTAGTGAAATTCGCACGCAGCATTCACAACTTGTTCGCTGGGCGCAAAGTCGAGGCCACAGCCTTGATTCTGTATGTCAGGCTACAGACAATACGGATACTGCATAGTGAGATTTTTTAATAATTACCGTTTTTTTGCGGAAGTTATATGCAATGAGCTCTTTAAAGAAAGAGCACAATTTAGTTGTCTGCTTCATGAAGCAGAATGTTTGGACAGCCTAGGTTGGAGGACCGGGCTTTTAGAAACCTATAGCCCAGTGAGGTAAGGGAATGGTTATTTCGTTACTGGTAGTCTGCGCAATAGGCGCCATCGCATGGATGGGTGCAAGCATTGGTCTTGGCTTTTTCTTTGCAGTGGTTTTGCCTTATGTAGCTGTGATTACCTTCATCGGCGGCGTTATCTGGCGTATGGTCTATTGGAGTAAATCGCCTGTGCCGTTCTGTATCCCCACCACCGGTGGTCAGCAAAAATCGTTGCCCTGGATACAACAGGCCAAGCTTGATAACCCTGATACTACATGTGGTGTTATTAAGCGTATGATTTTGGAAGTATGTCTCTTCCGCTCCTTATTCCGTAATACCCATGCAGAAGTTCATGCTGATCTTCGTGAACAAGGTCCACGTGTGGTGTATTACTCATCAAAATGGTTGTGGCTTTTTGCCTTACTATTTCACTACTGTTTTTTAGTAGTATTCATTCGCCACTTCCGTTTTTTCATTGAACCTGTGCCGCAATGTCTTGTATGGCTAGAAGCCCTTGATGGTATGTTGCAAGTGGGCGCACCGCGTGTATTTATGTCTGGTGTGTTATTGCTAGTAGCAGTGCTTTTTCTCTTGGGTCGTCGCGTGGTTAATGAGCGTGTGCGTTACCTATCATTAGCCAATGATTACTTTCCGTTGTTTTTGATTATTGGCCTTGTGTGGTCTGGCATTGTTATGCGCTACTTAGACAAGACCGACATTGCAAGTGTGAAGGTATTCACCATGGGCCTTGTGACCTTTAGCCCACAAGTACCTGTGGGAATCAATGGTTGGCTTTTTGTGCATTTGACCTTCTTAAGCGTGCTGCTTATGTACTTCCCCTTCTCCAAGCTTATGCATATGGTAGGTGTTTTCTATAGTCCCACAAGGAATATGGCAAACAACTCACGCGCTGTGCGCCATATCAACCCTTGGAATCCACCGAAGAAGTACACAACGTATGCTGAATACGAAGATGACTTCCGTGAAGCAATGGCTGAGGCGGACTTGCCTTTGGAAAAGCCCCTTAAAGAATCCGCTGAGTAAGGAGATACTATGGCAAAGCTGCCTACCCCCAAAGAACTGGTAGAGGGCCGTCCGGCTTTCCCAAACCAGCATTGGATGGATACAAAGCCTGAGTTTACTCCCGGTAACTTTTGCTATCCTGCCAAAAAAGAAACCATGGAAAAACTGCACATGCCCAATCCTCATGAGTGGGATCCTGCAGCCGAAGATTGGAACTTGCCCGAAAATTGGGAGCAAATTCTATGTGATGCTTTTGAAGATCGTTTACAAAAGCACCGTTCCTTAAAAGTATTTATGGATACGTGCGTACGCTGTGGTGCTTGTGCAGATAAGTGTCACTTCTTCATAGGCACCAATGACCCTAAAAATATGCCCGTTTTGCGTGCAGAGCTTTTGCGCTCATTGTACCGTCGCGATCATACCATGCTTGGTAAATTGCTTGGTGCACAAGTAGGTGCTCGTAAGTGGGATTATAGTATTGTTAAGGAATTATTTTATTATTCCTATCAGTGCACTGAGTGTCGTCGTTGCTCTTTATATTGTCCATACGGTATTGACACTGCAGAAATCACAGCCATAGTGCGTGAGCTTATGCATGAAGTGGGCCTTGGTATTAACTGGATTATGGATCCGGTATTAAATTGTAATCGCACAGGTAACCACTTAGGCATTCAGCCTCATGCTTTTAAAGAAATATTAGATTTCTTGGCCGATGACTGTGAAGAAGTGACTGGCATTCGTCCTAATGTTCCTTTGAATGAAAAGGGCCACGAAATTCTCTTTATTACGCCTTCAGGTGATGCTTTTGCTGATCCTGGAATTTACACCATGATGGGCTATTTGTTGCTCTTCCATGAGCTTGGCCTTGATTATACCATATCTACATATGCCTCTGAAGGTGGTAACTTTGGTTCATTCACAACCTTTGATATGGCTAAAAAAATCAATGCTAAGATGTATGCAGAAGCTGAACGTCTTGGTTGTAAATGGATTTTAGGCGGAGAGTGCGGACATATGTGGCGCGTTGTAAACCAATATATGGACACGTATAATGGCCCTACACCTGCGCATATGCTTACGCCAAAATCGCCCATTACAGGCACAGTGTTTGAAAATGCTGCTTCTACAAAAATGGTGCATATTGCAGAGTTTACTGCTGACCTTATTCGTCATAACAAGTTAAATCTTGACCCAAGCCGTAACGATCATCTCATTACCACTTGGCACGACTCATGTAACCCTGCCCGTGCTATGGGGCTTTTAGATGAGCCACGCGAGATTTTGCGTGCTGTGTGTAACAACTTTGTGGAAATGCCAGATCGTACCATTCGTGAAGAAACCTTCTGCTGCGGTTCTGGCTCTGGTCTTAACACTGAAGAAATTATGGAATTGCGTATGCGTGCAGGTATGCCTCGCGGTAATGCCTTGCGCTATGTGCAAGAAAAGCATGGTGTAAACCATATGGCATGTATTTGTGCACTTGACCGTGCAACCCTTCTTCCTGTGGCCAACTATTGGGCCCCTGGGGTTAATGTGAGCGGCTTGCATGAACTTGTAGCCAATGCTCTTGTAATGAAGGGTGAAGGTCCTCGTACCTTGGACTTGCGTCAAGAAGACTTGCCAAACGCCAGTAGCGAGGAGGACGAATAATGTATAACGCCAAGTATGTTATAGCCGGTATCATCGTCTTTACGGCGCTGTTTACCATTCCTTTTTGGCTCGGTGGAGTTGAAGGCGGCGATGTATATACGCGTCCCAATGTTGTTTTGCCAAAGGATGAAAAAGAGTGCATTGAACCTGTGGAATATATGCGCGCAGAACATATGCAATTACTCAACGATTGGCGCGATGAAGCTCTTCGAAATGACAATCGTACCTATGTTTCTTCTAGCGGCAAAAAGTGGGAAATCAGTTTGCAAAACACTTGTATGCAATGCCATACAAGCTATGAAGATTTCTGCCAAAAATGCCACGTGTCTAACAGCGTATACCCATATTGCTGGACATGTCACGTTATTCCTAGTGGGGGCCAGTAATGAATAGTACAAGAAGAAAATTCCTTAAGGTGGCTGGCCTTTCTGCCTTTGCTCTTGGCAGTGGCGTAAGCGGCGCCCTTTGTGCTAAGGACGCTCTTGCTAAGCAAATTGGTTCATATGAACCTAATGCACAAGCAAAGCATGCTAAACGCTGGGCCATGGTTATTGATACACGTAAACTTACAACAGCTGAAGATATGAAGCCTTTAATAGAGGCTTGTCATAAGGTGCATAATGTGCCTACCATGGATGGTGATCAAGAAGTTAAGTGGCTTTGGTCTGATTCTTTTGCCCATACTTTCCCTGA
The DNA here is from genome assembly GCA_964371825.1 of uncultured Desulfovibrionaceae bacterium. Taxonomy (GTDB): domain Bacteria; phylum Desulfobacterota; class Desulfovibrionia; order Desulfovibrionales; family Desulfovibrionaceae; genus CAYJAD01. Next base: position 10,605 of record CAYJOQ010000071.1, read on the forward strand.
TGAAAACCATGAAATGTTACCTACAAGAATAAAAAAGCAAGAATTTCTTTTGCTTTGCAACCATTGCACCAACCCTCCTTGCGTACGGGTTTGCCCAACGCAAGCTACCTTTAAGATGGCAGATGGCACTGTAGCCATGGACTATCACCGCTGCATTGGTTGTCGTTTTTGTATGGCTGGTTGTCCCTATGGTGCACGTAGCTTTAACTTTGTGGATCCGCGCAAATTCTTGGCGAATCCTGTGCCAAATCCACAATACCCCACACGCATGATAGGCGTTGTGGAAAAGTGTACTTTCTGCACTGAGCGCATAGCCAAGGGCCTTATGCCTGCGTGCGTAGAAGCTTCTAATGGAGCTGTACTTTTTGGTGATCTTAATGATCCTAATTCCAATGTACGCCAAGCTTTAGCAGAAAACTTCAATATTCGTCGCAAACCTTCTTACGGCACGCAACCTGGTGTCTACTATCTTGTCTAGGGAGGACGAACCATGGTCGAAAAACTTTTACAAGGTTCCAAAGCCTATTACATTTGGTTGCTTTGCTTGCTTGGTGTAATTGCTATTGGTGCGTGTACGTATATATATCAGCTCCAAACAGGTCTTGGCATTACAGGCATGAGCCGTGATGTGACTTGGGGTTTGTATATTTCGCAGTTTACCTATTTTGTTGGTGTAGCAGCTTCAGCGGTTATGTTGGTGCTTCCTGCGTATTTCCACCACTATAAGAAATTTAAACGCATGATTATTTTTGGCGAATTTATGGCCATTTCTGCGGTAATTATGTGTATGCTTTTCATTGTGGTTGATATGGGACAACCCCAGCGCCTCATGAATATGATGCTACATCCTACACCAAATTCAGTTATGTTTTATGATATGCTGGTACTTATGGGCTATCTTGTGCTTAACGTGGTTATTGGTTGGGTAACTCTTGAAGCAGAGCGTAATGATATAGATCCTCCAAAATGGATTAAGTATATGATTTACTTATCTATCATTTGGGCGTTTTCTATTCATACCGTAACAGCCTTTTTGTATGCAGGTATTCCTGGTCGTTACTATTGGTTGTCTGCTATTATGGCAGCGCGCTTCTTGGCATCTGCGTTTTGTTCAGGTCCTGCCATATTGCTCTTGCTTATGCTGCTCTTTAAGCGTCTTACGAGCTTTGACCCTGGCAAGGATGCCATCAAAACCCTTGTGGTGATTATTACCTATGCCATGTGCATTAACGTGTTCTTCTATGGCCTAGAAATTTTCACTGTATTTTATAGTGGCCTGACAAGTCACCAATATCCCATGATTTACCTTTTTGCAGGCCTTAACGGTGAAGTAAGCTGGGTAACTTCTTGGATGTGGGCAGCTGTGTTTATGGCCTTTGGTTCATTAGCTATTCTTGTGCCGCCAAAATTCCGTGAAAATGACAAGCTCTTAGTGCCTGCATTGCTCATGCTTGTGGCAGCATCATGGATTGATAAGGGTATGGGCCTTATTGTGGGTGGCTTTACGCCAAACCCCTTTAAGGGTGTAACCGTTTATACTCCCACATTGCCTGAAATTGCTGTAGCATTAGGTATTTATGGAGTAGGCCTATTGGTACTTTCCTTGTTGTGGAAAATAGCTATGGAAGTAAAAAAAGAAGCTGGTACTTTTAATTAATAAGAGTACTGATTAAGGGAGCCGTAAGGCTCCCTTTTGAGTGTTGACAAAGTCAACACGATCGATAAATCAAGAGTAGGCGCAATTTATTTGTGCCGTTAAAGGATTGATT
>CAYJOQ010000072.1:0-12322 GCA_964371825.1 uncultured Desulfovibrionaceae bacterium
AAATAATGGCTCGTACAAATTTTGTAGCATCGCGAACCTATGAACATTTACTACTTTTTGCAACCGCAGGTGTAATTTATTTTGTTATAACCCTCTTGGGGGTACGCCTTTTGCGCATGCTTGAACAAAAGATAACTGTGCCAGGCTATGCAGCAATATAAAGGACTAGTGTAATGAGTATGCTTAGCATCGAAAACATTTCTGTACATCTAGGTGGAAAAAATATTTTGCAAAATTGTTCTCTCTCAATAAATAAAGGAGAGCTCAAAGTACTTATTGGCCCATCAGGCGCAGGAAAAAGTACGCTTTTACAATGTATTAACTGTTTACTTCCGCCTGATTCTGGCCGCATTATTCTTGAAGGCCATGAACTGAATCGTAACAATGCAGACGCATTATGTGCTTTTAGGGCACAAGTGGGCATGATTTTTCAAGAATTTAATCTCTTTGACCATCTATGTGCTGTGGATAATGTGGCCATTGCTTTACGTAAGGTGCGTAAAATTAATGCCAAAGCTGCTCATGAAAGGGCCATGGAAGAGCTTGCTCGTGTGGGGCTTAGCGAACGTGCAAGTTTGTACCCAGCGCAGCTTTCAGGTGGGCAAAAGCAGCGCGTGGCCATAGCAAGGGCCCTAGCCATGGATCCTAAGGTTATTTTGCTAGATGAGCCAACATCGGCACTTGATCCTGAGCTTGTGGGCGAGGTACTTGCGGTTATTCGTGACCTTGCTCGCGGTGGTATGACCATGCTTATGGCTACACACCAAATGGACTTTGCCAAAGCTCTTGCCAATGAATTTTTATTTATGGAGCAGGGTGTTATCATTGAACGTGGTACGCCGACGGAGCTTTTGGCAGAAAATGCGCAAACACGCACACAAGCGTTTTTCACAAAGCTTTGTGATATGGAAAGACGGGTTGAGGATGACAATGATTGATTGGCCTTTTCTATCTCAAGATGTTATTCCGGCCTTAAATCGTGGTCTTATGTTATCCATTGCCCTTATTGTGCCATCAGCTATTTTGGGTTTTATGGGAGGTATTGGCCTTGGCGTTGTGCGTGTTTATGCGGCTCCTCTATGGCGTAAGGTGGGTGATTGGTTTGTAGCCATATTTCGTGGTGTACCACTTGCTGTGCAGCTCATGATGATTTATTACGCATTGCCAAAACTTGGCCTATATTTTGATCCTTATGGAGCAGCAGTGATTAGTTTTACTCTGTGTAGTGCAGCATATCACTCAGAATATATTCGAGGTGCGCTATTTTCTATTCGTCAAGGGCAAGTGCGTGCAGCTCAAGCTCTTGGTATGAATACTTTGCAAACTATTATATGGATAATTATACCTCAAGCGGCACGGCGAGCCTTGCCCGGATGTGGTAACGAATTCATATACCTCATAAAATATTCATCTTTAGCCTATCTTGTGACTTGTATGGAACTTATGGGTGAGGGTAAGGTTATTGCGTCCAATACGTTTCGATTTACTGAGGTGTTTTTAGTGGTGGGAGTATATTATTTATGCATGGTAACCATTGCTACTTGGATTTTGCAAAAGCTGGAAAAGCACTTTAAAGTTCCGGGCTTTGGAGCACGTTAAGGTAGCAAAAATGGAGCAAGGTTTACCATTAGCGTGGATACATTTTGTTGCAGCCTTACAGCGTAAAGAGCATGAACCCATTTTACAGAAAATTCTACACTTACGAGCGCAAGGCCAGCGCATTTTTCCTCCACAGGAAGAAATTTTTTCTGCCCTCTCACACACATTACCAAGTAATGTGCGGGTGATTATTCTTGGGCAAGATCCTTATCATGGCAGTGTGCATGGGTATCCTCAAGCCCATGGCTTAGCTTTTTCTGTTCGAGAAACCATGCCTGCACCGCCGTCTTTAAGAAATATTTTCAAAGAAATCCAGTCAGATATATATAGAGATGTGGCTATGCCTCATACCTCACCCTGCCTTTTGCGCTGGGCTGATCAAGGGGTATTGCTTTTGAATACAGTGTTCTCTGTGCAAGAAGGGATGCCGCAAAGTCATGCAAAAATGGGTTGGCAGGCCATTAGCTCTGCCATTTTAGGCGCTTTGGCGCAACAAAGAGAGGGCCTTGCTGTGCTCTTGTGGGGTAAGCCAGCACAAAAATATGCTCATCTTTTTGCCCCTAAGGCAGGAGAGGCTGCAAAGCATATGGTTCTTACAGCAGCGCACCCATCACCCCTTGCTGCATCTCGTGGATTTTTTGGGTGTAAGCATTTTTCAAAGGTGAATGCGTGGTTGCTACAACAAGGGGAAGAGCCTATTTGTTGGTGATTTTGCTTACCAATCGTGAAGATGAATCTTCATAATGATCTAAAACTGCTTGGCGAATATGCACTTCATTATAACTCTTCGTCGCCATATATAAATCTAGATGTCGTGTATACATTTCTTCTGCATTATACAATGATTTCCATTCGTTATACATAAGAAATTTAGAGTAAATGTGACCGTATTTCTTCGCAGTAATTACAAGTAAAGGATTGGTAGCCTTAATAAGCATTTGATCATGAAAGGCCGTGCTAAGCTCTGCCTTATTATCGTCAGTATCAGCCTTTGTAATGTTGTCCTTTAAGGCTTCAAGAATTATTTCTGTTTGTTGCCAATCTTGCTCGTTCATATGTATGACAGAAGTATATAGAGCCTTTGCTTCTAAAAGCCCGCTGACCTCATAGCTTGAAAGAATAGATTCTGGAGTTACCTTGGTAACAAATTTACCTTTCTTTATGTCAGAGCTTAAAAATCCGTGCACTTCCAATGATAATAATGCTTCTCTAATAGGAGCACGGCTAATGCCGCATTCTTTTGCTAGTGAAACTTCGCTTACTTTATCGCCGGGACGTAAAGTACCATCTTTAATGCGCTGTTTTATGAGTTCAATTACTTGTTGGCAGTAGGTATTTTTTAGTATCATTGTGTTTTGGGCTCCTAGCACAAAATATCAATCTTTTTGTATGTCACCTATGGTGCATGGTAATACTGAAAAACATGCAGGTGAAAGTTTGTGTAAAAGGCCATGCTTTCCGCCATTGGCCATAATATATTCAAGGTCACAAATACTACGTTGTACAAATAAAGGCATTTGTAGGGGGAGTAAAAATGGGCAAACGCTTCCCACAGCAAAGCCAGTTTTTTGCAGTACCTCTAGGGGTGAAGCAATGTGTAAGTATCGTATGTTTGAAAGTTTTTCCAATTTACGGGTAGAAATTCTAGCATTTCCATGCATTAGCGCTGCCACAAATTGTTCTTTTTCGTGCCCATTTATAAAAATAATAGTTTTTATAACATATTTTTCATCTATGCCGTATTGCTCAGACACAGTTCTTGTGCCGCCCTTAGGAGTGTATACATAATGTAAATGTTCTATGGTAACGTTGTTTTTTTGTAAGCAGTGTAAGCGTGTACTTGTCATATGGGTTTGCACTAATGTTATCTAAGTGTGTTAATGTTTATGTTTTTAATTAATATTTCAGTTTGTTGTGCGTAAAAACGTGAGCGTTATTTAAGAGAACATGTATACATTTCGCAGACAACAACAATAAATTCTATCTTTATGTAAAAAAAAATTCAAGCTGTGCTCGTTAATATTACGCTGGTTTTGGTGAAATGCTTTCGAGCGTCAGGATAAATTGCGATATAATATCAAGGCATTATGTTTTTTTTAGAAGAAAAGTAGAAAATTTTATTGTGCAAAAAAGTACAAGCAAGCTTGACATATGCAGTGTTATTTGTAATACTGTCGACAGTCAAACAATAAAGGAGAATGTTATGTTAGTTGTTACTGCTCTTGAGTGTGAAGCTAAGGAAATCAAGAAATTTCCTTATAGAGGCGAATATTTAGATGTAAAAGGCGTAGATATTCGCTGGCTTTCTTCTGTTGGAGCGAACTTGGCAGAGGGTACTGCTGAATACGGTTTGCGGTATTTTACCATTCAACCTGGCGGAGAAATTCCTATTCATAAGCACTTTTATTCACAAACTATGTACTTTCTTTCTGGAACTACCGAATGTGAATGCTATGATGAAGAAGATGATCGTCTTCTTGAAAAAGTCACTGTAAAAGCAGGGGATTCTGTTTTTGTAAAATCCATGGAGCCGCATGGCATGCGCAACGTGGGTACGGATGTAGTATCATTTTTATGCTGCATTTGTAATGTGTATGAAGGTGAAAGCAATTTATAAATTGTGATAAAAGGCTACGCATGTAAGTTACATGGGTAGCCTTTTGCAGTAAGCGCTCATTACGCGTGAAGAATTTTTGTAAAGCAAAATTATCAAAGGTTACCTACAGTAAAGGAAGGATAGGAGACACTCATGGCGGATGAAAAGAAAGTACAACTCATGTGCAGGGATTGTGGTTTAGTATATTCTGAAGAAGATTTTTCCCTCACGTGTAAAAAATGCAATGCTCCATCAAGGGTGGTTTTTGATGCTACCTATTTGAAAAATGCCTTGGCAGCAGGCTTTCCTCAAGCTGACGAGACCAGTTTTTTACAAGATTGGTTTGATTTTTTGCCCATAAAAAATAGGAAAGAGATAGAGCGCGTATCCTTAGGCGAAAAGGAAGCTATTATGCTTCCATCATTACGTTTAGGAAAAAATTTGGGCGTTGATAATTTGCATTTAAAATTAGAAATGGGGCCAACGCTTTCTTTGAAAGATAGAGGTACTGCATTATCTGTGCTTAAAGCTTTAGAATTTGGCTGCAAATCAGTATGCTTAGCCTCTTCAGGTAATAATGCTGCAAGCTTAGCTGCCTATGGTGCACGAGCAAATTTATCTACAGTTATTTTTGTGCAAAAAGATGTGTCTCCTGCGAAAATTGCAAAAAGCAGAGTGTATGGCGCTAAAGTTATTATGGTAGATGGTGATATGGCCGCAGCCAGTAAGTTGTGCTCGCAAATGGTTGCAGATCATGGCTGGTTTCAGTGCGGTGGGCCAAATCCTTATAGAATAGCAGCCAAAAGACTTGTGGCTTATGGTATTGTGCGCAAGCTTGGTAAAGCTCCTGATACCATACTTCTTCCTTGTGGTGGCGGCGCTGGCATAATAGCTGCGTATGACGGTTTTCAAGAACTATATGAAGCTGGAATCATAGATAAAATGCCACGTATTGTTCTAGTTCAGCTTGAAGCGTGCAATCCCATTGCTGTAGCCTTTGCCAATAACGAAGAAACTGTTACGCCCATAACCAAGAAAAAATCCATATCTGATGCCATCATGAATAATAATCCATATTGGGGTAAATATTGCTTACAAGCGGTAAGAAATACCGGTGGTACTGTTATTTCGGTGAGCGATGCAGAATTTTTAGATGGTATTAGAAACCTTGCAAAGCAAGAGGGGTTATTTGTGGAACCTGCTGGTGCTGTAACGGTTGCTGCACTGCCAAAATTGCAACAAGTGCCAGGCTTTGAAGATTTGGGACTTACCGTATGCACCCTTACGGGACACGGTCTCAACTTCCCTCATTCAGTATCTGATGACTATGACGCTCTTGTGCCCATCGCTGCAGATCCTGAACTTGTAATGAAAAAATTACAAGGATAATATGAAAAATACTACACAGTTAACCATGGTTCAATTTGTGGGCGTGGGTGTAGTCGGTGTATAGGATTGGTATGTTTTCACTGTTAACCTAAAGCCTTATGTTAAGGGAGTTATTATGCGTAAGTTAGTTCTTTTGCTCATGGTTGCAATCTTTTGTCAGCTAGGTGTCTCTGTTGCCGAAGCTAAATATCCTACAAAGCCTGTGACTATTGTAACGGTGTTTAATCCTGGTGGTGGTAGTGATGTAAGTCACAGAACCATTGAAAAGTTTGCAAAAAAATATATGGAACAGCCATTTGTTATTACCTACAAGCCAGGTGCAGGCGGTGAAATTGGTTGGACTGAAATTTCCAGAGCAAAACCTACAGGGTACCTCATTGGCGGCTTTGACCTTCCGCATATTATTTTACAACCCATGTTGCGTCCTGAAGGACAACCTGGCTACCAAACAGAAGACTTAAATCCCATTTGCGGTCTAGTTATGGACGCAAATGTAGTTATGGTAAAAGAAGACAGTAAATTTAAAACTATGCAAGATCTTATAGATTATGCAAAGAAAAACCCTGGTAAGGTAACTGTTGGTACAGTAGGCAAGCTTACAGGTGACCACTTATTCTTAATGCAAATTGAAGAAGCTGCTGGTGTAAAATTTGTTCAGGTTCCTTATCCCGGTAGCGGCAAGGTTTCCCCAGCGCTCTTAAGCGGTGAAGTTGATTGCTACTTTGGTTCTGGAAGCAGCTTTTTACGCATGGAAAATGTACGCGGTTTGGCCATTGCAACTAAGGAACGCTATGAGCTTTGCCCAGATGTACCAACGCTTATTGAAAGTGGTTTGAATATTGAATCTGCAAAGTTTCGCGGTCTTGCATCTCCACAAAAATTCCCCAAGGAAGCACAAGAATATTTAGAAGGCGTGCTTTCAAAAATGGCTGCTGATCCTGAGTATCAACAGGCTGTGAAAAACGTAGGTCTTATGCCCATGTATCAAAGTGGCGCTGACTTTAAAAAGACCATTGAAAATGAAAAGAAAAGCATTGAAGAAATTTTAAAGAATGTAAAGCTATCAAAATAAATGCCTAATAGAATGTCTTTACTATGTATCTATACAGGTAATTAAAAACCTTGGTCAAAAAGTTATATATTTAGTAACTTTTTGACCAAGTATGCCACATGCATACAGTGTAAAATTTTTAAGTGAACGGCATTATGTCAAGGTGGATATATGTTTAGTTTTGATCCTCTTATAGTTTTATCAAATTTATTTGACCCCATAACCATAGTATTAATGGTGCTTTCTGCCTCTTTTGGCATAATTATGGGGGCTATACCCGGACTTTCAGGTACGCTTGGTATTGCTTTACTCTTGCCTTTTACTTTCGGTATGGAGCCCTATGTAGCTCTATTAATGCTTGGCAGTGTGTATTGTGGTGCAGAGTATGGAGGCTCTATTCCAGCCATTTTAATTAATACTCCAGGAACGGCTTCTGCACTATGTACCACCTTTGATGGGCATACGATGGCAAAAAATGGCCAAGCGCAAAAAGCATTATTATTAGCATTATTTTCCTCCATGGCCGGAGGCTGCTTTGGTGTTTTTGCCCTTATTTTTCTGTCTGTGCCATTGGCTTTAATTTCTATGGAATTTGGCGCACCAGAACAATTTTGGTTATGCGTATTTGCGCTCACAGTAATTGCCTCTTTATCTTCAGGTAATTTAATTAAAGGCCTTATTGGCGCGTGCATAGGTATTTTATTGTCATGTGTAGGCATGGACCCCGTAACGGGCTATCCACGCTTTACCTTTAATACCTTAGAACTGCTTAATGGTATTAATGTTATTCCGGCGCTCATTGGACTTTTTGCTGTGCCGCAAGTATTTTTGTTGTTAAAGCCTTCTGGTGCTAAAACCATGGCTCCGTATATAAAAATACCCGGTATTTTTTGGACGACTTTGAAGGAATTTTTTGCAAGAATTTGGGTAGTATTTCTTTCGGGTGTTGTGGGTATTATAGTGGGAATTATGCCGGGTGCTGGCGGTAATATTGCTTCGTTTATTGCCTATAATGAAACAAAGCGTTTTTCTAAAAAGCCTGATGCCTTTGGTACAGGTGTTGCGGAAGGCGTAATGGCACCAGAAGTATGTAATAATGCCGTGGTAGGTGGAGCACAAATTCCATTATTAACTCTTGGTATACCCGGCAGTGCCCCTGCAGCTGTGTTGCTTGGTGCGCTTATGACTCATGGTTTGCGTCCAGGATTTAAGCTTTTTTCTGAGTCCAGTGATGTTATTTTTACCTATATGATAGGATTATTTCTTACAAATATTATTATATTAGCTGTAGGATTTTTCTTCATTAAGGTTTTTGTGCGTGTGTTGCAAATACCTAAAAACTATTTGATAGCTACAATCTTGAGTCTTGCATTAGTGGGAGCGTATTCCATTAATAACTCAGAAATGGATGTGCTTGCCATGGGCGCCATGGGCATAGTAGGATTTTTCTTAATACGGTTTAATTTTGGCGTAGCACCATTGGCTCTTGGTCTTATTCTTGGCAAAACCTTAGAAGAAGGCTTTAAGCTGTCTTTGCATCTTGGTTCTGCTACGGGTAATATTTTTATGTATTTCTTTGATAGACCACAAAGCCTTGTGCTTATAGTATTGACAGTTATATCTTTGTTATATGCCATAAGAAAAGAGCTTGTTGCCAAGAAAAACCAATAGTATAGGTACGGAATTTATATGCAAAAATATCTTGTTGATATAGTCGTTGGCCTATTTTTACTAGCATTTTCTGCTCTGCTTTTTCAGCAGCTTGAAGGTATTCCTATAGAAGGGGTTATTCTTCCAAAAGTGGTGCTTTGGACCTTGGTGATATTGTCATGTGTGCTTATAGTGCAAGCATTGATTAAAAGAGATAAGGAAAAATACAACCTTCTTGAAGGGCTTAATGTGGGGCATTTTTTCTGCATAGCCTGCATTTTTGTTGTAAGCGTGTATACAAGTTTGTTTTTTTCATTTCTTTTAACTATTTTCTTTTTGAATGTAAGCGCTATTCTTGTGCTCTTAGAACAAAAAAATACACGTATGCGCATACAGGGCATTGTGTACTCATTAGGGATTACAGTATTTATTTATGCGTTTTTCACAAAACTTATGAATATTTATTTTCCAGAAAATATTTTGCCCATGTAACCATGTCGTAGTTAAAATAATGCATATGCAAATGCCTTTTTTAACTTGAAATAAATGTATATAACCTTTTAACGTATGGAAAAACCATGTCTAAACACACTATTGTTCATACTGATGCTGCACCTAAGGCCATAGGCCCTTATTGCCAAGGAACTGTTTTTGAAAATTTAGTATTTGCTTCTGGCCAAATTGCCATGAATCCGGCTGATAATGAAATGGTAGGTACTACCATTGAAGAACAGTCAGAACAATGCTTAAAAAATTTGCGTGCAGTGCTTGAAGCTGCCGGTTCTGACTTTGCTCATGTGGTCAAGGCCACAGTGTTTTTGAGTGATATGGACAATTTTGCAAGCTTTAACCAAGTATATAGCAAATACTTTGGTAGCAGTACTCCTGCTCGCAGTTGCATAGCTGTTAAAACATTGCCTAAAAATGCCTTGGTAGAAGTGGAAGCCATCGCAACTAAAAAATAAGTCAAAAGCAAGTGCTAACTAACTAGTGCCTTTCTGAGCAACACCTTTTCATGTGTTGTTTAGAAAGGCACGTTGCCTTCAAATGCCGCTTTGCGATCGCCAGAAGCAAGTTCTTTACAGAAAAAATTTTTATAACAGAATCTAAAAACGTGGTAATGCCCTTATGCGATAAAATATCTATAAATCAACGAGCTAAAAAGAAGTACTAGGGCTATATATAAAAACATTTTTACAGCTTTCACCCCAACCTTAATAGCCATGCGAGCACCCAATTGATTGCCGATAATGCTACCAATGGCACAAGGAATAGCCAAGGCATAGAGCACAACACCGCCTGAAGCAAAGGCTGCCAAGCCACCTGCATTGGAGGCAAGGTTAAGCACCTTAGTTGTGCCCGAAGCATGTACAAGACCTATGCCAAGCACCATATGCAATGCTAAAATAAAGAAGGAACCTGTGCCTGGGCCAAAAAAACCATCGTATATGCCAATGCCCATGCCAATGAGGCTTACATACACTCTTTGCTTAGCAATGGAGTAGTGTTGTTCTTCACGAAGGGTGCGACCGGCAAAAAATGTACATACAAGGCCTAGAGGAAGCAAAAAAGCCATAATCTTGCCAAGTAAAACAGGATTAATTTGTAAGGCTAGCCATGAACCAATAATACCACCAACAAAGGCAGAAATAAAACCGCAAGGCACAAGATGCAATATAATAAGTTTATTACGCAAAAAAGGCCATACCGCAGTAAAGGATCCAATCATGCAGGCAAATTTATTGGTTCCAAGTACCATATGTGGTGGAATATTAAAAAGCATTAATGAAGGAAGGGTAATAAGCCCGCCTCCGCCAGCAATAGCATCTACAAAGCCTGCTACTATAAAAGCTAAAGTGCAGATAATAATGGTAGTGAGTTCTACTTCCACAAAAAATCCTTGTTTTTATAGGTGATTATTTTCATGGCAAAGGTACACAGCAGTTTATTGAAAATGTATTGTTCAGCGTCGGCTATATAGGCTGCTTCTTTGTATAGATCTTTTACCGAGAGTTTCGTGTATGCCACTTCCACGCACTTTCTACCATATCTTCAACTTCAGTAAATCGTGGTTGCCATCCAAGAATTTTTTGTGCAAGGTTTGCATCAGCCACAAGTTGCGCAGGGTCTCCTACTCTACGTGGTTCAATGGTGTGAGGCACTGCTATACCGGTAACTTTTTGGGCTGCGTTTAAAATATCGCGCACTGAAATTCCTTTACCATTGCCAAGATTCATGGCGAGAGATTGCCCGCCTTGAGTAAGATGCTTAAGGGCTAATATATGCGCCGCTGCAAGGTCGCTTACGTGAATATAGTCTCGAATGCAGGTGCCGTCCTTTGTGTCATAATCATCACCAAAAAGACGCATAGCCGGAATGTCTCCGCTAATGGCTCGTAATACATTGGGAATAAGATGTGTTTCTGGGTCGTGACATTCACCCGTTTGTCCATCAGGGTCAGCGCCGGCAGCGTTGAAATAGCGTAAGGAAACCCATGAAAGGCCGTGAGCTCTTTGCATGTCTTCAAGCATCCACTCCATAATAAGCTTGGTGCGTCCATAAGGATTTATGGGCATAAGGTCGCTTGTTTCTGCTACGGGCACAGTTGTAGGCAGTCCATATACAGCCGCAGTGCCAGAAACCACCACATGGGAGATATTTTCTGCACATAAGGCTTGCATAAGACACAAAGAACCTGTCACATTATTTTCATAGTATAAAGCCGGATTTTCAACCGATTCTCCAACGGCTATGGAACTGGCAAAATGTATGACACCGTCAGGTTTAAAGGCTTGCAAAGCACTACGTAAATTGTGTACATGGCGAATATCGCCATGGAAAAAATCTCCCCAACGTACAAGGTTACGAAAACCTGTGCTTAAATTATCATATACGGCCACTTGGTGACCTTGTTCAGCCAAAGCTTTGCAGGTATGGCTACCGATATATCCGGCACCGCCGGTAACAAAAACACGCATAATGAGTACCTCATGTAATGACAATTGCTTCTGTTGATGTAGAAGAAATTGTGCTAGAAATAAAGCTTTTTCATGGAGATAATCTTTGACCTAATGAGTTTTTTTTTCTAGAAGTGCTTATTAAGTATATGATGTAAGATTGCTGTATAGTATAGTATGCGGAATTTTTATAGCATTGAGGGCTGTTGATGCGCACTGAAAACTGCTGTAAATTGCTGTAATGATATGGTATATATTGTTTTGTGTGGCTAGAAAGGCTTGAAGTAGAGCATATACTGCGCTGCGTGCAATATGCCAGAACTTGCTTCTGGCAGTAGCGAAGCGATATTTGGAGCGAGCGTGCCTGTAGAAAAATGCGTAGTAACGCGTTTTTAGGTTCGACTACATAGGATAATTTGGTAATTTGTAATATTTTTGGAGGCTTTGATACATGGAAAGAACACGTAAAAAGCAGCACTGGTCTGCTGCAGATGCAGCAGAGTTATATGGCATTGACAATTGGGGAGCAGGGTACTTTTCTGTTTCTGATGCAGGTGAGGTGATCATTCATCCTCAAGGGCAAAAAAAACAACCTACTGTTAGCATCTATGAAATCATAGAAGGTATGCGCGAACGTGGGTATGATATGCCGGTGCTTTTACGTGTTGAAAATATTTTGGATACACAAATTACTACCCTACACGAAAGCTTTCGCAAGGCTATAAAAAAACTTGGCTATCAGGGAGAATACCGCGGAGTATTTCCCATAAAGGTGAATCAACAACAACAAGTTGTAGAAAAAATAGCCCAGATTGGTACACGATATCACCATGGCTTAGAAGTTGGTTCAAAGGCAGAGCTCATTGCTGCCGTGTCGCAAATGCGTGATCGTGAAGCATGTCTTATTTGTAACGGATATAAAGATGAAGAGTTTATTGACCTAGCTTTACACGCTATGCGAATGGATTATAACTGTTTTTTTGTTATTGAAATGCCAAGTGAGCTGAGTATTATTTTAGAGCGTGCTGCATATTTGGGTGTGCGCCCTAATATTGGAGTGAGAGCCAAACTCTCATCACA
>CAYJOQ010000073.1:0-12198 GCA_964371825.1 uncultured Desulfovibrionaceae bacterium
GAATGTAGGGGGTTTTTCTCTTAAAACATTAACAAAAACCATAAAAGCATCTCAGCCTTTGTCTATTATATGCACACTGTCTTTTTTATAGACAACATGTCCATATTTTATATACCATAAAAGCACGCATTCTTATGCACCTCTTTTGTACATTAAAGGACACTTTTTTTACACATCAGCTAAGAAAGAGAACATATTATGAAAAAAACAGCAACTTTACTTATGTTTGTACTCCAAGAGCTTGGAGGTGAACGAAGTGCCACTGCCCTTGCGCAATTTATTTTTGAAAGTCCTGATGTCGTTGAAGCTGAACTAGACGCACTTGTATTGTCAGCAAGTGTTGCTGTGAAAGAATCTCAAAGCCAGAAAAAATATTATGTTCTTAAACCCTTGGAAGAAGACTCTTTAGATATAATTTATCATGCTGCAAATATAGAAGGCATTGAAGATATTTTATCGTACTTTTTTGCAAAAGAGCGTCATGACATATTATACATTTGTACAGCCCTTTTAGAGCGCATGGAGCGATATTTAGCCACATCTGCCACCCTAGGGGCTATGCTTTGCCTTGAGCTTTTACTAAGATACTTACATGTATATCTTCAAGATATTCCAAAACAAAAAGATACAGCGCGCTTTTTAGAATTGGTTTTAAATACAAGCGATATTGCAATGTATTTGACAAAGCACCTTGAACAAGCCCTAAGACTTGTTATAGAGTCGCGTAAAGTAGTCGATACGTATGATGACACATCTACAAAGATACTTTTTGCCTTTGTAGAAATTTGCCTTGAAAATATGCATGCTGAATGTTCCGCCAAGCGCTTACAAGAGTTGCGTGCTGAATGGCTTAAAGTTTTAGCAGAGCTTGATAGCCCTGAATTGGCCTCAAGTCTTAAATATTTCCTTGGAATGTTTCATTTTTGGGAAGGAAATTTCGTAGAAGTATTGAATTTTTTTGCTGACAGCGTTGAACCTCCGCATATGTGGCGAGGGTTATTTCAAACGCAAATGTTCTCCTTATATACCAGCTCTTCTGCATTATATTTGGGACGATTTCACCAATCTGTGGGAATTTTAGAATCAGCACGGCGCACCTCTGAACTAAAACATGACAGGTTCAAGGCACTTTGGTGGGAAGCACAACTTGCCATGGTTCTTTTATATATGAATCAATGTGATGCAGCATTGGAACTTATAGACCATGTTGTTGCAGCGGCTAATCCAGAATCCGAAACAAAAATCTTAGCATGGGGTATGCGTGGATTAGCATATTTTCATTGGCGTAAAGGCAATATGAGCGCTGCATATTATGTGCTCAAAAATGCGCTAGAAATGACGCGAAAAAACTCCATCGGCCGCCTTATTTATTCCTATCCTTGGATGTTTGATATGCTGTATTCCTTTCACAAAGATCAGTACGCACCCATTGAAGGAGCAAGGTTAGAAGATGAGCTTTTATACGCACTAGAAGGGCCCAATAAACATTTACAAGCTAGTGCCTTACGAACCCTTGCTCGCATTCGACTTGATGGCGGATGTGGCATTGATGATGCACTTTTATGTTTTCAAGAAAGTCTTACCTTGTTTGAAACAGTGGGAAATCCATTGGAGGTAGCCCGTACGCATGTATGCATAGCACACTGCCTTGCTCTGCAGAAAAAACATGCCCAAGCGCAAGCCTTGCTAGCAGAAGCTAAACAGGTTTTTATTCAATACGAACAAGACGATATGGATTTTTGGGAAGTAAAGCCTTCTGCGCATAGCGCTAAAATATCGTCCGAAATGATGACCTTGTGTGATCAAGTGCTTCCGGCGTATGCATTGCCTTTTTCACAAGAACAAAAAAAACCTTCCACACAAGATGCTTTAGGATCCATACACGAAAATCCTGTAAAAAACTGCCAACTTGCTTTAGAAGCTCTTCCGCCTTTTACCACTACCAAGGCATTTTTTAAGCATATGACCCGCATTGCATGTATTGAATTAGGTGCAGAGCGAGCTATTTTATTTCTTGTGCACAGAGGGGGAGCTGTTCAAGCAAAAGCAAGAGTGAATATTACGCATCATGAGCTCAAAACTAGCGAACATGCTACCAAGCTTTCGCGCATATATAGTGGACTTGGCAATCACGCCCTTATTTTGGAAGAAGATAATTCTGTGTGTGTGGTAATGCCACTACAAACCGTAAAAAATGAACGTTGGTTTTTATATCTCGAAAGCAGGTACGCCATCAAAGCCTTGCAATCACTAAGTACTGCACACCTTGAAGAAGCAGTGAATATTTTTTCGCGTGAATTATATGCGGCTTTACGTCACACTGCTGCCTCAAAAGATGAAAACATTACACCATTATCAACCTTAGCTCCTCCGACAAATCCTACAGACATATTCTTATACAGCGCCCCCATAATGCGTCAGCTAGTTTCAAAAAGTCGCCAAGTAGCTACAACTCAGGCTCCTGTGCTCATTTCTGGCGAAACAGGAGTAGGTAAGGAACTGCTTGCGCACTTTGTACACGAATGTAGCGGAAGAACAGGAGCTTTTATTCCTGTTCATCCTGCAAGTATTGCCGAAAATCTTTTTGAAAGTGAATTTTTTGGGCATGAAAAAGGTTCTTTTACAGGCGCGGTAAAGCAAAAAATGGGTTTAGTCGAAATGGCACATCAAGGAACACTTTTTATTGATGAAGTGGGAGATATACCTCCATCAATTCAGGTGAAATTATTACGTGTATTTCAAAATAAATGCTTTACTCGTGTAGGAGGAAACACACAGTTACACTCTGATTTTCGTTTAGTAGGAGCCACCAATAAAAACTTGCAAGAAGAAATTCATGCAGGAAGATTCCGAGAGGATTTATATTATCGCATGGCAGTTGTACCGCTTTTTTTACCTCCATTACGCGAAAGAAAAGAGGATATCCCCCTACTTGCCGAATTTTTTTTAGATTTATTTTCTAAACAATACCATAGAAATGTTCCTAAACTTGATACAGATACTTTAGAAACATTGACGCAATATACGTGGCCGGGAAATGCTCGTGAACTTAAAAGCGTTATAGAACGTGCTGTAATTTTATACCGTCATGGCTCCCTTGATGTAAATTTAAGGCGACATCCTACGGAAAAACACACGGCTTTGGAACTTTGTGCAGAACCTTTTGAGCAATGCATGACAGAATTGCCCACATTAGAAGAACTACAAAATAAATATGTTCGTTATGTTCTACAACAAACCGCCGGAAAAGTGACTGGCCCCAAAGGCGCTTTAGAAATTCTTGGAATAAAACGCTCGACTTTCTATGCAAAATTTCGCCAAGAACAGCAGCGTTAACTGCTATACAAAATTTTACTACTATATCATTGTAGCTTTTTTATATACTGTTATGATACAGCGCTAGCATACGTCCCATTGTATATGTAATACATACATTATCTACAGCATTCTTACAGAACATATCGTTTACGTATTAGTATACTAAACAGCCTATATTGAAAACGCATTTCACTATCAACAATTAGTCGACGCTTAGCAACACATTTTCATGTATTGTTAAGCGTCGACTAATTGTTCATTCAATGAATTAAAATACTATATATTTTATCTTGCTCTATATTTATTACATTGATAAAGTTTCTATATTTTACTTATAAATAGCAAAGAATGTATTCTTATGAGTAATGCAACACAAACGTAAATGATTCTTTTATTACCGCTTATTGCAAGCTATACTTTACAGTAATACCTGTACACACATACTATTTGTATGCATATATACATTTTTCTTAAAAAAACTACACAAGTAATATATTACTAAGACATTGCATCTTAACAATAAAAACACTATACTTAAATAGTATACGCTTTTTTTAAAACATACATAAGAACAAATTTTTCGGCATATAATTATACTAGTCGGCACTGAAAAACTAAACAACTGTTTGTAATTGCATACTTAATACACAAGGGTTGGCCTATAAAAATTGCCAAAAACCAAGCATGAAATGCGACTTTTTCGGCAAGTTTTCGCCACTAGCGCACTTGTTTTTTAAGTGCCGACTAACGAAATTTTTCTGTAAGAAAAATTTTGCGCCACGTAAAATAAGCCAGAACTTGCTTCTGGCGGCCCTAAAAGGGTATTTGGAGTAGGCGTGCCTTTCTGAAACACGCATGGAAATGCGTTTTTCAGCATCGACTATATTAGAGTTTGTTTCTGGCTTCTGCTTTGGCAGAGTTATACAAGATAATACAAGGGCGTACTATTGAAACATGTATAAAAATACATTTTCACATCAATCTAAATTTGGAGGAAATTTTCATGAGTACAATGTTTTGTTTTCAATGTCAGCAGACGGCTCGCAATCTTGCTTGTAACGGTAAAGGCGGTGTTTGCGGAAAAAGTTCTGATGTTGCCAATATGCAAGACACATTAACTGGAGCATTAATTGGATTAGCACGTGCCATTAATCATTGTGCAAAGCCAAGCACAAATACGGCTAACATTGTGATTGATGGGCTTTTTACAACAATAACCAATGTTAGCTTTAATGCACAAACGTTACAGATATTAATAGATAACGTTCATGCAGAAAAAGCACACATTCTGTCTCAATGTGCCCCTATAGTGTCTGATGACATCGCTGATGTTGATATGTCAGCTATTTGGAACGCGCATGAAGACATTCGCTCTCTTAAATCTTTAATTTTATTTGGTATCAAGGGCATGGCTGCATATGCACATCACGCTATGGTTTTAGGTTTTACCAATGAAGAAGTTAACAATTTCTTCTATAAAGCTCTATTCTACTTGGGAAAAGATTGCGAAGTAGATGAATTAGTTCCTGTGGTTCTTGAAGTTGGAAAAATAAATCTTACCTGTATGGAGCTGTTAGATACTGCAAATACAAAAAGCTATGGTACACCTAGCCCCGTATCCGTTCCACTCAAAATAGAAAAGGGGCCGTTTATTGTTATAACAGGCCATGATTTACACGACTTACAATTGCTTCTTGAACAAACCAAGGACAAGGGCATAAATATCTATACTCACAGTGAAATGCTACCTGCTCATGCATACCCACAGCTGAAAAAATATACACACCTAAAAGGGAACTTTGGCACAGCATGGCAGAGTCAGCAAAAAGAGTTTGATAACATTCCTGCTCCTGTTCTTTTTACAACAAACTGTCTTATGCCTGTAAAAGCGAGCTATAAAGATAGAATATTCACCACATCTGTAGTTTCATATCCTGAAATGGTACATATTGATGACAAAAAAGATTTTACTCCACTCATTGAAAAATCTTTAGAACTGGGAGGATATGAAGAAGACACCATAATGACAGGAATAAATGGCGGCGAATCGATAACCACAGGATTTTCACACGGCACAGTGCTTTCAGTGGCAGACAAGGTTATTGAACTTGTGAAAGCAGAAAAAATACAACACTTCTTCCTTGTAGGAGGCTGTGATGGCGCAGCACCAGGAAGAAGTTATTATACAGAATTCGTAAAACAAACGCCTAAAAACAGTATAATTCTTACTCTTGCATGTGGAAAATATCGCTTTAATGATTTAGACCTTGGCACTATTGAAGGTTTACCACGTATCATGGATATGGGGCAGTGCAACGATGCATTTAGCGCCATTAAAGTAGCCGTGGCATTGTCAGAGGCTTTTGGGTGCTCTGTAAATGAATTACCGCTTTCCATGGTGCTTTCTTGGTATGAGCAAAAAGCCGTTGCAATTCTCCTTACACTACTGTTCTTAGACTGTAAAAATATTTACCTAGGGCCAAGCCTTCCCGCATTTGTATCAGCAAATGTGCTTGATATTTTGGTAAAAAACTATAACATTTCACCAATCAGTTCACCGGAAAACGATTTGAAGAAAATTCTCGGATAATGTTAAGTAGTCGGCACTGAAAAACAACTATGTGTAATTGTACATTTACTATGCAAGGGTTAACCTAGAAAATTGCCAAAAACTAAGTATAAATTGCGCCTACTTTTGATTTATCGGTCGTGTTGACTTTGTCAACACTCTCAAACACGCATGGAAATGCGTGTTTGAGCATCGACTAAGTATACCCTCTTATCGCTAAAGCCGTAACAAAGAGCTTTGTACGGCTTTAGCGAGTGTATAAAAACACATCTCATAGTCCATGTGCACTCACAGCACTGGTAAAACACAAACTATTTCGACAGGCTGCTATAGTATGCTGTGTTACTACACCCAGCAAATGGCTTTCAAACGATTTCTTATAGTTCAATTTAACACGGAGGCACCATGCTCACCAAAATATCACCGCAAGAGGCACATAAAAAATATATGGATGGATCGGCCCGCCTTATTGACATTCGCTCGCCAGAAGAATTTGCACAAATGTCTATAGCAGGATCTCTTCTTGCCCCACTGCCCGTTGTTACCCTACAGCACTTTCAAGCCTCAGAAGCTCAGGAGCTTATTTTTCTTTGTAGATCTGGCAATCGTACCGAAAGCGCCAGCAATACCTTGCAAAAACTGCATACGCACACCTATGCCTTAGATGGGGGCATTATAGCATGGCAAAAAGCCGGGCTCCCTGTCCGTGAGAGCAAGGCCTTTGCTCTACCCCTTGAGCGACAAATCTTTATTGCTGCAGGAAGCATGGTGCTTATGGGCGTTATGGGCAGCTTTGTATGGCCACCTGCGCTTTTTTTAGCGGGTTTTGTTGGTGCTGGGCTTGTTTTCTCTGGCATATCTGGCTTTTGCGGACTTGGTCTTGTGCTTGCAAAAATGCCCTGGAACCGTACATAGTCGATGCTGAAAAACGCATTTCCATGCGTGTTTCAGAAAGGCACGCCCACTCCAAATACCCCTTTAGGGACGCCAGAAGCAAGTTCTGGCTTATTTTACGGGGCGCAAAATTTTTCTTACAGAAAAATTTCGACTTTTGCAACAGGCTATTAGCATTGAACAACTCGTTTTCACGTATTGTTCAACGCTAACTATCTCATTTTGCAATTATGCCGTTTATTTCTTAGTAAAGTTCACGTCTACCATACTGATTTCACTACGAGTTCCAAATCTATACGGCATTTGCCAAGGCCCAACAATTTTCCAAAAACCAACTCCCACACCGGATGTGACCACGGTATGCAGAGTATCAATTTTTTTATAGCCATAGGCATTAGCAAGTTTCATTTTCAAAAGTATATTATAAGGGAAAAATTGCCCTGCATGCGTATGTGCTGAAAGTTGTATATCTGCCTTGCTATTCAGACTCTCAGGTATACTTTGAGGGTTATGATCAATAACAATAATGGGCTCATCCAGTGAAATTGTATTTGCATCATACAACTCTTGTAAGCTTTTTCTTTCACCTGCTGTATAATCTCTTCTAACGTCATCTCTTGCAATAAAATTAATGCCGCCAATTTTTAAGACTTCATCTCTTAACACAGTAATATTATGCCGCTCTAAATATTTAATATTCTCTTCAACATCACTACCATAGTATTCATGATTGCCTAAAACAGTATATGTGCCGTATGTAGATTGTAATTTTGAAAACACATCTGCATATTCATCTTTTACTTTTGTATGGCTATTTTGCAAAACATCGCCTCCAAAAATTATTATATCTGGCTTCTGGCTATTTATTTTTTCTACCATATCTACAAATAAATTTTTGTTAGATGTTGTTGTCAGATGCAAATCAGCAACAAAGGCAATTTTAATATTTTCTATGTTTGATTTTTTATCAATTGCAATCTTAGTCATTGTAATTTCAGTATTTCTATAATTATAATAGCCAATACTACCGATTATACCTAAGGCAAGAGGGAGTATAATAAGCATATTTTTTTTTGAAATGGGAAAAACAAGATAATGTATGGCACATAAAATAATTGATATTATGAGTAAATAGTGCACAAAAAATATATAGTTTCCGAGAAAAGTACCATAAAGTTCATTTTCTGTAATTATATTTTTTCTTGCTTTAGCCAGGGGATAAATGCAAAGCAACATAACAATGCTGGAGAGTACTAATTTTATCATTTTACTTCTTTTTACGTTTATTATTTATTAAAATAGTTGGTTGAATCAGCAAGAGCAGCTTGTTCAAAGCAATAACCGCAAACAACTCACACTTGAAATAATAATTAAGAAAATTATCACGCCTTTTTTAAAAGTATTTTCATTAAATTTTCCGTAAAGCTTATGTCCAATATACAATCCTCCCACCATAAAGGGCATAAAAAGCAATGCCACCCATACTGTCTTTACAGTAGTCAGCCCTTGTTGTGCAAAAATAATTGAAGCCCATAAATCTGTTATAAAAAAATATGCTATAATAGTAGCTCGCCCCACCGCTGCCCCACTTGGACTTGAAAAGAAAAGCAAGATAACCGGTGGACCACCGTTGGCAGATGCACCATTAATAATTCCTGAAACAATTCCTGTAGCCATCACTTCTGGAGACGTTAAATGCCTTGGCACGCTCACTCCAAGTAGCAGCAAAACACTTAACATAATCACAGTAACATTTATTGCTATAGTCATGGGAATGGGAGAAATAAGAATAAGCGATGCTACGCCAAGAGGCGTTCCCACAAGTACGCCTACGGTGAGCCAGCGAAGCATTTTCCAATGAACATGCCTCCACAATAAAGGTAAATGCACTACACTTGCCATGACTTCCCAAAGCAGTATGAATGAGGCTGCCTTGGCAGGGGGCATGAACATAGTCATAATAACTACTAGCACTAAAGAAAACCCAAAGCCTGTAATGCCACGCAAAATGGCACCCCCAAACACAGACATAGCTAAAATGCTAAACTCTGCTACCGATACCTCTAGCTCTGAAAGCATAAAAGGAAGCAATGATGTTATATCCATCTGTAATCCTTAGTTAGTCAGCACTGAAAAACTACGCAAGCCATTGTAATTACAAACACTCACACATTAAGAGTTCACAGAAAAATTACCGTAAACAAAGCATGTAATGCGATTTTTTGGCAATTTATCGACACTATTGCACCTGTTTTTCACGTGTTGACTAACAAAATTTTTCTATAAGAAAAATTTTGCGTGCAGTAAAATGAGCCAGAACTTGCTTCTGGCGGCCGCAAAGCGGCATTTGTAGGCAACGTGCCTTTCTGAACAACACATGAAAATGTGTTGTTCTGCATCAACTAGTTAGTCGAGGCTGAACAATACCTTTATGTATTTTCAGTGTCGACTAGGTAACCAACCTGATAACACATTCTGAAAGAACACCAAGGAAGGGTTCTTTCTAGAAAAATATTTACTAAAACGAATTGCTGTTTACTTAATGCAAGTTTTGCAGCAATGCAATCATAAGAACGTATATGTTTCATTATCAATGGGCGCATCTAAAAAAAACACAACCACGCATTTTTCAAATTACTTCATATAGCCTTATGTGTTTATAAAAATATTGCCAGAAAAGGACTTACCCCTTTCTGGCAATATATATAGCGATTTTACAAGGCGCTTACGCCTTGACATATCAGGCTGTTAACGCATTACTTAAAAAGTAACAGGCTCACCATAATAGGCGCATTTAAACAATGCTGCCATGGTCGCAGGATCAATGCTTCTAGGATTAGTGCTTGTGCAAGGATCAGCAACAGCTGCAGCAGCAATATCGTCAAGCTGTGCCAAGAAGGCTTCTTCGTTTACGCCAAATTCCTTCATGGTCTTAGGCATATTCATTTGCTCTTTAAGCTCCACAAGCTTGGCTATGAGTCCGTCTACGAGCTCATCAGTGGTGGTGCCTGCAATGCCAAGATGCTTAGCAATTTGTGCATAACGTTCACCTGCAACCTTAGCATTATATTTAACAGCATAAGGAAGGTAAATGGCGTTAGCACAACCGTGAGGAATATCAAAAATCTTACCGCTTTTATGAGCCATAGAGTGTACAATGCCTAAGATAGCATTAGAAAATGACATACCAGCCATACACTGAGCTATGTGCATTTCTTTTCTGGCTTCTTCTTCACCATTATAAGAACCAACTACATTATCTACTATCATTTCAATAGATTTCATAGCCAATGAATCTGTAATGGGGTTTGCAACCACTGAAACATAGGCTTCAAATGAGTGCGTGATAGCATCCATGCCTGTGTTCGCCACAAGTAGTGGAGAAAGGCTTTTGACTAAATTTGTATCAACAATGGCCACGTCGGGCGTAATGTTGTAGTCAGCAATTGGATACTTTGTACCTGTTTTTTCATCAGTGATAATAGAAAACGCTGTAACTTCAGTACCGGTGCCACTTGTGGTGGTAATGGCTACAAAGTAAGCTTTTTTACGTAAAGTAGGTAGGTTAAAAGGCTTTGCAGCTTCTTCAAAGGTAAATTCAGGATTTTCATAAAAAATCCACATGGCCTTTGCAGCATCAATGGGGGAGCCACCGCCAACACCAATTATGATATCTGGCTGATATTCATTCATAGCAGCCACACCACGCATAACAGTGGCTACACTTGGGTCTGCTTCAATGCCACAAAAAATTGTGCTTTCAATACCAGCTTCTTTAAGATTCGCCTGAATAAGAGTTGTGGTATTGTCCTTTATCATTCTTTCAGAGCCAATAACAATAATTGCCTTTTTGCCTGTAAGGCTTTTAAGATGATCAAGGGCATTTTCACCAAAATAAACATCTCTTGGAATAGTAAATCTTTTCATTGTAAATCCTTTCAAAAAAATCTGCGCAAAATTGCGTTAGATGTCATATATGCATAGAGAAGTAATTGCGCAAGAAGGCACTTTATTGTTCGGTAAAAACAAAAAGGTGAGGTAGGCACTTTTTGGTGACTTACAAAATTGTTATATTTTAGGATGTTGTGAATCTAGAAACGAAGATTATTCATTATACGACTGTATAATTTTTTTTCCCCATTGGCGTAAATTTTCTAAAATAGGTATAACATCTTCTGCCAATGGAGTGAGCGAATATTCCACCGTAGGTGGAGTTGACGGATACACAGTACGTACGACAAGTTTATTTTCTTCCAGTTTACGCAATTGCTGCGTGAGCATTTTTTGCGTAATACCTGGAATTATTTTAAAAAACTCATTAAATCGAATCTTACCAGAAAGATGCAAATTCCATATGATAGTCGATTTCCATTTTCCGGAAATAACCTCAAGGGCAACTTCTCTTTCATTGATAAAATTACTACAACTTACTTTATTTTCACGGTCTTCTGGCAAAATACTACCCTCTTTATTTCAAACAGTTGGTATCTAATAAGCTGTCTTACTATCATTTGTTCCGTGTACACATGCACACTAAGCAATGTCAAAATAAATATTTTTCACTCTTTTGCTCATGCACCTTTTGCAACAATTTCACTGTGCATACATCAATATACAAAATACGTGTACCATATAGCAAGCACATTTGCGCACACAATATTGTGCTTATTTTATAAAGATTTTTACTGATACAGTAATAAATATGTTCTTTAGCAACAATACTTCTTTGACAAAGTGCAAATACGACTTATTTAGTATATAATAGACTATAGGTTAAAGTTTTTCGTGGTGCGTCGACGCCCATTCTATAACCTTGCCAAAGCTGGCTGCAAGTACGATACATCTACATAAAAAAACATGTTTATCTTCGTACATTTAGTTAGTTCAAAAAATGTCCTTAGTAAACTACACTACCTAATTTTATCCGGTTATCCTTTTTGTTCATCTCGTTTCTTTCATATTTTTTGTGGCACAAGCATAGTTACATTGCTTAAGATTACGTTTCCAAACAAGTTTTTTTGGAGGTGTTGCATGCAAAAGAAATTAATCGCTCCACAATGGGTATCAAAAAATTTGGATTTGACACAATGGGGTATCACCCAAGAACAAATTAAGATTTTAACTCACGGCCCCAAGGACGGTACGTATTGGAAAATTTGGAGAAATGTTTTACGTAATGCTCAAACAAATGTTAACGGTAAACTGTATCGTTTATTTGAGTGTGGAGAAAAAGGCGTTTTAATTGTACCTGAGGGTTTCGATCCAGAATCAAGAGCCTTTTAGATACGCTTGTGTGTAGTTATTACACATTTTTCGATGTGTTTTTGCATGTAAGTACATGTGTATAGCTGTGCTGCGCGCACCTCAGATTGATGACAAACCCCACTTTGTGGCGTTTGCGCCGCTATTGTCAGCAA
>CAYJOQ010000074.1:0-12140 GCA_964371825.1 uncultured Desulfovibrionaceae bacterium
CGATTACTTAGTCGATGCTGAATTTTTTGTTTCAACTATAGTTATATAATGATTTAAAATTCATATTTAAAGTTTGCAAACAACACATGTCCTGTTTCATGTTCAGAAGCAAGCAGGTTATAGTTTAGGCCCACGCTAAAACCGCTATCATTGGCAAGGTCAAAGCCAACACCACCGTTAAAGGCAAAACCGTCTACATTGCTCATTTCAAACTCTGTAGAACCAGCCACCGATGGCATGGAAGAGACCGTATTTGCACTCATATCTCCCGTGGCCCAAATAAAGCCCACGTCTACCTTGGGACTAAATGTCCAGCCATATTCACTCACAAAGTCCTTAGAAAATGTTACCCCCACAGGGAAGTACCATACGCCTTGAGCATCAGCATCTACAGTAGCCACAGTGCCGTTGCTTTTTATGTCATAGTCATACGTTTGCACATGCATATACCGCACGCCAAGATGGGGTATTATATCCATAACGCTGGTATTTATAGCATATTCTGCTCTTAGTCCTGCAGTCCAAACGGTGCTTTCAGTACTTGCTTCAAGATCTGACATACCTATGCTTATAGGTACATCTTGCTGCATATCGCCAAAAACCTTACTTACACCCACATCGGCAAGTAAAGCGAAGTTATTTTTATAAAATCCGCTATAAAGCGACACTGACCAAAAATCAAAATCATGGGTGGTATCAGCAAAGTCGCCTTGGTTACGCGTATAGCCAGCGCCAAGGTTGAAGGCAAGACCAAGACGAAACATTTCATTAAAGGTATAATCAGCACCAAGGCTTAAACCGCCTATATCTGTACTGCGGCCATGCTCAAAGCTTCCGCTTTCATAGCCTCGAATTGAGCTATGTTTGTACAGCGGGCTTAGCCACAAAGCAAAACCATCTTGTATGCCACTTACATGCGAAGATATAGTTACAGAGCTGTCTTGTTTGGGAGCATTTTGATCCATAGAAAGATTTTTGAGCATGGTTACAGCAGGGGCTTTGGCCTTAGAAGTACCAATTCCCGAAGGGCTCAAACGCCCTTGCACACTATTAGCCACTGTAAGTCCCACATCTAAACCAGATTTATTAAGCCCCGCCAAGTTACCCATTTGCAAAAGGCCTTCTACGGTATTTGTCACAAGCGTAGGATTCGCACGCCCTACATAGCGTTCATCGGTAACGCGTGAAAGCAAGCGTACTGAACTATAAGGGCTGTCTACATCTGCATCTACGCCTGAAAGAAACGCTACAGTCTTGCCCTGCAATTGGGGATACTCTCGTAAAATACCTGCGGGAGTATTGCGTATCACCGAAGCACTGAAGGTTCCACTAACTCTATCAAAGGGGTTAGCTATAATGCGCTGTAATGATGATGGCGTCCAATAAGAAAGATTATGCCCGCTCCAGCCATGCACATAACTTGCTGAATCAGTATAACCATGTGCAATGTATATAGTCTTGCCCGTGGGCGCTGTGCTTGTGAGGTGTAATTTTGCGTCTCCATCAACTCTTAAGGCTCCCCCATACCCTATTAAAACTGCTTCATTGCCAGTATCTGCATTAAAGGTGAGTAATGTGCTAGGGGCAAAATATACATTATCATTACTAAGACTACCACTCGTGGCTTTAAGGAATGTGCCAGAATTAAAATACATATTGCCTTCAATCCTTGCTACCCTACCTCTACCAACATCCAAATCCAGCGCACTACCAGAATTTATATTGGTCATCCTAGCTCCAATACCGCCAGTATAGAGCATACCTCCCTGAATAGTAGAACCAAGGCGTAGGGTTGCATTGTTGATATCTACAATGCTAGCTTCGTAAATACTATTGTTAAGCTGAAAAACATTACTAGCAAAGCTTTCTCCACTAATGTTTACATCATAGAATTCCATCGAATTGCTTCGTATGCTATCATCCAAAACAAAACCACCAGAACCTTTCATGATAAAATCTAAATTTACCAAAATATCGTGCCTGCTATCTTCTACATATATGGCATTATACCCGCTACTATCTGTATTTCCCCTAAATATATTCGTTTTATTATTCGCAGCGAAAAGAAGCCCCCTATTTGTCCATATTGCCCCACCTTTACCATTAACACCAGTGGCACTATTATTTATAAAATGTGCATCAATAACACCAATTTTTACATTTGATAAATAATGGGTAACCGCATAGTGATGCAGTGCACCTCCATCTACAGCAGTATTCCCTATAAAGGTACCACTAAGGCTCTCTATTGCACCTCTGTTAGAAATAGCTCCACCGAAATTACTAGCCTTATTACCTATAAAAGTTGCGTTAAAAGCTTCTATTTCTCCAAGTTCACTGACAAAAGCACCCCCACCATCAATAGCAGAGTTATCTATGAAGGTGCCTGCAATAGAGTCGGCTTTAAAACCTCCGGTAATAAAAAGTGCCCCCCCCCATTTTTGGGCAGTATTACCTATGAAGACACCTTCAACAGTATTCGTTTCGCCAGCAATAGCAATAGCACCTCCGTTCATGCCAGTGTTAGCCATAAACGTTCCGTTCACAGAGCCCACTTTACCATGAAAATTATTGAAAGCTCCTCCGTTATTTTGGGCAGAATTACCTATAAAAGTGCCCGTAATAGAGTCAATGGTGCTACTGCTAGATATAGCACCACCAGCGCTTTCAGAAGTATTACCTATAAAGGTACCCTCAATATTACCTACATTACTGGCTAATGTGTGTATAGCTCCGCCATTTCCAGAGGAAGCATTGTTTATAAAGTCACCTACAATACTAGGGGCATCAGTAGTAATATTTGCAATAGCGCCCCCTGCAGTAGCGCTATTTAGTCCATAAAAAACACCGCCGTTGATTGATCCGCCAAAAGCAGCTTGACGCGCCAATGACGTGGCAGGATTTATAATTGTATAGGCAAAAGTTTTACCACCAATATTTACCGTAAAGTCATGTACTCCACCTGATCCTGCCACTATGGTATAGTCAGGA
Organism: uncultured Desulfovibrionaceae bacterium; assembly: GCA_964371825.1. Taxonomy (GTDB): domain Bacteria; phylum Desulfobacterota; class Desulfovibrionia; order Desulfovibrionales; family Desulfovibrionaceae; genus CAYJAD01. Next base: position 2,992 of record CAYJOQ010000074.1, read on the forward strand.
TTACTCTTTAGAATAAAGTCATTGATGAGAGCTGTAGAATCAAAATATGTGGCAGTACTGCCAGGGCCCCCTTGCAACATAAGGCCATAATTAATGGTATTACCATTTTCCATGACACTAAATGTCGTATGATAATTAGTGCCAACTTTTGCCTGCTCAATAGAAAAAAAGTCTCCGTTTATTAGGGGTGCTGCATGAGCATTTGATACAGGCGACAGGGCACAAAAAACACACAGTGATGTAGCCATAAGCCCCGTGCGAAGTATGGAAGAACATTTATTAAAAAAATTGCATTTATTAAGTACAGCCTTATAACGGTTTATCAAGTTTCCAATAGCATTTTTAGTTTGCACAATAACTCCTTATAAATATCATTTTTTCTAATATTTTCTTAAAAAGGCACCGCAGTACTTTTTCATAATACATCTTTTATAAATATAATTAACCTATGTCATAAAAGCCATTATTCTACAAGAAATAGTTACAAATTGCTTTTTTACAAAAATTTTATTTATCGCTACACCGCTTTGCTAATGGCAAAAGCTCACCCAAATAAATACCCTTTGATGTGACTTTTGCCCTATACGGATACACTTCAACGCCCATATCTACCGCTTGCCAAAAAAGTTTAGCATAGGCTGCATCGATAACAGAAGCAGGACCAAAGCATGAACCATCGGCTCTTTGAATAAGATAAAACATGGCCGCACGCTCTCCCTTAGACACTATGTCCATGAGCTCTTGCAAGTGCTTTTGCCCACGCTCAGTTGCCGCATCAGGAAAGCACGCCACATCGTCTTCTACCATGGTTACATTTTTACACTCTACCCAAAGAGGGGGACATTGTGATGCATTTGTAGCAGTCAAACAGGCATCAAGCCTACTTGCGCCACGTGTAACTTCCCGTTTCAATAACGTATAGCCTTCAGCAAAAGGTAACAAGCCTGCTGTAAAGGCAGCTGATATGAGCTTATTGGGAATAGATGTATTTACTCCCACCCAAAAACCGCCAGAAGCGCCATGGTTGCGTACACTATCATAATATGCCGGATCACTAGGGCAAGGAAGCATTCCACTTTGCTGGCGTGGCGGCTCAATATCTAGCCAGACGGCTTCTTGGGTGTAAGGCAGTTTACGCGCAGGATTGCTAGCAGCAGACAACAGCACCGGCATACCTTCACGCACAAGACCAAGCATTGAGCCGGAATTATTACTGTGAATCCACACCTCTTGACCGTGCACCTGCACAGCAACACTAAAGCGTTTATGGCGGCGTAAAAAGCGCCCCACAACACAATTTTCAGGAAGAGCTATAAGGGGGTCGTTTGACATTTTCTTACCTCTAAAACATTTACACAATTTATGTTATTTGATATTTAAACAAAAAGTGTTATATTTACGTCAACAAGGAGCTATATATGTAGTGCGCTGTCATGGCAATAGCATCAACATATATTGGAGTACTCATTTTTAATCAATATATTACCTCTCCCATTGAAAATTTAAAAACCTCTTTCCCAATGGGTCGATGGTAAGGAGCCGTCATGAAACTAGCCAAAATTTTTTCTTCTGTTAAACCTTCTGCAACATTAGCCATCAATGCTAAAACCTTAGAGCTCAAAGCGCAAGGTATTGACGTTATAAGCCTTGCGGTAGGCGAACCAGATTTTACTACACCAAAGCATATTTGCGATGCGGCAAAGGCTGCTATCGATGCCGGCTTTACAAGATATACTGCCGTACCCGGCATTATGGAGTTGCGTAAAGCTGTTGCAAATTACTATAATACCGAACATGCAGTAGAAATAGAAGCAGGAAATGTGGTCATCTCTAATGGGGGCAAGCAGCCTTTATACAATGTTTTGCAGGCATTGCTCGATCCTACCGATGCTGTGCTCATTCCAGCGCCCTATTGGGTAAGTTATCCAGACATGGTGGCCCTTGCAGGTGCAACGCCCATAAGCGTACCTACCACGGTAGAAAACGAGTTTAAGTTAAGCATTGCTATTTTAGAACAACATTACACCCCTGCATGCAAAATATTGCTTTTAAACTCTCCATCTAACCCTACAGGCGCAGTATACACACAAGAAGAATTTGATGCCATTATGGAATGGGCCATTAACAAAGGACTTTTTGTCATCTCTGACGAAATTTATGACCAATTGGTTTTTGATGGAAAAAAAACAACCTCAGCAGCCAAATGGTTTATGCGTTATCCAGAACAAGTAGCACTTTGTAATGGCGTATCTAAAAGTTATGCCATGACTGGTTGGCGCGTAGGCTATAGCATTACTTGCCAAGCCTTAACCAAGGCCATTATAACCTTGCAAGGACAATCAACAGCTAACGTGTGTTCCATTGCACAAAAGGCTGCCCTTGCTGCTCTTGAAGGCCCCACAGACTCTTTACTCGAAATGCGCGAAGCGTTCACACGACGCAGAGACCTTGGTTATGATATTATTCAAGGTTGGAAAAAGGCCCTTTGCCCCAAACCAGGCGGTGCGTTTTATTTCTTTGTAGATGTACATCAATATTTTCGCCCAGGCCTTGCCAATGATGTAGAATTATGCACAACCTTACTTGAACAAGCCAAGGTTGCCGTAGTACCAGGATCAGCCTTTGGTGATGCACGCTGCATTCGTTTTTCATATGCATTATCAGACGCAACATTAAAAGAAGCACTTACGCGCATAGGTAATGTGCTTGAAGAAAATGCATAAAAAACACAAATATTAATATATTTAGGAATTTGTCATGACTCAAACCGTATCAAAAGACAAGTCTTCTCACCTCCATAAGGCCCTAAGCAGCATAGCTAGATCTACTTCACTTACCGAAGGCGACTTGGCTGCTGCTGCTACAACCATTGCTAAGGAGGGAAGCCTTGCTCTTGATACGGTTCGTGTTAGTATTTGGCTTATAAATAAAAGCGAAGGACAACTTAAACGTATTATAGCGTTTTATAAAGGTGAACTTGATACACATATACAAAAAAATATAGATATTGAAAAACATAAAGATATCTTCCAAACCTTAGAGCATGCACGAGCATTATGCCTCACAAACATACAGCAAGTAAATGATTTTTTTGAATATTCTCACGGTGCGCAAGAAATATTTTCGTTTGTAATGGCTCCAATATATATGAACGAACAAACTATGGGTATCATTTGTGCTGATAGTGTTGACAAAAAACATCACTGGACAGAGCAAGAACAAAGCTTTGTTGCTTCATTGGCTGACTTTATGACTTTAGCATGTACATGTGTGCAATGCATTAAAACGGTTGATGAAAGTACTTTACAAAGAAAGCGTATGGGTACGCTTATGGCAAATGTGCCCGGTATGATTTATCAGTGTCAAAACAATCCACCAGAATATACTTTCACCTACGTTAGTGCTGGGTGTTTGCCACTTACAGGTTATACAGCCGAAGAGCTTATACAAAATAATGCGCTGGCTTTTTTTGACATGATTCATCCAGATGATGCAGAACAACTGGCAAAAGCCAATGAAAAAACCTTACAAATTGGCCTGCCTTTAGAGACAAGCTTTCGTATTATTATGAAGGATGGGAGCGTTAAATGGATTTGGGAGCGTAGCCGTGTTGTAGAATTTAAGCCAGACGGTACCCCTTACGTTCTTGAGGGATTTTATACTGACGTAACCGAACAACGCCGTTTGGAATTAGCTGAAGTGGCCAATAGAGCAAAAAGCACGTTCTTAGCAAACATGAGCCACGAAATACGCACTCCAATGAACGCCATTCTTGGCATGTCTGACATTGCCCTTAGGCAAAAACCCTCTGCAGAAACTGCAGATTGCATCGTAAACATAAAAAATGCCGCCGGCTCGTTACTTGCTATTATCAACGATATTTTAGATTTTTCTAAAATTGAAGCCGGAGCCATGGAAATACTTCCTGAGCCATATTATGTTGAATCTTTTATTAATGATATCGTAACACTTATTAATGTACGCCTTGCCGGCAAAAGTATTGATTTAATCATTGAAGATAAGCACGATTTACCACGCATTTTACACGGAGACAGCCTGCGTTTAAAGCAAGTGCTGGTGAATCTTTTAACCAATGCCGTCAAATTTACACAAAAAGGGCATATACGACTAAGAATACACAGCATTCCTGTAGGGCACAGCAGTACTATTATTTTAAAAGTCAGTGTTGAAGATACGGGCATGGGCATAAAGCGTGAAGACATAGGGCGACTTTTTGAAAACTTTGCCCAGCTTGATACAAAGAAAAACAGAAATACTGAAGGTACAGGCCTTGGCCTTGCCATCACCAAAAAATTATTAGAGCAAATGGGCGGTTCCATTCATGTTACGAGCTCCTATGGCGAAGGATCCTGTTTTTCATTTGAGGTGCCCCAGTCTGTAGAAGATGCTGAACCATTGTTGCCAAAGGGTGACTACTCAAACATACATATTGCCATTTGGCTTAAATCTGAAATTAAGAGCACTTCCTTACTTGAAAAATTTAATGACATTGGTGCAAAAGCAACCATCATAAAAGAAGCCAGTGACTTCTCGTCTTTTACACATTTATTCATGGATCACACAAAGCTACGTTGCTTTGATGCTGCAAGCATTCCTCATATAAATATTATTGCCCTTTCACGTAACTACTTTGAAAGCAAGGATGTGCCTAGCAACGTTACTGTAGCCTATGCTCCTTTAACAACCATAGTGGTGGCAAGACTTTTAGAGGGCTCGCGGTACATGGTAAGCGATACGGCAGCCAAGAGCGATAATACCTTTAGTTTGGTCACAAATAATGCACGTGCCTTGGTAGTTGATGATAATAGCATTAACTTAATTATCGCTCAAAGCGTGCTTGAAGAATATAAAATTAACGTAGATACAGCCATTAGTGGCGAAGAAGCCATACAAAAAAACCTAGAAAATCATTATGATATAATTTTTATGGATCATATGATGCCTGAAATGGACGGCGTTGAAGCAGCTACGCATATTCGCAATCTTAGCGGCGAACGTTTTTCAACATTGCCAATAGTTGCCCTTACAGCCAATGCTGTTGGAGATGTACGTAAAATGTTTATTGAAGCTGGCATGAATGACTTTTTATCAAAACCCATAGTAATTAAAGAAATGGAAAGGGTTTTGCGTCATTGGTTGCCCACTGACAAGTGGCACAATGCATAATACCCACAAGAGATGAAAAATACCACGTTTTTTGTACAGATTATATAACGTATATATCCGTAATAAAAAAAGTCTGACAGAATAGATTGCCTATTTTCAGCAATCCCTTAGGGGAGAGCCTTCACTATTTCCTTGGCCAAAGCCCCCAAGGCATGCCCAGTCCAATGTTGACCGCCTTCCTCAGTCGAACTCAGCACACCCATGCGCCCAGAATTTTCTGCCACCTTGGATTTTTTTGCCGTGGTTGTAACAACTTTAGGCCTATTGCCCAGCGCCTTTGGCATAGTGCGTGCTGCTACAAGTACATCTACGATAAGAGCGTTAGATGCAGTATTTTCTTCTTGCGGCAGAGTGGTTGATTTTGTGGATAATGGGGCTGCATAACCGGCATCCACAAGAGATTTAGCTTTTGGTGCTGCTATGGGGCCCATATGAATAATGTTTACATGCAGCACATATTGAGCAAGGCTTGGGGATTGTTCAATGGTATATCCTTTTACACGTAGCTCTTTACGTAAAGCTTGGTCTAAAGGTTGCGAATTTTCTTCCCCTTTTCGCGCCAATATATATACCGTTTTTTGTTTTTTCGATGCAACACTGCTAGGTACAGTGAGCTTTATGGGGGAAGAAAGCAATACGGGAGAAAAAGTAACTTGATCAGCAGGTTTTGGTGTGGCACAAGCCATAAGCGCTGCACACACCATGCACAAAATACCCTTTATAAACATATATTATTCCTTTACAAAGGCTTTAGTTATGGCGGATGCTACCTTGAATTCTAATTCTGCGGCAGCTTGCCTTCCATCCATATTTTCGCCCTGAACTCTTGCATCAATTCTTGATTCAAAATTTTCTTCATCGTGCTCAATATTCACTTGAACAACCATTTGCCATACTGTGTATTCGCCTTCTTGTGCTAATAGTCCAATGCTAAGACCTGCCAAAAGCCCAATACCTGCACCATAAAGACTGCCTTCAAGACCATAGATATTTGACCCAAGCTGCGCCCCACTTGCAGTTGTAAGCAAGATAGGTAAAGCTAAAGTAGCAGCATCAATGGGAGCATCGACCTTGCCCACTATACGAAACGATTCAATTTCTAAGTTAACCACGTAGTCAGCTTCTGCAGCCGTATTGGCTAATCGTATTCCATAGTCACTTTGTAATAAAGCGGTCAGAAACCCCACAACATCTTCTTGCACAGGAGTATGATTAGTACTGTTAAAAAAAAATGTTGGTGAACTTTGAGTGATAGGAACTGTTAGAGAATTATCAAGTTGTACGTGTTCAATGCCTGACTGAGAGACGCTTTTATCTGCACATGACATCATAAAAAAACAGCAAAGGCATAAAATGGCATATGTGAGGATTGCTTTCATAGTTCTTCCTTAGCATGTATCTATTCGCAATTACATTATGTATTACATGCAAATATGTCTTACACACGACAGATGCGCAATGCTAGTCAAATTTGATATTTATGTCTAGCTTCTTGAGATATAAAAAAAACGCACATACTTCACAATAACAGGGTCAAAACGTGGAGAAAAATGACAGCTTGAATAAAAATATTTTTTTAAAAACACCACATCCCCTTGACGAATGAAAATTTTTCCGTATGTTTCTTATGTAAAAAAAATCAGGATTGAGGGCAATATGGCAAAAAATCTCATTATTGTGGAATCACCTGCCAAGGTGAAAACCATCAAAAAATTTCTGGGTGCACAGTATCAAGTTTTGGCAAGTGTTGGTCATGTTCGTGATCTGCCTTCAAGTACCCTTGGCGTTGATGAAACCAATGACTTTGCTCCACAATATCAAGTAATTGATAAAAAACAAAAAGTTGTTAGTGACCTGCGTAGCGCCGCGGCAAAAGCCGATACCGTATATCTTGCCCCTGACCCTGATCGTGAAGGAGAAGCCATTGCATGGCATGTGGCAGCCCTCATTGAAGATAAGGCAAAGGATGTAAAACGCATCCAATTTAACGAAATTACTGCCAAGGCTGTTCGCGAAGCACTGGAAAACCCAAGAGAACTTAATGCTCACCTTTTTGATGCACAGCAAGCACGCAGAGTACTCGATCGTTTAGTGGGCTATAAAATTTCTCCTTTACTGTGGAAGCATGTAAAGCGTGGCATTTCTGCCGGTAGAGTGCAGTCGGTAGCATTGCGCCTTATTGTAGAACGCGAAGAAGAAAGACGTGCATTTACTCCTGAAGAATACTGGCTTTTTAAAGCTCTTTTGCTAGCCGAAACACCGCCAACTATTAAGGCAGACTTACATAAAATTCGTGGCAAAAAAGCCCATGTAGGCACAGGTGAAGAAGCTGAAGCCTTAGAAAAAGACATGCACGGTAAACCCTTTGTTGTTTCTAAAATAGAAGAAAAAGAGCGCCAAAAAGCACCACAACCCCCCTTTATTACTTCTACATTACAGCAAACGGCTAACCAACGCCATGGCTACAGCGCCAAACGCACCATGAATATAGCACAACGCCTGTATGAAGGTGTAGAAATAGGGCAAATGGGCATTACAGCCCTTATTACCTATATGCGTACTGACTCTGTTCGTATTGCTGATGAAGCAAAAGCTGCGGCAGCAGATTTTATTGTACAGCAATTTGGCAAAGAATACTTACCGCCTAAGGGACGCGTATATAAAACAAAAGGAAGTGCACAAGATGCACACGAAGCCATTCGCCCAGTAGATGTGACCATTACTCCTGACATGGTAAAGGCAGATTTACCAAGCGAACAATATACACTGTATAAACTTATTTGGTCGCGATTTGTGGCCTCACAAATGGCAGCCGCAAGCTTTCATGATACAACAGTCACAATTACATGCGGCCCTGCTGAATGGCGTGCTAAGGGCATGCGTATGCTCTTTGCAGGGTGGACAGCAGTATATCCGCGTACCGCAGAAGATAGCGACGCTGATTTACCGGCATTGACACAAGGGCAAGAATTACAGGTAGAAAAAATCACCAAGGAACAAAAATTTACTCAACCACCGGCACGATATACCGAAGCATCACTTGTACGTGAGCTTGAAGAGCGCGGCATTGGGCGTCCTTCTACCTATGCAGCCATTATTAGTACTCTACAAGACCGTGACTATGTCAGCTTACTGGAAAAACACTTCAGCCCTACTGACCTTGGCTCCATTGTATGTGACCAATTACGCAAGCACTTTTCTACTCTCATGGACATCAGCTTTACAGCTCAAATGGAAGAAAATCTCGATAAAGTTGCTGAAGGAGGCCGCAATTGGGTTGACCTTATGCACGCCTTTAATAACGACTTTGTTCCCACCTTGAACGCTGCAGCAGAAAACATGCAAACGGTCAAAGGCGGCGTATCTACTGATCTTATTTGCCCTGAATGTGGCAAACCGCTAGTTATTAAATTTGGTAAAGCAGGTTCATTCTTAGCGTGTACGGCCTACCCTGACTGTCGCTATACCAGTAATTTCATACGCGACGAGCAAGGCAATGTGAGTCCTGTAGAACGAGAGCAAGTATTACAAGAAGTGGTTGGCAAATGCCCAAAATGTAACAGCGATTTAGTGGTAAAAAAAGCACGCACTGGCAGTAAATTCATTGCTTGCACAGGTTACCCTAAGTGTAAACATGCTGAGCCCTTCTCTACAGGCGTTCCTTGCCCAGGCTGCAAAGAAGGGGTTCTTGTAGAAAAAAGCTCTAAAAAAGGCAAAATTTTCTACTCTTGCAACACCTTTCCTCAATGCGATTATGCTCTGTGGGATATGCCTATTAATACTCCTTGCCCTGAGTGCACTTCCCCGCTCTTGGTGCGTAAAATACTACGTGGCGGCGCCACACAAATAAAATGCCCCGAAAAAACATGTTCCTATGTGAAGAGTGATGAAGAGTAACAACAAAGTAACATAGTCGATGCTGAAAAACGCATTTCCATGCGTGTTTCAGAAAGGCACGCCCA
>CAYJOQ010000075.1:0-12042 GCA_964371825.1 uncultured Desulfovibrionaceae bacterium
ACTTTTTTACAATTTTCACAAAATTATACTGAAAAAGTAATTGTGCAGGACTCTTGAATATGACTACCAATCGCAAGGTTTGCCAATGGCACTTCGTGGTATATCGTCACCAAAGGTAAGCTGGGCAGGCTGTTCCACATGTTTAAGCTTTTGCCTGCTGTAGGTACGTAATTCTTTGCGGGCTGTGTCTGGGGTAAAACCGTCATTAAGCACTATAAAGGCTTTAAGCTGATGCCCTTCTTCCTTGCGCATAAGACGTACAGCGCACAGTTTTACACAAGGGTGCTCCCCAAGAACCTTGGCTACATATTCAGGAAAAACATTAACTCCCCCCACTTGTACGGCAGAATCTTTGCGCCCTTGTGGCAATAAATGTCTATCATCTTCCCAGTGAATAGTGTCTTGCAAAGGAAAATCTTGTGTTCGTAAGTCTGGTAATGTGCGTCGTACAGCATCGTGTATGTCTTTGCCATCTTGTACGCGTTCAAATTGCGGTAATAAGGTAAAGGGTATTTTGGGCCTTGGTCTATAACACATAACGCCCATTTCTGAAGAGCCAAAAAATTCGATCATTTGAAAGCCCTTTTCAAGTAAGAAGGCAAATGTTTCTGGCGGAAAGGGGGCTGTTCCTGTGAGTAAGAAGGCCTTTTTATGGGCAAGATTTTCTATGCGTGTCATGCTATTATATAGTAGGGGAACGCCAATAACTATATCATATTCTTGTATTTGATGTGCAATAACCGTGGGAATTGGTGACTCTAAGCGTAAGGGTATGCCCAGTGATAAGGGTAAGAGTAAACCAAAGGTAAAGCCAAATAAATGGTGTAAAGGAGCCGTTACAAGGGCAGCTTTTCTCTGTGGAAAAAGAGGAACAATACCTATGAGTTCTTGACGCAGATGGCTCTCCGGGTGGGTGCAGGGTTTGGGCTTGCCTGTGGAACCGGAGGTAAAAAAGGTTATGTGTTGATCACCTTGTCGCCATTTTGTATACATATGGTCGGCATAACTGGCAAAATTCTCGTTAAGGCTTGGCAAAGGTTCGTGCAAGTTAAACATATTCATGAGTACTTGCGCCATATTTCCAAGGGCTTTGTCATCTTGCACCTTATCACCAATACTGAGGGATGCAAATTCATGAGAGTGCATCCAAATATGCGCATTTGGTGAGTATTTGCCTGTGTTACTTTGTAAAATAGATTGTAAAATATGTAAAAAGGCTGCGCTATCTAGCTTTGCAATGTGTTCAAGGTCTACAGTAGGCATGGTGCTTTGCATAGTTATTTTCCTACATGGATGGTAGCGCAGGAATTACTGGCTGTGTGAGTACAAAATATGGAGTGTGGAATGGTGCTTTGCAAAGATTGGTACGTTGCTAGAGCGTGTTGTAATGATGTGTATTTTTGTATTTTTTCAGCAGTATGAGGTTGTGCTTGTGGCTTACCCCAGAAGGTAGATAAGGTTTGTAAGGCGGCTTCTTCCTTGCCTATAAGAAAAAAGACAGCTCCTTCTTCATGGGCAATGGAGGTGTCTGCGCAGGCCTTAGAAAAGCGAGGGTCATATTCTTCCATGCAACCTACGAGCATGTAGCGAGCTCTACCTGCATTAATAAGAGTGCTTGCCGTGTGCAATGCGCCGGCAAAGGAAAGAGAAAATTGTGTTACAGTATGACAAGGGCCTTGTAAACCAAGGTATAAACTTAATAAGCCTGCCCCCATGTTATTCACTGCATGTGAAAAGGCAGTTGGTGAAGAAAGGCGTGGTTCTGCTTCAAGTATGGAATCCATAAAATCCATACTCATTTGAATGCCCGCATAGCTTGTGCCAACAGCAAGTCCTAAGGAACTTTTATCTTCTATGGGAAATTCTTTAAGAGCATGAGCACAAGCAAGTAAGCCCATGCGGGCATAGCGCGGAATACGACGTAAAGGAATACTTGGAAAATATTTTTGCAATTGTGCGTTTTCTTCTTGCCCAAAGTGTGCATCATTTGTGTCGTTTGAAAAATATACTATGCCAGAACCAAGTACGCTAATACATGGAGAAGATTTCATTTACATAACTCCCTTAAGAACAAGTGCAGCGTTACTGCCGCCAAAACCAAGAGATGTGGAAAGGGCATAATGTTGTTGCGATGGCTGCAAATCAAGTTCGCTTATGGTGGGCGCTAGGCCAATGTTTGGGTCTATATGTTCAAAGCCAATGGTAGCAGGAACCTTACGCTGTTGTAAGGCTAAAAGGCAAAAAATGGCTTCAATGGCTCCAGCTGCCCCAAGGGTATGTCCAGTAATACTCTTACTGCCCCAAACAGGTGTTTTTGAAAAATGCTTGTGGAAAAATGCTCCTTCTACCTTATCGTTTTCTGGCGTTGCAGTGCCATGAGCATTGATGAAGGCAAGGTTATCTGCAGTAATGCTCGCTGCGTGCAAAGCCGCATCAACAGCTCTTTGTAAACCTCTAGCTTCTGGGTGTGGCGCTGTAAAGTGGTGGGCATCGGCAAATGATCCATAACCGGCAATATATCCTAGGGGGGTAATACCACGGGCTAGAGCGTGCTCTGTATTTTCAAGCACAACTATACCGGCACCTTCGCCAAGGTTTAGGCCTTGGCGCTGTGCATCAAAAGGACGGCAAAGATCCTTGCTATAAATCATGAGCCGTGCAAAGCCTGTGTGCGGTACAAGGCTTAAAGCATCGGCGCCGCCACAAATAACCATGGAGCATTGCCCTTGTATAATCATATCCATTCCAAGGCCAATGGCATCGGCCCCGGAAGTGCAGGCATTGGCCACAGTGATGGCTGGGCCATGACAGTGAAGTTTTTGCGCAAGGCTAAGGGCAAGGTTTGCTGCAAAATATTCTTCTATGTCTTGAGCCATGGAGGTGGTTTTTTCTTCTGCTTTGCTTTTGGCATATCCATCTAAAAAATGCAGCGCACTGCCTGCTGTGGTGCCAAGCACGACACCCAAGGATTGTACGGATTTTGTATTTTCTGGCGAACTTGGTGAAACCCTTGCTTCGTATAAGGCTTTTTCTGCGGCATAAAGGGCAAGGTGTAAAGTATCTTTAGCAGAAAAAAGTCTTTTGCCGCCAAAGGCCTCTTCAGGCGCTGCAAAAAACGGGTAGGGCATTGCATCCTTATGCAGTATACTTTGGGAGCTTAGGGTTGTTTTTGCCTGTAAGAATTGTGTATATTCAAGACCAGCAGCGCATACACAACCCATGCCGCTTACGCAAACGCTCGTATTTTTTTGATGATGTATTTTCATAAATTATGTTTAGGTAGTATGGTGTTACGTATTTTTTACCGAAAGAATATAGTCAGCAAGCACAGCAATAGAAACAAAAACTTCTCGCGCTGTGCTTGAATTTTCAATAACTACACCAAAGTTTTTTTCGAGCATGACCACGAGCTCTACGGCATCAAGGGAATCAAGACCAAGGCCATCTTCGCTAAAAAGTAGCATGTCGTCAGTAATCTCTTCTGGTTGTACACCTTCTATATTGAGGGTCTGTACAATATCTGCCTTAAGTTTTTCTCTGCATTCTTGCGCTGTCATAACTCTCCCACATGTCGTAAAAGTTAAAAAAGTGATACGGATATTTTTCTACCATATCTTCCATAGCATTGGCAAAACACTGAGCATAATGCTTAAGCTCTTGAGGCTTGCGACGCAAATTTTTTGGTAGGTGAAGAATTTCGCTCTTCACGCCTTGTACTTGCCCTTTATGCAGTATGCTAAAGCTGATTATCAGCGGTACCTCTGTAATGGAAGCTAATAAAAATGCTGTACTTGGTATATATATGGTGTCACCAAGAAAGGTAATGTCTATACCTTTATCGGCAGATTCAGTAATTCTATCACCTGCAATACACACTATTTCTTTGCGTTGCAATGCTGCGCTAATGGCAAAGGAAGCGTGCACGCCATCGCGTGAATTAATAACGTTAATGGCGTGTTTGTCTTCTTGCTCTTTATGTTCAAAGTAATGTTTATCTGTGTCTTTTTCGTGAATCCATTGTACAATATTTATACGTCTTTGTAATTGTTCAACTCCTGCAAGTCCCATTTGCCATGCACCTATGTGGGCGGTGAGGATAATACAACCAGTATCCTCGGGCAGGTGTTCTTTGATTTTTTCACGTGATGCCGAGGTGCTAGCTATGGCATTTTTACCAAGAATACCCATGATAGAGCGGTGCAACAGGCCTTCGGCAAAGCATACATAGAGTTTATAACAGTGGCATATGCGAGCAAAGCCTTTTTGTTGCGGAAAGCGCCTTTGCAAGTAAGGGTAACAACGCTTGCGTACCGAGGGAATGAGCACGTAATAAAACACCACACAGCGTAGTAAAAGATGTGCTACAAATAGTAAGCGACAACGTATCAGAAGATAAAAAATCTCATGTTGTAAGCGTGAGCCAAGGTTTTTTCCCGTTTCTGTTGTATGCATAGTCGTATATTATTTTTTTTGTGTTGTTAATGTATATGATACAATACCCACTATGGCGCCCATAAGCAGGCCTAAGATAGGCGCAAGAGCGAGGGCTCCTATAATCCATTCCCAAACCCTTTGCCATACTTCATGGCCAAGGGTTTGCACAGAAAACTCGCTAAGCCATTGCCCGTGGCGTATTCTATACCCCACAAGCACACAAAGGCCGGGAAGAAAAGGCGGCCAGCTGAGGGGGATTATTGCTAGAGCGCTTAGGCGATCAAGATGCCATTTTTGAATACAAAACAACAGCAATATACTTTGCAATCCAAGGATGGGCAAGGTGCAAATGGTAAGGGCAATGGCCGCCGAAAGGCTCACACGTAAAGGACTTGAATTTTTTAATAAGCGTTTTAACGATTGTAAGGGGGAGAGCAATGAAATATTGCCTTCAATATCTAAGGAATGATGCTTAAAAGGAATAGGCACAAGAGCACGTATGGTTAAGCGCGTATTAAGTACGCTTATGCGCCAATTATCGGCAAGGGCTTTAAAGTGCGAAATGCGTGCATCTCCTTCTTGATACAAGACCTGAATAGGAATATCATAAATGGCAAAACCAGCCCATGCTGCTTGAACCAGTACTTCTACCTCAAAAGAATAGCGACTTTCCTTTAAGGGTAAACAGAGCAAGGCCTCTAATGGATAGGCACGAAAACCACTTTGCATATCTGCCACATGTGTGCCCGTTTGTACAAACATCCAAAATGCAGAAAACTTGCGCCCAAAACGAGAAGATTTGGGGATATTTTCCACAGTAAAATCTCTTGCTCCAACAAAAAAAGCATGAGGATTTTTTTCAATGCCGGCAAGAAAAAGAGGAATATCCTCAGGATAATGCTGATTGTCGGCATCAAGGCTGATCATATGTGTAAAACCCTTGGCAGAAAGTCTTCGTGCTCCTTCTTGTAAGGCTTCTCCCTTGCCTTTATTAGGACTAAGGCGCAAGCAATGCACGTCAAGGTCTTGCACATGTTCAAGGCCACCGTCGGTGGAACCGTCGTCAATAACCCACACCTCTGTGCATAGAGTATTTCGCTCTTTAAGAGCTCTTTGCGCTACCTCGCGTATGGTTCCTGCGTGATTATACAAAGGAATAACAATGGCAACCTTTATATCTGTGCTCATGCAATCAAACCCTTGGCCCAGCGCTCACAAAATTCCTTGTAAAATGCAGGGGCTTCTAAAAGCAATTTATCATCAAGGCTGAGCATAAGTTGTATGGTGCTGCCTGTGGTAAGGCAATTTTCTTGCCTATCTAAAATACGGTATTCAAATTCTAAAAGCGCCGCTTCATTCCAAAGTAATGAAGATTCAATGATATATGTTTCACCATAGCGTAGGGGAGCAATAAAATTTACAGTAAAGTTTTTTAAAGGAATAGTTACATTATTATCATAAAAGTCAAAATAATTGATATTATGTTTGACACCCATGGCTTCGCGCCCGTCTTCAAACCATGAGGCATAATGACCGTGCCACATAAATTTAATCTGATCTACTTCATCAAAACGCACACGCCGTTCAGTGCGGCAAAATAAGGGAGGATGCTCTCTTTGTACACGGCGTTTTCTCATAGTTCTTCTCCTGTGCAGCGAAATTTAGCAGCCAAGGTGGTATCATCCATAATAGTGCATGACCATGTGTAGCCATTTTCTGTGCTTTGTATAGTGACTGTACATGTTAAAAGGCTGTTTGGTGCAATGGGTTTGGTAAATTTAGCCTCGTGCACAGTATGTAGGCGTATGTTTTTTTGTATGGCCTCAGCTAGCGTAACCTCAGACATGAGCACTTGAATAACTGCAGGTAATACAGGATTTTGCGGAAAATGTCCTTGAAATCCTATAAAATCCATGGGCAATCTGAATTTTTTTTGCCAGCCTTTGTTGTCTTCAAGGCCATACACAGCTTCAGCATATTTTTGTAATTCTGCTCGTAATGATATGTTTTTCATATATTTTCCTCAATACGTATGGAGGCGTTATGATATATATTAGTAAAAATATGGGGAGTAGACGTGTCTTTTTTTAGCGTGTTTTCGCGTATCCAACCTTGGGGCAAGGGATTTCCATTAGCTAAAATATGGGCCATAAGCTGTGCAATGGTATTTGCAAGCTCTTGCATGTGAGCGCTTTGTACCGCAGGGGCAAGGCTGCATGTAAGAGTGTTTTGCGCATAACTGCACTTGGCAAAACGCCTACCTTGCAAAAACACAAGCCCTAATTCAGTTTTTTGGTTTTGTGTTTCAATGCCGGCTAAAAGGGGCAAGGTTGTTTGTTCTTTCGTATACCAAATAGTATAATTTTTAGCCGTAAGAAGGCTTGGCATATAGACTGCAAAGCCAGGCGCAGCGCAAGCTGTGAGTAAAAGGCAAAAGAGCAAACATACATATTTCATTTAGGTATTTTCCTTACATAGTTTGGGCAGTAGCCATAAGGATACAGGTAATTCTACAAGTAAACCCACAAAAACCACAAGTCCCATGGCTTGCAAGGCCGGATGCGTTGTAAAGGCCAGCATACCCATACTCACAAGGCCTGTGAGTGAGGAAACTGTGATGGCACGGTCCATGTGTAGGGCCATACCCTTAGCTAAATGGTGTGTGGCCATGATGCCGTGATCTATAGATAAACCAAGCACAAGAGGCATAGCTGCAAGGCCTGCCAAGGTTAAGGGTTTTTGGCATATATACATAGTCAAAAAAATGCAAAAGAGTGCCGCTGTTGCCGGCAAGGCTGCCAAAAGAGTTTGCCCTATATTTTTAAAACATACAAAAAGCAATATCAAGCAACAGAGGAACATGAAGGGAATATAGCGCGCTTCGGCAAAAAAGGCAGAACGTAATTGCTCTTCAAGGCCTGCGGGGCTAAGCAGAGTTACAGTATCTGCAATTGTTGCAGGTAATTGCTGTGGGGTGATTGTGCCTTCTGCCACAATGCGACTTTGTACTCTTGTGGAGCTATGTTTGGCATTGTCTTGCAAAAAAATAGGGATAAGGTCTTTAAATGGGCTTTGTTGTATAAAGGCAAGATCTATTGTGCGTGCAGGGCTTTGTAAAAAATCTATAAAGGGAGCAAAAAATATATTGCTGTCTACAGCCATGGGAACTGCAGAAATATGTTCACGTATTTGTGTAGCATGTTTTTGGAGAAATTCTTGCCAGCGGGTTATGTTTTCTTGTGTAGTTTCAGTGTTTTGTAATATTGATGCTAAGGAGGTAAAACTCATTTGTGGTAAGGCTTTTTGTAATTCTTCTTGTACCTTGGCTGTGTGCGCAAGGGCAGTTTGAGAATTTTGCGCATCTATAAGTATAAGACTTGAAGTATTGGTGCCCCAAATTTTATTAAATTCTGTGCTGTCTTGTTGAATTTCTTGCATTTGAGCTCCCATACTGCGCGGGGAAACATCAATGGGCAGGAGCATAAAAAAGTATATACACATAGCCCCTAGGGTGCAGCTGAGTCCAAGGGTTGGCCAAAGTTGCGGCAGGGCTTTATGCGCGTTTTGTGTTTCTTTTTTTTGTGTAATAATAGGCAAGTCAAAACCAGGGCATAAGGGCAAAATGTATAAAGCCAATAAAAAACCGCTGCCAAGGGCGGCGATGGCAAATACTGAAAGTTGACGTACTGCAGGAATGGCAGAAAATACCAATAGGGCAAAGCCTGAGGCATTGAGTAAAAAACCTTGAAAAAGAGGGGTGCTTAAAGCGGCAAATACATTCTTTTTATTGGTGCTGCTTCGTAAGGCAAAGTGCATATGTACGGCATAATCTTCAGCAATTCCAAGTATAGCCATACCAAAACCAAGGGCAAGGCCAGACACAACACCAAAATACACATGCACAAGGCCAAGGGCTATGCTTACGGCAAAGCATGGAGTTAGCAAAAGCCATATGCCCCCTTTAGAACGAATAAAGAGCACATAAATAAGTGCAATGCCAAGAAGAGAGACAAGGCTTATCCAAAAAATATCTCCATCAATGGCCTTAGTATTTGCTGCTGTGTGCCTTAGGCCACCAACAATTTTTGTGTGCACATTGCTAGGGAGTTTTTGTAAGCTTTGTTCCAAATGTTCCATGACTTTTACGGCCGATTCTGTTTGATGCACCGAGGCCATGGGGCTGAGTATGAGCAAAAGATGTTTGCCATCATGGCTTAGGGCATAACCATAGCGCGAATCAGGGGTAGGAAACCCTTGGCCTTTAGGCAATAAGGGCAAGAGAGCATCGCGCCATTGTAAAGGGTCTTGACGCAGCCAAGGTATCATTGCTCCTGAGGGGAAACCTAAAAGAAGAGTTTGTATTTCTTGTAATTTTTGTTGCACGTAAGGCTTTTGAATTCGCTGTATAAAATCTTTTTCCATGGCAGAACTAAAGAGTGAGGGAATAAGAGAAATAATATCTTTAGGGTGCATGAGAGAAGTAGGCGAGGTTTCTTTTTCAACGGTTACTATGTTGGTATCAAGCGATTTTTCCACTTGGCGTATATGGTTAGCCAGTGCTTCTAAATCATGTGGTGCGTGTGTTTTTTCAGAGGAATGGAAGCTAAAATCCACATAGATATGTTTAGACATAAGCATGGCATCCATACCGCGTACCATACTGCGCAATTCTTTAGTATTGTCGGGAAAAAAGGCGGCACTGCTTTTTTCAATGGGAAGGTGCATAAGCGCAACACCAAGGGCTAGCCAAAGGCAGGCAAGGGCCACAAGGAGTTTTTTTCTATGGGCATGGGCCTTGGTATAAAATGTATAGGCAGCAAAAACACTCATGGAAGGGGTGTACCGTCGGGGAAGGCTGTGGGATAGGGGGTATTAAGCTGTAAGTTTGTAAAAAATAAGCTTGTGCTATCACCTTCTTGTTCATGAAATTGCAGAGAATGTAAGGTATAGTTTGCGGTATTGATACAAATATTCATGGAAGAAAAAGGGCCCTTGCTCTTAGGTTGTAAATCAAGACAAGGATTTTTTTCTGTGGCAGTTTGAGGCAGAAGGCGTATGGTGTAGCGTTCTTGTAACTGCTGCGGTTCAAATACAAACCAAAGCAGCATTTGCTCAATCATTGATGTCAGCATGCGCCCTTCGTGCCCTTGAGCTTTTTTTATTTGTGCACGCTCTTGCATCCAAATCCAGCCGGTATTGTTTTGAAAAACAATACCCGAAGGCGCTGGTTGTAAATATTCCCATAAAAGAGCTGGTGTACCGCTTGCGTTATGGTTTTTAGTAAAAAACAAATGCCCTTGAGAACGTAGGGGTTTTTCTAAAAATTGTAGTTTTTTATCTTGTGTAAATTCTGCTTGCAAGCTTTCTGTTTGTTGCGAATGGGTAGCCATATGCTGCAAAAGCTCTTCAAGTGTTGTGCTTTGAGCCTTGGGGGCATATGTCAGCAAACATACAAAAGCAAAGGCTACGCAATACAAAAGACGCATATTATTTCTCTTCTTGAGGGTTTATGGATGCTGCTACTGGTGAGAAAAGTTTGTATTGCCCTTCAGCAATACATGCATGGCCCTTATATAACTTTCCGTCAACAATCATAATATCTCCAAGGCTGCCCACAACTTCCACCTTGGCAAGAAGCGTATCACCTACCTTGGCAGTGTCGTGAATGCGCATATGTCGCATGGATGCAAGATAGCCAAAGCTCTTGGGGTTGGTTACGCCATTACCTGCTGCAAAGCATTGGGCTAAAATCTCTAAAAGGGCCACAGCTTCTAGGGTGCCGTCTTCTTGTAGAAAAGCACATTGTGCATCTACAGTAAAGCTTGCTTGCATATTTTGGGGTTCGGCATGACTAATATAATCCAGCAAAAGCATGGGCTTTCGATGTGGTATAAAGCGTTCAATGGGTGTTTGTGAAAGAGGAGTATGCATGGAGTAGCCTTAGAGTTTTACAGCTTTAGGGTTGTTAAACCCCTGAGAACTTGTAGCAATGTGCATTGAGTTCTCAGGGGATATTGATTTTTACGTCAATGTATGTGCAGCGTATTATTTACGTGCGCTGATATGGGCAAGCTCTGCGTCAATGTTGTGGCGTAAGGTGTTCACCCATTTATTATATGATGGGTGAATATTGCCGTCGCTGGCAGTTAAGTTTACGCTATTTTTATATTTAATTTCGTATGTTTTGTCGGTGTAGAAAATGTCTACTACTGCTGTGTGCGAACGCACACGAACGGCAGCTTCAATATGTCCTTTACCAATGTCCTTGGGTACCCATCTGGTTTTGGGGCAAGCGGTAATAATAGCTGCGCGCACATCATCTTGGCTTAAGGGTTTGATGGTAGTAATAGAAGCTTGTGGATTTTGCACAGCAGATCCCTTACGGCATCCTATAAGGGCAAACGCTGCCATAAGAATCATTAAACATATAATACCTACTCTTTGCATCATAAACCTCCGTTGGTTTCGTTAAAGTGTTGTGTATATTGCATTCTTGCCGCGCGCATCATGGCTCTGTGTGGCAAGGTTTTGCTTATAAAATCCTTAGGAAATAGGGGTTGTAATATGGCTAATTCTATGGTTTGGGCAGTAAAATATTTGGCACCCACAGGAAAAACTTTGCCACTATTTTCAATGAGCATGGGAACTATAGGAACTTGAAATGTGCACGCAAGTTGAAAGGCGCCCACATGAAAGCGTCCAAGTTCGCCTGTGCGTGTACGTTGCCCTTCTGGAAAAAGTACAATGGAAACATTGTTTGCCAAGAGTGCTTTGCAGCGTTGTTCTATCTCTTCTTGAGAGCATGTTTCTATGTCAATATATTCTGCATAGCGCATCATGGGAGCAAAGAAAAAAAGTGTTTTATATGGCCATGATTTGCTTACAAAAACAAATTCTGGCGTTTTTTGCGAGCCAAATAAAAAAAGATCTAGAAACGACTGATGATTTGCAACAAGAATGCAAGGCTTGTGCTTTTCGATGGTGGCCATATTTTGCCAATGCAGGGGGATAGCTGGGCGTAGCAGTTTCCACATGATGTTGCCATAAATATGTATGGCTCTACGCATAAGCTGTGGCCCTCTAGGAAGAGGGCGTACACTTTTCCAGAAAATTATGCCAAAAGCCCACGGTAAAAAAAGCAATGTCCAGACAGTAAAAACTAAAAAAATCCAGACATTGGTGAAAAAAAGGCGAGCCTTATGCCTTAATTGTGCCCGCGTCGCGCAAGGAACAGATAAAGCCATGTATATCACCTAGGGTTTGAATGTGGGTCAAAGGCTCTTTATCAGCAAGCTTAAAGTGGAAGGTTTTTTCAAGCACAATAACCATATCTACGATATCAAGACTATCGAGTCCAAGGTCGTTACGAATATGAGCTGAGGAGACAAGTGCATCTGCATCAAGTTCAAACTCTTCTGCCAAAGCCTCATTAATAGTTTGTGCAATGTGTGTGTTATCCATAAAAAACCTTATATAAAACTTTGTTAAGAGAGAAAAAAATGTATCTTTTTGCTCAAAGAGTTACATAACATGCAGCGTTTACTTCGTCAAGAGCGCAAGCTTTACGCTTGGGCAAAGCTTTGGACATTCGTGCCCATGGGTATATAT
>CAYJOQ010000076.1:0-11857 GCA_964371825.1 uncultured Desulfovibrionaceae bacterium
ACGGACTTGAACCGCCAACCTAGTGATTAACAGTCACCCGCTCTGCCTATTGAGCCACCGGGGAATGAAGCACACTTAGTGCGAGAAAATATCTATGCCATTGTGCTACAAGAGTCAACAATTTTTTTAAAAAAATATGATTTTTTTTTGAAAATAAAAATGTACCTTAGTATTACATTATGTAGCATGAGAAATAAGCTTTTGTAATTTCTTACTATATCGTTCAGCTTCGCTATAGATACAACCACAATATGGTTGACGATAAAGGCCAAGTTTTTTGGATATATCTATGCCTTCTTGCCACCCTGACCGAAAATCTTGATAAAAAAATTGTACATTATGTTGTGCGGCAGCATGTTTTGCAGAGGTAATAATGGCATCATGCTGTTGATAGCGAGAGTAAAGCAAGGACGAGCTCATATATGCAAAGCCAAGTTCTGCCGATTTTGCAGCTGTCATTTGCAGGCGGGAGGCATAGCAATATAGGCAGCGCTGCGGGCTTTTGGGCTTTGTATGCACCATATTCAGCCAGTGTTCAATATTCCAAGCATCGTCTTGCCAGATAACCGGTACCGCATACAATTCAGCTACATTTTGCATTGCTTCACGACGACGCAAATATTCACTTAAAGGATGGATATTGTTATTGGCAAAATAGGCTGTGACCTGATACCCTTGCTCACGTAAACGCTCAATAGGTACTATGGCACACGGGCCGCAACATACATGCAATAATAACGTAGAAGACATAACTACCCCTCTTAATCAAAACTATACATCAAGCGAAGACAGAACGCATCCTTCACGTTCATATGCTAAAAATAGCGTATATAAAATTCCATAGGATACACATAAAAAAGCTGCGCACATAAAAATACATACGCAGCATCTCTTTGTATTACTAACAATGCAAAGAACAGTTTACAAAAAATGTATCTACCCTATTCTTACATATGCACAACTAAGCACGCACGCGCACTTCTACATGCACTTGAGCATGAGCTTCAAAGTCACATAAACGCTGTCTTTTATTATTAAGTAAATAAAAAGCTAATTCAGCGGAAGTTTCATATACAATTTTACCATTTTGTGCATGGCGAACTTGTCTTGTCATTTCACGTAAAGCTTGTAATGCTTGCCATTCTAAGTTTCGGCGCATGCCAGTGCCACGGCAATGGGGGCACGGTTCCATAGTGATAGCTAAGGCAGAAGAACCTGTTCGTTGTCGTACAATTTCAAGTAGACCAAATGATGAAATACGCGAAACATCATGCCGTGCCCTATCACTTTTCATGGCATTGCGTAAGGTTTTTTCAACTTCACGCACATGACTTCTGTCGCGCATTTCAATAAAGTCAATAACTACTTGCCCGCCAATATCACGTAATTTTAAATGTCTAGCAATGGCTTCTGCTGCTTCAAGATTAGTTTTAAGCGCCATGGATTCAAAATTACCCTTACCAGAAATTTTACCAGAATTGATATCAATGGCCATAAGGGCTTCTGTTTGATCAAAAACAAGGCGTCCTCCCGAAGGTAGTACCACCTCACGCGAGTATATTTGTTCTAATTGACGTTGTATATTAAAGCGTTCCCATAAGGTTTGGCGCACATCAACATGGGTGCGAATGAGGTCTTTTTTCCGTGGGAAGAGTATACCCACTGTTTCACGCAACGATTCAGCCACTTCGGCATTATCTACCCAAACTTCGCAAATATCATCAGTAAGATAGTCTCGAATGGCGCGCTCAGCCAAGTTTGCTTCTTTATAAAGTAACGCCGGAGCGCCTTCATTGAGACCATTTTTACGAATTTCGCGCCATATTCTTTTTAAATATTGTAAATCATTTTTTAACGTTGTTTTAGCAATACCTGCACTTACGGTACGCACAATAACGCCAAGACCTTCACCAGGTTCTATGCCTGTCATAAGCTCACGCAAGCGCGAGCGTTCTTCATCGTTATCCACTTTTCTGGAGATACCAATTTGTTCTTGCCCAGGAGTAAGCACCAAAAATCTTCCCGGCAAGGAAAGCCATGTGGTTAAAAACGCACCTTTATTACCTGTAGGCTCCTTTACCACTTGCACAAGCACTTCTTGCCCTGGCTTAATTACTTTTTGAATGGGTGGGTATTTTTTACCCTTAGCAACTTCATGATGCGCTTGAAAATATTCTGGGTGAATTTCATCAATTTGTAAAAAGCCATTTTTTCCAGTGCCATAACTTATGAAGGCAGCTTGCAAATTCGTATCAATATTATGCACTATGCCTTTATAAATATTTCCCTTAGTCTTAGCTTGATGTAACATTTCAAGATAATATTCATGAATAGCTCCTTCTTCCACAAGAGCAACTTCCACCTGCTCACCAGGCACAATACTCACAAACATTTTACGACGTCCTAACACTTCGGCGGTATTTTTCTTAAGATTCGTAGCGCGTGCTCGTCCAGGTTTGCCTTCAGCCAATGAAGTAGCAGAAGCATGCTTTTGCGCAGATGTGGGTAAGGGATTAGTGCCTTCTGCAGCACGTAAAAATTCTTCATTTTCACTTTCATTATCTTCTGAAGCAATGACACCCTCTTGCGCAACCTGCGTACGTTTTTTCCCACGCCTGCCTCGTCCGCCTCGTCTACCACGTTTACTTGCTTTACTTGCCTCTTCGTTTTCAACAGCAGTATCAATTGCATCAGCTTGCACAACCATTTCTGCATTATCATCATGCACAGAAAGAGCTTGTGCAGAAGTCTTAGCAATAGGTATAAGTACATCTTCTTGAGCAGTTGATATATCTGCAACTTGGGTATTTTTACGTGCCTTTACGCCATGCTTTGCTC
Organism: uncultured Desulfovibrionaceae bacterium; assembly: GCA_964371825.1. Lineage (GTDB taxonomy): Bacteria > Desulfobacterota > Desulfovibrionia > Desulfovibrionales > Desulfovibrionaceae > CAYJAD01. The sequence continues at coordinate 2,839 of CAYJOQ010000076.1, forward strand.
CCACTTTCTTAGCACTGTGTTGCTTATCACGTTCTTGGGTAAGCACATCGGGCAACTGTTCCTGCTCGCTAGGTTTTGAAGCAAAAATTTGAGAATTTTCCTCATCTGCTAAAGGAGTTACAGCTTGTTCTATGCTTGGCTCTGCACTTTGCACAAGAGATTCACGTGCTTTTTTAGGTGGTCGTCCAAGCCTTGGACTACGTGAACGTTGCACTGCTACAGAGTTTGCAGCCGCCGCATCAAGTGCACCGTAGTTTTCTTGTACTTGAGACTCTGAGTGCATAACTGCATCATTTTGTTCAATATCCTTAGTTACAGACTTTTGTTGCTCTACAGGCGTTTTTTCTGCATGAGCATCTTGAATATTTTTTTTGCGAGGGCGTACAGGTGTTTTACGTGGACGAGGTGTTTTACTGACAAGCTCTTCTTGCACAACAGGCGCAGTTTGCGCTGCTAACGTATCTACCACTGTCTCATTTGGATTACCATGTACATTTTCCACAGATGAAACATCTTGCAAAGCCTCATTTTTTAGCTTGGAAGATGTCTTGGCAGTTGCCGTACTTTTACGCCCTCTTTTTGCGGGTGTCTTCGTAGACTCTTCCGAAGAAACTGGCACAATAGCAAGAGGGTCTGCGTCCGATGCAACTGCTTTTTTAGCTGCAACTCCCTTCGCACGAGGGCTACGCGTTGACTTTGCGGCTACAGGCGCTTCTACAGCATCATTTTTCTTTGATGTACGCGGAGTTTTTGAATTTTTTACAGCTTTCTTGGGGGATTCAGAAATTGATTGTGTTGCGGAGCTCTCAGAAGTATCTGTTGTCAAAGGTTTTGAAGAAGTACGTCGTGTACGTTTTGGCGCAGAAGATGGAGCCGCAGCAGCGTTTTTATTTTGCTCGTCGGTCATAAAAATCCTTAAGTATGAAATTTCTCAGCCTCATTTGCCACCGAGCTGTAGGTGGTTTTGTGCAGCTTCTGCATATCTTTTTCAAGATATACGTATCATAATCGAAGCTAAAAAACGCATTTTCACGCATTTTTATATGGCACGCTCGCTCCAATTACCCTTTTCGGGGATGCCAAAAGCACATTCTTACTTATTTTACGCGGTGCGAAATTTTCCTTACGAGAAAATTCGTTATTCAGCACATGAAAAACTCTGCTTTTGGTGTCGCAAAAAAAACATTTTATGCTTTGTTTCTGGTAATTTTGCTAATCAATATGACTATTTTATTTTTTTATTGTAATTGGTTGATATATTTTCAGTGCCGATTATCATAAAAAAACACACATTCTTTAAGGAGCGCAGATATATTTATACCCATTTTGGGGGTATCAATCTCAACATCAGTGAGTAGACCTTAAAGTTTTTTCAAAAATATGCAAGTATTGTCTTTAGGCATGTGTTTAAAAATTAAGTATAGTGCTAATTTCTCTAAGTAAAGCATCAAGTCCTGTTCCTTCTTGCGCCGAAATACACAAGGCCTCTGCATACGCTTCGCCAAGGTTACTTCTTTGTTCTATGTCTAATTTATCCCATTTATTTAACACCAAAAACCTTGGAATTTCATGCAATTGCATATCAATAAGCACTTCCTCTACCGAGGCCATTTGCTTAACAAATGCTTCATGAGAAACATCTGCCACATGCAACAAAAGATCAGCAGCTTCAAGTTCTTCAAGAGTTGCCTTAAAAGCCTCAGTAAGCTCCTTGGGCAAATTGCGAATAAAACCCACCGTATCGGCTAGAATAACTTCACGCTCTTCAGGAAAACGTAAACGTCTTGTGGTAGGATCAAGCGTAGCAAAAAGTTTATTTTCTGCTATGACTTCTGAACGCGTAAGCGTATTTAAGAGTGTAGATTTACCCGCATTGGTATATCCAACAAGAGCAATAAGCGGTATACCTTGACGAGATCTGCGTGCACGCGTAAAGGCGCGTTGTTTTCGTAAATCATCCAAATCTTTTTTTATGCGAGCAATACGATCACGTACGCGACGTCGGTCAGTTTCAAGTTTGGTTTCACCAGGCCCCCGCCCGCCAATACCACCCATAAGTCTATCCATGGCCCTGTTTTTTCCCACAAGCCTTGGCTGCGTATATTTTAATTGTGCCATTTCCACTTGCAGTTTACCTGCTTTGGTTACGGCATGTTGTGCAAAAATATCTAAAATAAGTTGTGTTCTGTCTAAAACTTTACGCTCGGTAATATCGGCCAAATTATGCAATTGCGCAGGCGAAAGTTCACCATCAAAAATAAGCACTGAGGCATTTTCTTGTAAAGCTTGTACTTCAAGTTCAGCCATTTTCCCTCGGCCTAAAATAAATTTAGGATTTACCCTTGGTACACGCTGTATCATACGCCCCACAACCTGCAAGCCGGCAGTGCTCGCAAGTTCTGCAAGTTCATCTAGGTGCTCTTCTTGGCTTTGCCGCGGTATTGTACCTACAGAGATAAGCAATGCTCTTGGAGCTGTGCCTGTATGTTTTGCATCTTGCAAAGCCCTGCCTAGTTCTTCTTCTAAAGCTTCTGCTATGCCAGAAAAATCAACGCCAGTTGCCTTATCCCAAGCCTGAGCATCGTGCACCATATAGGGTTTATTTTCCGGATTTGGTGGTAAAAGATGCGCGTATTGCCATTGTACCGGTTCTCCGTGAGGGCTAACCGTTAACACACATACCACATCAAGGCGCAAAAAGAGCATATCCATCAGGTCCTCTTGGGACAATAGGTCAGGGCTTAGATGTGTATGCACCAACCGTAAACCACGTAAACGCCCTGCCCCTTCACGCCCACGACTGAGCGCCGGAATAAGAATGCTACCTGCTTCACCTACAATAACCATTTCCACCTTGCCACGCCTATCAATAAGCAAACCAAGTTGCCGCCCCACCATACGAGACAGGGCGGCAAGCTCACGAGCTTGTTCTTGACTAAAAGCATCTTGCAAGGGAAAACGCCTAGTGCTTAAACGCTGTATAGCTTTAAGCTGACTGGCCTTAAGGCCTTGTGTATTACCTTCTATCTTAGCTATGACACAACTCCTCATGGCGCGAAAAAACATACGTGCCCGTTATGCACTTTTTCATTTTCTTTATTAATGCCACCATATAGTGTTTTTTAACGCAAGTATGATGCAATAAGTGAATCATAGCGAGAAGTTGCATCAAAAGCACGTGAAGCCATACCTTGACGAAAGGCTAAACTTACACACATATTATTTTGACGCATCTCATTCATGGCTTCGCCATACCATTTAGTGGAAGGCAACACCAAAACACTGTGATAATTTTTAGCTGCAGCGCGTATCATGCAAGGGCCGCCGATATCTATTTCTTCCACAGCTTGTAAAAGTGAAAGTTTTCGCTCAACGGCACCGGCAAAGTCATAAAGATTCACACACACAAGGTCAAAGGGTTTAATATCATTTGCTTCTAAGGTTTGCATATGCTCAGGGTTGCTTTTGTCGGCTAAAATACCGCCGTGCATTTTAGGGTGTAATGTTTTTACTCTACCACCTAAAATTTCCGGAAATCCCGTAACAGCGCTTACAGGCGTCACAGGCAAGCCTTCACCTTCCAAAAAGGCATACGTTCCGCCGGTAGAAACCAATTCTACCCCATTTTCCACAAGAAAAATACCAAGTTCTGCCAAACCGGTTTTGTCGGTGACTGACACTATGGCACGCTTAATAGGTAATTGTTCCATACTCTACCTCCTCTGAGAAGAAATGCCAGAAAACAACGTATAAATCAACGCATATCTATACGCATAAACATACGTATACAATTCTGTAATCGACTTTTATGAAAAAACATTTTACACTACACTTTCACATTTTTATAACTCCATAACTACTATACCATTTAACAAAGCAGAGACGACAACGCATGAAAACTTCTAATTTTGTTTATAACTACCTACACCCTCAAGAAATTCGCCACGGCCTTGAAAGTTCTGCTTTTCATTTCTTGCTGATTTTAACGTTTTCACAAGTAGTAGCCTTGCAAGCTTGGCAAATGCTATACACTAACTATGTGGTCGATGCTTTGCACCTTAGTGGTGCTCAAGGTGGTATTATTCAATCTGTGCGCGAAATTCCAGGGCTACTTGCTATATCTGTTCTTATTTTCTTGCGCTTTATAAAAGAAGAATCCATGGCATCCTTTTCGGTTATGCTACTTGGAGTTGGTGTAGCCTGTACGGGACTTTTTCCCACCTACAGCGGCATGCTCATGACTACATTTATCATGTCTGTGGGCTTCCATTACTTTGAAACCATCAACCAATCTATTACATTACAATCATTTAATGGGCCTACGTGTCCCATTGTTTTTGCTCGCTTACGCAGCATTGCAGCTTTTGGCAATATTTGTATTGCTCTTATTATCCTAAGCATTGCAACATACTTAAGTTATAAACAAATGTTTTTATTCGCAGGTATTGTAGCCACAATGGGCGCCATTTTTGCCATAAGAAAAAAACCTGATTTAAGCATCCTTACTCAGCAAAGAAAAAGTATTGTTTTTAAGAAAAAGTATTGGCTTTTTTATATATTAACCTTTCTTTCTGGCGGACGTAGGCAAATTTTCACTATTTTCTCCTTATTCCTTTTAGTTGAAAAATTTCAGTTTTCTGTAACTATGATTACAAGTCTTTTTCTCATTAATAATGTTTGTAACTGGCTTTTAAATCCACTTATCGGTAAACTTATCAATAGATTTGGTGAACAAAAATTACTTATTTTTCAATTTTTACCGGCCATTGGCATTTTCTTAGGTTACGCATATGTTGATGTTGCTGCAATTGTTGCCATATTTTATATTTTTGACCAGCTTACCTTTAATTTAAATATTGCGGAAAAAACCTTTTTCCAAAAAATTGGCGAACCGCAAGATATTGCCCCCAGTATGGCGCTTTCATTTACTATTAATCACATATCGGCAGTTATAGTTCCTGTTATTGGCGCTACTCTTTGGGCTATAGATTTCGCATATCCATTTATTTTAGGCGCCGTACTTGCCGCCGTATCATTATTCTTTGTTTGTTTTATTAATGCTGAAATTGCTAAAAATACCCCTAAAGCTTAATTTGCAAATATAAAAGGATATCTTATGCATATAAAAATGCTTTCATGGAATGTTAATGGCATCCGCGCAGTTTCTGCCAAAGAAGATTGGGCGTGGTTCACTCACAATGATGCCCATATCATTGGCTTACAAGAGACCAAGGCTGCCCCAGAGCAACTTGCCCCAGAGCTTGTACACCCTGAAGGCTGGCATACATATTGGGCAACATCTACTGTAAAAAAAGGTTACTCAGGCGTAGCTGCTTTTAGCCGCACTCAGCCCATGGCAGTGCAAATTGAGTTACCTCCTCCTGCAGATGCTGCCCTGCAATGCGAAGGACGCCTCATTCACCTTGAATACCCTTGGTTTCACTTTTTTACTGTATACTTTCCCAACGGAGGTGCAGAAGAATTGAACGACATGGGCAAACCTACAGGAACATTCAAACGCGTACCCTATAAAATGGCTTTTTTTGACGCATTTTTGCACTATGCTGAAAATCTACGCAAAACAAAGCCCATTGTAGTTTGTGGCGATTTTAATATTGCTCATAAAGCTATAGACCTTGCCAGACCAAAGCCTAATGAAAAAAATACCGGATTTTTACCAGAAGAAAGAGCCTTTCTGGATACTTTTACTAAGGCAGGCTATATTGACACCTTTAGACATGTGCATGGCGATGCACAAGATTATTATTCTTGGTGGTCATACAAAGCAGCTGCGCGTGCCAAAAATGTAGGATGGCGCATTGACTACTTTTTTGTATCCGAAGAACTTAAACCCGCCATTCATGATGCTTGGATAGAAAGCCATGTGTATGGATCTGACCACTGCCCTGTAGGACTCACCTTAACAGTGCGCTAAAAAAACTACGTATCCGCATAAACACACTGTAAACATCGCTTACCCCAAGGAGGCTTACCTATGCTTGAATGTTTACTCATCATTCTCTGTATTGGCGTAGCTTTTCTTATTGATTGGCTCATAAAAAAATATAACCTTATTATTATGGGCTGCGGTTGAGGCGTTCGAGCAGTGCCTCGTGAGGCACTTCAAAAACATGAAGAACTTCTTGTGACACAAAAGCAAAGCAGTGAGTGTGCACTGCAAAAAAACAAGAAATCGCTCTAATGCTTGTCAAAAGCACATTAATTACTATTTAACTATAAAGTGCACATGGCAGGCTGTTGCTGTTTCAAAGCTACAATCTACGTCTTCGGGTTCGTTTTTTGCTTTAACCAAGCACCAAAAGAGTATACTCCTTTCGCAAATAAACGTTGCCTTTCTCATATCTTAGTTTTTTATTAGACTTTTTCAACAAGCTGATAGACCTTTTTATTTTGTGAACACATTAACGAATTCTTACCGTATTAGTAGGACACAAAAAAAACTTGCTAGGAACGTACGATATTGGTACACTTAGAGTAGTATTCACTATGATGAGGGATTAATTTTGAAAATTTTATACAAAATTTTGTTGCCTGTGTTGTTCGCAACAACATTCGGACTTTGTGTTTCTACATTCTATACGTACAACGTGAGCATGGACACGTTTATGGAGAGAAGTTCTAGCTTACAAAAAATGGCCACTGACAATGCCCTTGTAGAACTTAAAGCTGGTCTTGATTTTAATATTCTTAACGCCATATCTCTTGCCCAAACAGGTATTTTACAACCCTATCTTTCTGAAGACCTAGATTTACGCAGAGTGTATGCTCCTGACGCAAACAGCCGCATTGTTAACATGACCAACACCTATTTTTATGTAGGCATTGGGATTGTAAGCCCTGAAGGAATTGTGCTTGACCACACCATACCTGAACTTAAAGGTGCAGACCTGCATAATGAACCTTTCTTTCAAGAAGCTATGCAAGGTAAAGTTTCCATAGGCGCTCCTTATAGATACCAAAAAATGGTTGTATATGCCGTAGCTTCACCAGTGTATAGCCTTAAAGATGGTAAGATTATTGGTGTAGTGTATAATATTTCTAAACTAACTGATACCATGAGTGAGCGAATGCTTCTTGGAGATAAGGGTTACCTTTTTGTCGCAGATAAATATGGTACCGTTTTTATCCACAAAAACACTGAACAAGTTTTTGCATACAAATTATATGACTATGACTGGGGCCTTGAAATTCTCTCTAAAGGCACAGGAATTTTAACATTTACTGAAAATGGGCAACAAAAAATTGCGTACTATGACCATTTAGAAAATGCTGATTGGACAGCCGTTGCCGTACGCGATCTTGAAGAACTTGCTGCCCCCGGTAAATCTATTTTAAAAAACGCTATGATTATTGCTTTGATTATTCTTGTAGTCTTAGCAACTATTATTTATTTTTATGTAAAAAATATTGTTGATGCCTTGCTTGTAGCAGTGAATTATGCCGAACAAATATCCAAGGGCGTTTTAGATAAAGATGTTAATTTTAACAATTCAAAACAAATCATTACACAAAGGCTAGTGCACGCCAGCAAACAAAAATGCGCCTCTCTTTTTGGAAATAAAAAAGAGCTTGTACATACAGAGCAATTACCAGAAACCAACACCCTTGTGCGTAGTGATGAAATTGGCGTATTGTATAAGTCTTTGCGCACCATGGTAAATTCTATGCAAACCATGGTCAAAAAGGCCGACGATGCTAGCCGCATGAAGAGTGAATTTTTAGCCAATATGAGTCATGAGATACGCACACCTCTCAATGCTATTATTGGTCTTGCGCACCTATATCTTGAAAACAAAGATAGCGAAGAAGAAAAAAAGCGCGACTATGTTAAAAAAATCGAAGTTGCGGGTAAGAGTTTGCTTGGCATTATTAACAATGTTCTTGATACTTCTAAAATTGAAGCCGGTATGTTTGACCTTGAAAATGTACACCTCAATTTACAAGAAATTGGTGAGCAAATCCTTACAGTGTATCAATCAAGTGCTTCCAGTAAAAATTTAACCCTGACAGTCACCATGGAAAAAAATCTCAATTTTGACTATATGGGAGACCCGATACGACTTGGACAAGTGTTGAATAACTTAGTAGGAAATTCTATTAAATTTACAGAAAAAGGTTCTATAAACGTACATTTTAGTCACACAGCCCCTGAAATCAAAGACATTCCCGTTCCTGAAGGCACCATGCCTATTTGCATTAAGGTTCAAGATACGGGTATTGGTATTTCTAAAGAGAGCCAAGAACTACTCTTTAAACCTTTTGCACAAGCAGACACTTCCATTACTCGTCGCTTTGGCGGTACGGGACTTGGTCTTGCCATTAGCAAAAATATTATTGAAATTATGCAAGGTAGTTTACTTGTTGAAAGCACCCTTGGTGAGGGAACGAAGTTTACAATTTTATTATTCCTCCCGCCGTCTAAGGATGCAGAATCAAAACTTAACCTTGGCATTGAAGAAAATGGCTCCTTGAATGTTGACCTTACAGCAAAACGCATTTTAGTCGTAGAAGATAATATGATTAACCAGTTAATCATGGAAGAGCTTTTACAAAAAACAAATGCCGATGTTTTTCTTGCTGACAATGGTCAAATTGCTGTGGATATGATAGCTAAAGAAAGTTACGATATCGTTTTTATGGATATGCAAATGCCCGTTATGGATGGAATTGAAGCTACAAGAATCATACGTAGTACTCTTAATGCAGAAGCGTTGCCCATCATTGCCATTACCGCTAATGCCATGAAAGAAGATAAAGAAAAGGGTATAGCCATGGGCCTTAATGATTATCTTACAAAGCCCATTGATCCTCGTAACCTTATGCTCGTTTTACATTATTGGCTTTGCGAAAAAAAAGGTGCTGCAGATAACACATAGACAACTACTTAGTCAGCACTGAAAAACTAAACAACTATTTGTAATTGTAGACTTAATATACAAAGGCCAACCTAGAAAAATTGCCGAAAACAAAGCATGTAATGCGACTTTTTGGCAATTTA
>CAYJOQ010000077.1:0-11819 GCA_964371825.1 uncultured Desulfovibrionaceae bacterium
CCTTCAACGGTTTTCAAGACCGCCGCGTTAAACCGAGCTCTGCCACCCCTCCGCAATGTGTCAAAAACGTTCTATGTGCGTTCAAGACTTGTGCTTGATAGCATAAGGCATTATCGATGGTCAAGAAAATAAAATGTCTTTGGGAATTTTTGTTTACAATTCATTGCTAGAATATCATTTCAGTAGAGATTATACCGAAGATAATTTTGATGCAGCATACATGCAAACTTGCATATATATAGGCTTTATGCACGTAAAGGCTTAATAAAAAAGTTATGCAAAGCCTATAGTCAACTGTTTTGCACAAGTATTTTAACATGCAATTTCATGCAATTTATAAATCCCAGTATATTAAAAAAAAAGATAAGCTGATAAAAAGCTAAGCATTCTCCTAAGGTCAAGCTTCTAAATACTCGATACTTAGTTGATGCTAGACAACACATGTTCACGTGTTGTCCAGAAAGGCACGTTGCCTCCAAATACCCCTTTACGGCCGGCAGAAGCAAGTTTTGGCTCATTGTACGCCACGCAAATTTTTTCTTTGTAGAAGATTGTAACCTTACACAGCTTAATGCTAAGCCATTCATTCAAGCCATTAACAGTGTACAACATCTTAACAAAAGGCCCCAAGAAGGCATCTTCATGGGGCTTTAACAGTCCGTTAAAAAACAACAATTTGCTTTTCCTGTATAACAACACTCAGCGCTTATCGCGTAACATTTTACACGAAGAACCTTCGAATGCGCATCTTGCTGTTTTTGAACGGACTGACAAAATAACTTTTGTCAGCAGTTATTGCTTTAACAACTTATTTCAAATCTTCTTTAAGCTGTTTGCCTGCAGTAAACTTAGCAACTTTGCTAGCAGGAATGGTAATTTCTTCACCAGTGCGAGGGTTACGCCCTTTGCGAGAAGCGCGTTCGGTTACTTTAAAAGTACCAAAACCTGTAAAAGTTACAGATTCGCCATTGGCGAGAGCTTCGCGTAAAGTCATAATAACCGCATCAAGGGCATTTTCAGCTAAAGTTTTAGTAGGAAGCCCAGCCTTTGCATAAATTTTTTCTACGAGTTCAGCCTTTGTCATAATCAACTCCAAATGGTTAGAAAGCATTGCTTATAAAAAAATCTCTACATCCATCGCTTTGTACAGAAAATCAATGTATTTTACAAGAGAAAGCACCACTACCACCTAAATGCCACGCAAAACTTCTTCTATAATATCTAAGCCTTGCTGTACAAGACTAAGCTTTGCCTGACTCCCCATGTGTCCCATACGAAAAACTTTGCCATCCATGGGGCCAAATGATCCACCTACGGCAAGTCCTCGCGCATGCAAGGCTTTTTGCCATTGCGAAAAATGCATACCCTTTGGTACACACGCTGCTGTTACCGTAGGAGACGGCACAGCTTCTGGCAAAGCCCAAAGGCTACAGCCAAGATTTTGTAATCCCTCACGACATAACAAACCTGCCGCTGCATGACGTGCATATACTTTTTCTAAGCCTTCGTCTAGCACATGTTGCACCGCTGCATGCAAACCGGCCACGCCACTCCAATATGGAGTATAGGGAAAAAATGCCTTTTCACGCACATTTTGCCATGGCGAAAGCGCATCATAGCCTTGATAAGCAACCTCATTGGCTCTTGCCCAAGCATTTTGACTTACCCCTAAAAAACTTAAGTTTGGCGGGGCAGAAAAACATTTTTGTGACGCTCCAAGTAAAATATCTATGTTCCAAGCATCCATTAATACCGGTGCACCACCAAGACTTGCCACCGCATCCACATAAAATAACGGCACGTCATAGGCTTTTTTCAAACGCCCTATACCTTCTAGTGGGTTTAACGTTCCGGAAGGAGTTTCACAATGCACAGCCGTTATCATATGCGGCTTGAATGTGGAAATGACTTCTTCTATGTTTTTTAGTGCAACGTCTTGTGTTGGAATAGTGGCATTAAAGGGTAAGTGAATGGTTTGCACCTCACAGCCCAAGCTTGCAGCCATGTGCCCTATACCTTCACCAAAGACGCCTGTGGAAATAGCAAGAACTCTATCCCCCTTAGTAAGGCAGCTTTTTAAACCTGCCCAAAGCGCTAACATGCCCTCCCCTGTCATAATCACTACATCATTTTTTGTATTCATACATGATGCTAATAACGTACTTGTTGCGTGATACAAGGGCACAAAATCTTCTTCGTATAGGCCACTTCCATAATCTCTGGCAATAACCTCGCGAGTTGAAACCGGCACTTGTGTAGGACCTGGAATCATGGGTATGGGTGTGTAAGGCATCAAGGCTCCTTAAAAACTACAATAATGAATACAAAGCTACTATCTGCTAAAAAAAAGCATACAATAAGATAAACACACAAATACACAAGAGAAATAAAACACAGGAGACATGGTATACCAAGAAGGCCTCATAAGTCTACATGTTCTACATGACTTTTTTCAAGATTTACGCCTAAAAAAACACTTCCTACTCGGGCAAAGCGAGCGGCATCGTCAGTAGTCATAAAGTGACATTGGCCCTGACTGCCCTTACGATGCAAATTTTGTGCGCTAAGCGCTTTTTCAACGGCTCGTGCTGCTGTATAGGCAGAATCTACCAAGACCACATCCTTACCAACCACGTTAGCAAGGGTTTCTCGCAACAGCGGAAAATGCGTACACCCTAATAATAATGTATCCGGCCGAGAATTAGTTGGGGCATCAGCTATATTAGGCACGAAAATATGATCTAAATAGCGCTTGGCAATACCTTCCACCAAGGGGCCGTCTACCCAACCTTCTTCTGCAAGATGCACAAAAAGCGTACACGCTTGACCTGTAATGTGCACATCCTTAAGCAAGGCGGTCATAGCTTTTTGGTATGCCCCCCCTTTAATGGTTCCTTCGGTAGCAATAACGGCAATGTGCCCATTACGTGTTACCTTTGTTGCGGCTTCTGCTCCCGGCTCTATTACACCAAGCACAGGCAACGGTGCAAAAGATTGGCGCAATAGTGGCAAAGCAGCCGATGTGGCTGTGTTGCACGCAATCACGAGCATTTTTATGCCACGCTCTACCAATTTTGCGGTAGCCTGCAAGGCATAGGTTGCCACCGTATCTTGGCTCTTGGTGCCATATGGCAAGCGTGCAGTATCACCAAGATACAGCAAATGTTCATGAGGTAATACTTTATGAATAGCATCAAGCACTGTAAGTCCACCAACTCCTGAGTCAAATATACCGATGGGCAAAGCAACTCTTTGTTCTAGTTCCATAAGGCCCATTATACATCATCCTCCAAAAGTTCATAACTGGCAGCCGTGCTGGGTATACGTAATGAATCGAGAACTTTTTCAAGTAAGATACCTTCTCGATGGGGTAAATTGTGCCCAAATGTAGCACGGATTGCCGTACTTACAAATTGCACTGCCCTATCCATAGCCAAGGGAAGAGCATCACCTAAAAGCAAGGCTCCTGTGAGTACTGAAGCAAAAGAATCGCCTGTACCAGGATAAAAAGCCGGAATATGAGGACAATCAACTCGCCAAAAACGCTTTTGCTCTGCATTATACGCAACCACTGAAGTTTGGTTTTTATGCTGTGTAATGGGGGCTGAAGTTATAATGGCAACCTTTGGCCCCATATCTGTAAGCCGCACAAGGCGTTCTCGAATGTGACCAAGGGTTATATTTTCCACATAGGGCACATCCAACAACCATGAGGCTTCAGAATGATTTGGCGTAATACAGTCTGCATGGCGAACAAGTTCGCGCATGCGCGCAACCATATCTGTAGTCATGGTAGGATCAAGCTTTCCATTATCGCCAAGTACAGGGTCAATCACCGCCAAACCATCAGTTTTTTTGCAGTATTTAATAGTTTCTTCTACCACGTGCATTTGCGCTGGAGAGCCCAAAAATCCTGAATATATGCCTTCAAAATACAATCCAAGCGAACGCCAATGTGCTAAAATTTTAGGCATTTCTTCTGCCAAGTCACAAAAAGTAAAATCTGTATATTCTGTAGTATGTGTAGAGAGTACCGCCGTTGGCATGGGACACACTTGAATGCCCATGGACGAGAGTATAGGTATAACAACGGTCAAAGATGTACGACCAAAACCAGAAAGATCATGAATGGCTGCCACGCGTGGCACAGGTGAACCTATCACTTTTTTTCCTCACATAACATTTGCAATTGCTCAGCCTCTTCGGCAGATAACGTAAAACCCTGTTCTTTTTGTGGAAAAATACCCTTTTGCACCTCTTCCACATAGGCGCTTAAGGCGCAAGTAATTTCTTCACCAAGGTTGGCATACTTTTTTACGAACTTAGGCACATAACGTGGATTAAGCCCTAACATATCATGATAAACAAGCACCTGTCCATCACATCCAGCACCAGCACCAATACCTATTGTGGGAATATGTAGCCTTTGGCTAATAAGTGTAGCCAATTGTGCCGGAACGCATTCTAACACAAGACTAAAACATCCTGCAGCTTCAAGAGCTAAAGCCTCATCTAAAATAATTTTAGCAGCCGTAGCACTTTTACCCTGCACTTTAAATCCTCCAAGGCTTGCCATTCGCTGCGGTGTTAAGCCTAGGTGTCCCATTACCGGTATGCCTGCGGCTACAAAAGCTTGTATTTGTGGTAAAATATGCATAGCTCCCTCTACTTTTACAGCTCTAGCCCCACCTTCTGCCATAAGCCTTGCCGCATTACGTAACGCACTAGGCACCGAATCTTCATAGCTTAAAAAAGGCATGTCGCACACAATAAGCGCCCTTGGTTCAGCAGCAGCCACAGCTTTACAGTGATGCACCATATTATCTACAGTCACCGCAAGGGTATCTTTTTGCCCAAGCATAACCATACCTAGAGAATCACCCACCAAGAGCATATCAACACCAGCCGCATCAGCAAACATGGCTGAAGAAAAATCATAAGCAGTGACCATGGCAAGGCGTTGCTTACCTTTTGATTCACGAATATCCAAACTGGTTAGATTTTTTTTAGGTACCTGTGTAGACATGTATACTCCTTTGACTACAAAATATGCGCACATCCATAGCTAAGACCATATGCAATAATTGTCACCTACAAATTATGCATCTTACATAATTAGTTGATGCTGAAAAACGCATTTCCATGCGTGTTTCATAAAGGCACACCCACTTCAAATACCCTTTTAGGGCCGCCAGAAGCAGGTTCTGGCTTATTTTACGTGGCGCAAAATTTTTCATCAAATGGTATATAAAAATTCATCATGCGCCTTGCACAAAAAATACTCATATAATAAATGTATAAAATCAAAATTTTATGACCAAAACTAGAGACAAACACTTCTTAATACAAACCATATGAATGTATATTTGCATCCTAAAATGGCACAGCATACATTATGTAGCGTATTTAAATATAATACAATTTTTTACGCAAAAAAAAACGAGAAAAATTTGCCTACCACCCTAAAGCGCTAGGCAAAATTTGCCGATAGGGTATTTACACGACGGCATGCTTCATGGAAGAAGCGGCAATTGGGCCCCGTTGTAACTGTCAGCACATTCACGGAGGAATGTTATGGCAATGACAATTAATTCCAATGCAATGGCAACCAATACGGCTAACAATCTTAGCCAACATTATGGTAACTTACAAACCTCAACTCAGCGTTTGTCTTCAGGCTTACGTGTAAACGGCGCCTCTGACGACGCAGCTGGCCTTGCTATTCGCGAACTTATGCGTGCAGACGTTGCCGCCTTAAATCAAGGTGTGCGTAACGCTAATGATGCAGTTTCTCTTGTCCAAACAGCCGACGGCGCGCTTGGCGTAATTGATGAAAAGCTCATTCGTATGAAGGAACTTGCAGAACAAGCAGCCACCGGTACTTATGACTCAACACAACGTCTTATGATTGAGTCTGAATACCAAGCTATGGCTTCGGAAATTACCCGTATTGCCAACGCCACCGACTTTAACGGCGTAAAGCTTTTAGACGGTTCCCTTTCTGGCACTCACGACGGAACCAAACTTACAGCCACAGGTGCTTTGCGTGTACACTTTGGCTCATTGAATGACTCTGCTGAAGACTATTATGACATTACTATTGGTGATACAAGAGCCGCTGCTCTTGGTATTGGTAATAATGCAGAAAGTACCAATGCAGGCTTTACAATCTCTACACAATCTGCAGCGCAAGCAGCTCTTGTGGGCGTTAACAATGCTATCGTATCTAAGGATAAGATTAGAGCTAACCTTGGCGCCATGAAGAACCGCCTTGATGCCACTGTACAAAACTTAACAGTGCAATCAGAAAACGTAGCTGCAGCCGAATCGCGTATCTCTGACGTGGACGTAGCCACCGAAATGACGCAATTTGTACGCAACCAGATTCTGACTCAATCTGCTGTGGCCATGCTTAGCCAAGCTAACAGCATGCCCAGAATGGCCTTATCGCTTATAGGCTAGCAAACACCTGTGGGAGGGAGTTTGTAAAGGGTAGGACAAAGGCTTTAATGCCTTTTCCTACCCCTTTATTTTTACAGCTATCTAGTCACCGCTAAACAAGCCTATTTTCTTTCTGCCCCTTTCTTTGAGGCAGAATCGTCAACACGTAAAAACAGGTGCAATTGTGTCGATAAATTGCCAAAAAGTAGCACTGTATGCTTAGTTTCTGGCATTTTTTCTTTGGTTACCTTTCTGCATTACATTTACATGTATAAATACTTATATAGTTTTTCAGACTCGACTATATATTTCTCATATTCCTCACCATAAAGCATAAAAACTCTCTGCGCTTTTTTACGTATATAAACATTCTCAAAAAAAATAGCGTTTTAGAGCATTACCTCTATTTTTATCATTTTCAAGTTCAAAACCTCCTTTTTTGGTATAAAATTTGCTTCATTCTAAATACAGATATATACAGGCAAGATTTGCCTACTGCAACTTGCTCTTGGCTGTACCCAGACGTCACTGTATATAACTGATAATTGAGGCCGCGTACAGTAAGTACGTTGAACACAACCAAATAATCCCGGACCTTTACGGAGGGATTTTGTCGATGAAAGATTGCAAGGACGCGATCGCGCGAAAGCTTCATCAGGCAGTCAGCACATTCAAGGAGGAATGTTATGGCAATGACAATTAATCACAACCAAATGGCTCTTAATGCATCTAACACCTTAAACAGACACTACGGAAACTTACAAACGTCAACAGCTCGCTTGTCTTCTGGTCTTCGTATTAACGGTGCTGCAGACGATGCTGCAGGTCTAGCCATTCGCGAACTTATGCGTGCGGACATTGCTGCCTTAAATCAAGGCGTGCGCAATGCTAACGATGCTATTTCTCTCATCCAAACTGCTGACGGCGCCTTGGGTGTAATTGACGAAAAGCTTATCCGCATGAAGGAACTTGCCGAGCAAGCCGCAACTGGTACCTATGATTCTACTCAGCGTCTCATGATTGAATCTGAGTATCAAGCCATGGCCTCGGAAATCACCCGTATTGCCAATGCCACAGACTTTAACGGCATTAAGCTTTTGGATGGTTCCTTATCTGGTGAACACGATGGTAGCGGTATGAAGTCTACTGGTCAGCTCAAGGTTCACTTTGGCTCCATGAACGACTCAGCAGAAGATTACTACTACATTCGCATTGGTAACTCCACTGCATCAGCCCTTGGTCTTGGTAATGCAAGTGTAGAAGATATGGGTTACACCATTTCTACCCAGTCCCAAGCTCAGGTTGCTCTTGTAGCAGTTAACAACGCTATTGTATCTAAGGATAAGATCAGAGCTCACCTTGGCGCATTAAACAATCGCCTTGAAGCTACTGTACAAAACTTGACCATTCAAGCAGAAAACATGAGCGCAGCCGAATCTCGCATTTCTGACGTGGACGTAGCCACAGAAATGACAGAATTTGTGCGTAACCAAATCCTTACGCAATCTGCTGTGGCCATGCTTAGTCAGGCTAACTCCATGCCCCGTATGGCTATGCAGCTTATCGGCGGTTAATTATAGTTTGTTTGAGTACGAGGGCCTTAAAATCCTCGTACTCAGATACCTGCCTGACAGGTACAAAATATCCTTGGGACTCTGGGTGTTCCAAGGATATTTATTTTTGTCATACATGAAACTGTCTTTCACGTGACTATTAAGAACATTTTCCAAGGCATACACTAGCATGCACTTTTGGTGGTACTTGCAGCGAGCATGCCTTTAGAAAAGTGTGTAGGAAACACGTTTTCAGGTTCAACTACGCCTACACCCGCAGCAACTCAGAATATTTATGATATATACATGGCATCGCCATAGGAAAAGAAACGATACCCCCGCTGCACTGCTTCGGCATACACATCAAGGATTCGCTGCCTCCCAGCAAAGGCAGATACCATCATGAGTAGCGATGATTCGGGCAAGTGAAAATTCGTAATCATACCGTCTACAACTCTAAAGCGTCGCCCAGGATACAAGAAAATATCTGTCCAACCAGTATACGCTTGCACCTTGCCGCATACTTCCGCTACACCTTCAAGAGCGCGCACAGACGTTGTGCCAACGGCAATAACAGCCCGCCCTTGTGCCTTAGCTTTAGCAATGGCGGCAGCCGTATGTTCTGGCACTTCAATATATTCTCTGTGCATGCGATGACTACGAATATCATCAGTGCGTACAGGACTAAAGGTTCCATAACCTACGTATAATGTTACCTCTGCCCATTCACATCCATGTGCTGCCAATTCTTTTTGTAAGCTTTCGGTAAAATGCAAGCCTGCTGTTGGCGCTGCTACTGAACCAATTTTTTCATTCTTGGCAAAAATAGTTTGATAGCGAGCTTGATCTTCATCATCGTCAGCTCTTTTAATATATGGGGGCAAAGGAATATGGCCCGTTGCCGCAAAGGCTTCTGCCAAGTCACCTTTCCAAAATAAAAGCACGCGGCGTTGTCCAAAAGGGCCTGATTCAAGTACTTGTACAGATATTCCCGCACCAAAATGAAAAATATCTCCATCAGAAACACGTCCACCGGCACGCACAAGACCTTGAGCTTCTGCACAAAGCCAGCCCTCTTCCGGAGCTGTATCCGGCAAACCTTGAACACTATTTGCCGCAGCTGTTACTAAGGGCAGCGGTGTAAGAAGTAAAAATTCTACCTTACCTCCTGAAGGACGTGTGCCTAGCAAGCGTGCTTGCAATACTCGTGAATTGTTTACAACAAGCAAACAATCCTTTGGTAAATATGTACCAATGTCTGCAAAATGTGCATGAGTCCATTCGTTAATGCCGGCTTTTTTTACAGTGCGTGGCATTACTAATAAGCGTGAAAGACCCCGCTCTTCTGGTGGGTATTGCGCAATTTGTGTTTCAGGTAAATCAAACGTATATGAGGAGAGCCAATAATCTTTTTCGTCCATAATTGTACACTGTCATTTGTTTTAATAATTATATAAAATACACTCTGCACATGGTCAGAGTACGGCCTAAAAAATCATTACAATAAGGATGCAACTTGTCAACAATGCTCCTTTGCGCTATGCCAAATATACAAAGCAAAAACATTATACAAACCTTGCGCAACTAGTATATGCTCAGGTCACGCGCTTGTCATGTTTTTTATGCATGAGGAAAAATTTATGAATGTAGAGCCTTCTACCGCAGCAGGTGAATCTCCTTTTGATGCGCCATATATATTCAATGAACTTGAGACCTTTACCAATAAGGGTGTGCACCTTGGCATATGTGGCTCCATTGCTGCTTTTCGCGCGCCAGATCTTGTACGCTGGTGGCAAAAAAGTGGAATACGTGTAAGCGCAACCCTTACGGAAAGTGCCACACGATTTATCAGCCCTCTTACTTTTGAAGCCCTAGGCGCTTTACCCATATATACAGACATGTGGGAAAAAGATGCTACCTTTGGGCATTTAGAACCTGGCCAATGCGCACACGCTATGGTTATAGCCCCCGCCACAGCTTCTACCATTGCACAATTGGCCGGCGGCGCAGCTCATACTATGCTTGCATGTCAAGCCTTAGCTTTTGCCGGGCCACTTATCCTTGCCCCCTCCATGAATCCACATATGTGGCAACATGCAGCAACGCAAGAAAATATTGAAAAATTACGTCAACGAGGTGTGCAAATAATCGCTCCTGGCCTTGGAAATACGGCTTGTGGCGATAAAGGACAAGGTCGCTTGGCAGATTTACGCCATATCTGGCTGGCATCATTAAAAGCCTTGTGCCCACAAGATATGCAAGGCACAAATGTTCTTGTAACTCTTGGTCCTACTAGAGAACAGTGGGATGCTGTGCGTTATTGGTCTAATCCATCCACTGGTGCTATGGGTGCCTGCTTAGCCCTTTGTGCATGGCTTCGCGGTGCCAATGTCCATGCCATATGCGGCCCCATACACAAAGAACGTGCTTACTTACCACATGATTGCAAACATATGCATATATATGACGTAAACAGCGCAGACCAAATGTACACGGCAGCTCATGACCTTTGGGCAAGGATGGATATGGGCATTTTTACAGCAGCCGTTGCTGATTATAGACCGCAATTTTTAGGTGATGCTAAGCAAGAAAAATTCAAAAAAAGTGCTGCGCAAGAGGGGCTTGATATACACTTTTTACCCAACAAAGATATTTTACGCTCACTTGCTCACAATAAAAACAATGCACAAAAAATACTTGGCTTTGCTGCAGAAAGCGTTGAAGATTTAGCACAAGCGGTGCGCACCAAACTTGCACGAAAAGGTGCGCATATTATAGCTGGCAATAATATTACCGCCCATGGTTGTGGGTTTGGTACCACAACCAATAGTATGGTTGTGGCCGACATACACGGACGCGAAGAACAATGGCCCCTTATGCCTAAGGTTGTAGTGGCTTGGAGATTATGTTCATGGCTTTTGGAAATATAACACGCTCTCCCCTCCTCATGCCTTGGTATGATCAAGGAGTACATCACATTCTGGCGCATGAAGATTTACCGCCTGAACTATCACTTTGCCATACGCAACGCAGCATACCTAAAACTACGCCTGCCCCACAGGCACAGCGACAACGCCCTGAAATAGATCAAAGAAAAAATATACCCGCAAACACAGAGGTATATACCAAGCCCGTTGCCCAAGAGCACTCTCAAACTCAAAAACATAACGTGCCTACAAATCCGCAATGGCAAAACAAGGTTTCACAAAACCCTCCTTCAAATATTTCCGCAACACACAAAGAAGAAAGCGCTCCAACTTCATTACCGCAAGGCCCCTATAGAGTTCAAGGCCCAAGCTTTTTACCGCCACAGCAATGGCCAACGCCTTGGCAAGAACGCTTAAAAGCAACCAATCAAGGACCTATTTTATGGACATATGGTAAACTTGGTGAAGATTTTTGTCTGGGGGCTCATGCCGAGAGGCGTTCATTTATGCATCGACTGTTAACAGATTTGCAACATCCTAAGGGAACACATATTTTTTGGCCCCCAAGTATGCCTTTAGATATGCAAGAGATGCAACAAGGTTTTGTTGCAAATGCGCAAGTTTTTTGGTCGGGTGTGCACTATCTCAATGCACGAGTGGTTATAGCCATGGGACAAGGTGCCACCAAGGCCATTGCCCTTCCTGCAAACATTCGCCCCTTTATGCAGCTGCGCTACAATGGACATTTTGTCGTTGTTGTGCGTGATGTTGACCTTCTTATACATGAGCCTACACGCTATGGCAGTGTTCTTGAATTTATTCGTAAGTCGTTAGCACCTTATATTAGATAGTCAGCACTGAAAAACTAAACAACTATTTGTAATTGTACACTTAACAT
>CAYJOQ010000078.1:0-11680 GCA_964371825.1 uncultured Desulfovibrionaceae bacterium
AAATCAATTGTATATGAGCCTGTTTACGGGCTGCAAGTAACAAAGATGCAGATGTCAGGCCTTTAAAACGCCCCTGCTAGGGGGCAGCTGGTAAGAGAGCCTTACAGGCGCATAAGAAAAACCACCAGCTAGGCTGGTGGATTCTTACTTATAGAAAAAATGCCTTAGCAGGCTGTTATTACAGTGTGTAAGATATACCTAAAATACATGCATACTTTATGTATATTGCGGTTCAATTTCTTTAATAATCTGAAATCCTCGAGTAGATTTTACCGTACAGCCAAGGCCATAGTATTTAGTCACCCCAGCCACAGTACATGGCAAAAGATCTTCTACGTCAGTATCAAGCACAAGCACATCACCAACCTTCATACGCAACAGTTGGTTACCCGTTATTTGCGTATGACCAAAATGAATTTTGCACTCTACAGGTGTTTCTAATAGCCTTTCTTTTAAGCGCGCAACCCAAGCATGGTCCACTTCAAGGCGTTCAGTTTGGAAGCTAGCATGCAGTTTTGAACGAATGGGTTCAATGGTTGCATAAGGCAAACAAATAACCATGGAACCAATGGCAGAATCAAGCTCCACTTCAAAGGTTATAACAACAACCACATCACTTGGTGGCACAATGGCAGCAAATTGTGGATTAATTTCAGAACGTACCAAATCAAGCTTTACATCATGTACTGGGCGCCAAGATTCTTCCATACTTTCAAGAGCAATTCTAATAATTTTATCCACAAGGGCTTGCTCAATTCGTGTAAATTCACGCCCTTCTACCTTAGGCTGAGAGCCAACTCCACCAAAAATATTTTCTACCAAGGCAAATACAAGCCGCGAGTCCACCACAATAATGGCATTACCTCGCAAAGGATCCATCTTAAAAATATTTATGCTGGTAGGTACAGGTAAGGAACGAATAAATTCACCAAATTTTGCCATATCAATGGAAATAGGATTCAGCTCCACACGCTTGCGAATGGTATTGGAAAGCGCATTGGTACAAAGGCGTGCAAATCTATCATTGACAATTTCCAAAACCGGCATACGACCACGAATAATACGATCTTGATTGGCAAGGTCAAATGCAACAACACCAGAATCATCGCCAGTTACGTCTGTTTCACTTTCAATGTCGCCACCAGAAAGACCACGTAATAAAGCATCTACTTCATCTTGTGCCAAAATTTTATTCATGGAATATCCTTTATTCGTTGTAACAACACTATAGCGTCAGAAAATTGTTTATCAAAACATTGTAGCAAGCAAAGTTATCCATAATCGAAAATGCGTATAAGTCATACATTCTCTACACATGTGCTTTGCTGCAGTATATAGAATATTTTTTCCCTTGTCTAAACTTAAGTGTTTTATGCAAAATTCATACCTATTTTTTGTTTTTTTTTATAACCAATAGGCACCTTGACCTTGCAGCACAAGCACGATAAATGTTTTTATGCAAATTACTTTACATCAACAGAATCAACCCCCTCTCATCTTACATTGCCATCAAGAACAAACCCTTGCACAAGCCATTTGGCTAAGCGGAAAACTTCCCCCCCGCCCTCTTTGCTCTGGACTTGGAAGTTGCGCTCTGTGTAAGGTGCGCTTTATGCATGCCGCACCAGAGGCCCTAGAAATAGAAAAAACACTACTCTCAGCACAACATATTACAGAAGGTTGGCGCCTTGCATGTCGCCATACAATGAAAAGCCTTGCCTCCACTATAGGCACAAATATTGATTTGAGCCTATTTAATACACAAACTCCGCATGAAAACTCCAATGTTGCGCACACAACTCTCAACCTAAAAAAAGCCGAATGTTCTCATGGTTCAACATTTTTAGCCGTTGACCTTGGCACAACATCTCTTTGCTGGAAAGCCTTACATCATTCTCATACAGATCAACAAATACACACCATAGCGGAAGGTAAGTGTCTTAATCCGCAAATGGGCGCCGGCTCAGATATTATCTCTCGCTTACAGATGGCTATGCATAAGGAAGGCATAAAAACGCTCTCTGGCCTTGTGCGCAAGCAGCTGCAACAAATTTGTCAAAACCTTCCACCCATTAACCAAATATGCCTTGCAGCTAACACAGCTATGACAGCTATTTTTTTAGAGAAAGACTGTACAGGCCTTGCTCATGCCCCCTATTCCTTGCCCATGGCGGGAAATGCAACATATACCATTGCTGACCTTGCTCCTATATATATTCCGCCTCAATTAGCGCCCTTTGTGGGAGGTGATATAAGCGCTGGTTATGCGGCCCTTTTACAAGAAAAAAATGTAGCCTACCCTTTTTTACTTGCAGACCTTGGCACCAATGGAGAATTTATTCTTGCCATTGATGAACACACATCATTTATCACAAGTGTTCCCATGGGCCCGGCTCTTGAGGGTATTGGGCTTACCTTTGGACAAATGGTACACAATTTTACTGAAAGCATACCAGATGACTTTTCAGACAACACACAAGGAATCGTACATAAAGTAAGCCTTAACCCACAAGGTTTACAGGCACATACCATCAACAACAAGGCCCCAGGGCGTTTATGCGGCACAGGATACCTTTCACTCATCCATGCTCTTGTACGTAGCCATTGCATTGCTGTGGAAGGGTATTTTACACCGCAAAGCACTACCGCACCCTTATTTAAGAAAATAGCTGCGCACTTTAACAGTCATAATAATGAAACCATTTTCAACCTTTGGCCACACGATGACACAAAAAATATCTATCTTCGCGCTACAGATGTAGAAGAAATTTTAAAGGTAAAAGCCGCTTTTTCTTTGGCGGTACAAGAATTGCTCAAAACCGCCCATATGCGCCCAGCTGATTTGCAAAAAATTTATATTTCTGGCGCCATGGGAACCCATGTACAGCCTACAGACCTCGAAGGGCTTGGCTTTATTCCAGAAGGAATAGGAAAAAAAATTACAGCCCTTGGCAATACCTCTCTTGAAGGCGCGTGCATTTTATTAATAAAACCTCAAGAAAAAGCTCGCTTGCAGTCTTTTGCTAAACATTGTACACATGTAGAACTTGTACAAGACTCACTTTTTACAGAAAAATTTATGCGCCATATGCAATTTTCTTATCCAAACTAACGGACCAAATATGCAAAAACTTTTCCCGCCATTACCCAGAAATATCTATAATAGTTTGGAAGAACTACCAAAAGCTCTACAAGCTACATTTCCCCTGCAAGCCAAACATCATCGTCAACTTCCCTTTGCAGTGGAAGAACTTTCCACACGCTTAACATCTGAGCGCGGCCTTGCACACCAACCTTATTGGAGTGCACCACGACTCACAGCTGCCTATTTATGGTATTTTTTACCATGGAATATCATACGCTTAACAAGGCTTTTCCATGGTCTTGACATACCCGCACCTACCCCCCTTCCATGTTCTAATAAAGAAGGAGCACAAGTAAAGCCCAGAATTTTTGTTGATATGGGCAGTGGCCCTCTTTCGGTACCCATCGCATTATGGTTGGCAAAGCCTGCATGGCGCGATACCCCTCTAACTATATTATGTACCGATGCCTCACCCCACCCTTTGCAATTGGGGCAAAAACTCTTTTATGAACTTGCGGGAAAAGACAGCCCATGGCGCATTACAACAGTTAAAGCACAACTTGAAGGAACAGCTCACGAAATACAAAAACTATCAGGAATTCCATGGCTTATAACTGCAGCAAATGTGTGCAATGAATTAAAGCCTCGTCAAGGCCAAAGCCTTGATGAACGCTTGCATGCACTACTTGAACGCCTTGCCCCCTTAGTTAAAGCGCCTGATGCCTCTTTACTTTTCATTGAACCGGGTACGCGCCTTGGTGGCAAAACCATTGTATCTTTACGCGAAGCTGCACAAAGCTGTTTTTTACAA
The DNA here is from genome assembly GCA_964371825.1 of uncultured Desulfovibrionaceae bacterium. GTDB lineage: Bacteria > Desulfobacterota > Desulfovibrionia > Desulfovibrionales > Desulfovibrionaceae > CAYJAD01. The sequence continues at coordinate 3,897 of CAYJOQ010000078.1, forward strand.
GCCATAAGCCCCTGCCCACACAATCATGACTGTCCTCTTGAAGATAGTCGTACCTGGTGTCATTTTACCTTTGATACCTCTGCAAGCCCCACTTGGCTCAATAATCTTTCCAATGCAGCAAAGCTACGTAAGGAGGCTTTAAGTTTAGCCTTTGTGCTTTTACAAAATGGTAGCGATGCAAGTACTGCCAACACCAATGAAGCCCGCATAATTTCTGCCCCTTTTAAAGTACCACACATACACGGCCTTGCTCGTTATGCTTGTGCAGCTCAAGGTCTTGCTTTGCTCAGCAATGCAGATACATTAATTTCTGGTTCCCTTGTTCCATTAAAGGCTAGCTCTGCGAAACCTCGTGTTGATGCTAAATCTGGAGCCTTTATCCTTGAACATGATGTTATCGTAGAAAAAAATCTGCATACGCCATATAATAGCCAACAGCATTCTCGTGACCAAGGTAAATACTCTATACCTAAAAAACCACACTCCAAAGAAACCAAGGACGCTTTTTTTCCTAAAGCGAAGGAAGGAACACCCCCTGAAGTAAAAAAGAAAAAAGCTCCCGCAAAAACAAAAAAAGACAATAAAAAATTTTGGGAAAAATAAGTATGCAAGAATCTCCTCAAAGCATTTTACGTGTTGAAGATTTATGCGTAAATTTTCATACTGAACAGGGAAGTTATGAAGCCGTTTCCCATGTGCATTTTAGTATTGCGTGTGGAGAAGTTTTTTCCTTGGTGGGTGAATCTGGTTGCGGTAAAAGCCTTACAGCCAAAGCATTGCTTGGACTTACACCTGAAAATTCTACTCTACAAGGGCAAATTTTCTTACATGATACCCCCTTATTGCAAGGCACAAAAACGCATTTTCGCTCCATTCGCGGACAAAAAATGGCCATGATTTTTCAAGAGCCCATGACAGCACTTAACCCTGTATTGCGTATAGGCGAACAATGCATTGAGCACGTATTGTTGCATAACAAAATATCTTTTACAGAAGCCAAAGCCCAATGCCTTAACCTTTTTCAGATGGTGGGTATACCAAGTGCGCACACACGCTTTGACGATTATCCGCATCAATTAAGCGGCGGCATGCGCCAAAGAGTTGTTATTGCCATGGCATTAGCATGTAATCCTGAAATTATTCTTGCCGATGAACCCACAACTGCTCTTGATGTTACCATACAATGGCAAATTTTACAGCTTCTCAAAAACCTTGCAAGCCAACAGCAACGCGGTATATTACTTATCACCCATGACCTTGGCGTAGTTGCGCAAGCTGCGCATACAATGGGGGTTATGTATGCAGGACAAATGGTTGAATACGGCAGCGTTGCTAGCATATTCAAATGCCCTCGTCACCCATATACGCAAGGCTTACTTAACGCAGCCCCCACAAAACAAAGTATGGAACAAACCCGCCTAAGCACCATTGAAGGCATTGTTCCTGCGCCCTATAATCTTCCTCACGGATGCCGCTTTCACCCAAGATGTTATAAAGCACAAGAAATTTGTCGCCAAGCAGTTCCGCAACTACGCAATCTTGACGGCGTAGATGTTCGCTGCGTACTTGCAACATAGTAGGCATCGAAAAGCTGTGAAAAATTTCTCAAAGAAGGCCATTTATACCTGCTTTGGCTTGACCTGCCTTTAATAACAGCGTATTTTATTGTAGCCAAAGTTGTAATAGCTCAAATATACTATCTAAGTATTTTTTAGCTAACAGCTTTAATAGTTTCATTTTGTATTTGGGTTCATTCTTTCCATCCAACCAAGGACAATTACATGAGGAACGGTAAAACACTGCTACAATGGATGAAAACTTTGGTAGTGCTTGCTGTTGTTATGGTATATGCATGTGCAAATACCGCTCAAGCTGCACCTGAGCTTGAGCCTACAGACAGTGGCGCACCATCAGCTATGGTAATGTTTCCGGTTTCAGAAAAGCCAAACCCTTTTGGTACTGGTATGAAGCCTGTTGTGTTTAATCATTTACTACACGAAAGAAAAGTTGAAAATTGTGAAAGCTGTCACCATACCGGCGACATGGTTTCGTGTACAAGCTGTCATACGGTAGAAGGCAAAGAAGAAGGTAATTTTATTACTCTTGAGACAGCCATGCATGCAGAAAATATTGCTGCACGCGCCGATGGCGCAACGCCCGCTAGCTGTGTGAGCTGTCATTTGCAAAACCTTGAGCGCCGCGATTGTGCCGGTTGTCACTCCTTACTCCCAGTACTACCACGTGCCGAAAATTATTGCGCCAGCTGTCATGATGTAAGTGCATCTATGACTAAGGAGCAGTTTATGCAAGGCATTAAGGGTGAGCTTGACGTGGCAGAAAATGAAGCCTTAGCCGCACAAACCGTATATGAACGTGAACAAAAACGCGCAAAACCTTTATCTCCTTTTGAAATTCCCTATAAGGTGCATATTGATGCTCTTGAAAACGAATATGAAGGAAATATATTTAATCATGCGCGTCACTATACATCTCTCATAAAACGCATTGGTGACGATAATCTTGCCGCTGCGTTCCATAATGACCCCTTGACCCTTTGTGGTGCTTGTCACCATCAAAGCCCTCCCTCGGTAACACCGCCCAAGTGCATAAACTGCCACTCGCCAAGTATTAATCCAAATACTCCAGAGCGCCCCAGCTTAAAGGCCGCTTATCACTTGCAATGCATGGGATGCCACGACGCTATGCAGGTTTCAAGACCGCAAAATACATCGTGCGTAACATGTCATAAAGTGCAAACCAAATAGTACCAAGGAGGAGCACATAATGAATCGTAGAAAATTCCTTACAATTTTGGGAAGCGCAGGTGTGGCCTCTGCTCTTAGCACGGCTAAGGTTGCAAGTGCTGCTGGGGCGGTTAGCTACCCATATTATAAAGATAGTTTTGGCGTGCTGCATGATACCACACGTTGTATTGGTTGTCGTCAATGCGAAAAAGCTTGTCATGCTGTAAATAATTTACCTGATCCCAAACAACCCTTTAGTGATCTTAACGTTGTACATACCACGCGACGCACAACAGCAGCCGAATGGACTGTTGTTAATAGCTATAAGGTTGATAATAAAAATGTATTTCGCAAATTACAATGTTTGCACTGCAATGACCCTGCGTGTGCTTCAGCGTGTTTTGCCAAATGTTTTCAAAAAGAATCAGACGGAAGCGTTAGCTATAATGGAGATCAATGCGTTGGTTGTCGTTATTGCATGATTGCTTGCCCTTTTTATGTTCCGGGCTTTCAATACGAAGAAGCTTATGACCCACTAGTGCTCAAGTGCACTTTTTGTCGCCCGCGCTTACTTAAAGGCGAACTTCCTGGCTGCGTTGAAAAATGCCCCATGGATGCTCTGACCTTTGGTAAACGCTCTGACCTTATAAAGGTTGCACGTAAACGCATTGAAGAAAATCCATCACGATATGTTGAATACATTTATGGTGAAAGCGATGCTGGTGGTACAGCTTGGATGACGCTTTCTGGTGTAGCGCCTGAAAAACTTGGTCAAAATATCCACCTTGGCAATCGCCCCATGGGTGAACTTACTGCTGGAGCTCTTGGCTCTGTTCCCATGATTATTGGTTTTTGGCCTGTGCTTTTTGCCGGTGCCTACGGCGTAACAAAGCTTAAAGAGGCAAAAGAAAAGGCTGCCAAAAAAGAACTTATTGCCAAAACCAAGGCAAGTATGCAGGCCGCTGTGGCTAAAATTGAAGCAGAACAAGGCCCTGAAATAGCCGAGAAAGTAAAACAAGCTCTTTGTGATGCACAAAAAAATACGCATGACGGCGGTTGCTGTTTGCACGGGGAGGAAAAATAATATGCACCATGGCAATATAGTAATCCCCACCGCGGATAAAATGATGAATATGGGTGAATTTTCCTTACGCCGCCCAGGCAATCAAATTACAGCTATTATTCTTATTGTAGGTTTAGTAGTTACCTTTATTCGTTTTACACAAGGTATTGGGTCCGTTACCAATCTTGATGACAATAACCCGTGGGGTATTTGGATTGGCTTTGACCTTCTTTGTGGTGTAGCCCTTGCTGCCGGAGGATATTTTACCACCGTTGCTTGCTACATTCTTGGCCTTAAACACTTACACTCTGCTGTTAGACCTGCCATTACAACGGCTTTTTTGGGTTATTCCTTTGTTGTTGTGGCTTTGTTATATGACCTTGGGCATCCGCTTCGTTTGCCCTTTATGTTCTTTTTCCCTGGCACGACATCTGTGCTCTTTGAAGTGGGTCTTTGTGTGGCTACCTATGTAACAGTGCTTATGATTGAATTTTCTGTAGCGCCGCTTGAATGGTTGTCGCAAAAATTTCCATTTCTTATAAAATGGCGAAATCTTATCATAAAATTCACCATTATTCTTACTATTTTTGGTGTGTGTTTATCTACCTTACACCAATCTTCCTTGGCTGCTTTATTCCTTATTGCGCCAAGTAAGTTACACCCTCTTTGGTACTCTCCCTTCATGCCCATGTTCTTCTTTGTTTCTTCCATGATAGCTGGTTCTTCTATGGTTATCTTTGAAGGCATGTTAGCCCATAAGGGTGTGCATCAATATATGGACGCCACCCACTTACGTGAATCTAATGAAGTAACCCTTGGTTTTGCCAGAGCCGCTTCATTAATTTTATTCAGTTACTTTATTTTAAAGTTCATTGATATGGCAGTACAAGATAACTTTAAATATCTTTTCACCGGCTACGGCCTATGGTGGATGATAGAAATGATCTTCTTTATACTCATGCCAGCGCTTATTTATGCTAAAGGCGCTCGCGATGGTAATGTACGCCTTTGTCAAATCGGATCTGTTAATGCTGTTGCTGGTATTGTTATGAACCGCTTTAACGTAAGCCTTATTGCTTTTAACTATCAACTACCATCTGCAGAGCGCTACTTCCCAAGCCTTGGCGAAATTTGCATATCTATCTTTGTAGTAACGTTGATTGTGACGGCATATCGCTTTATTGTGTACCATATGCCAGTGCTGTATGATCACCCAAACTTTAAAGATTCTCACTAGGAGGTCGCCATGGCTGCTGGAGGATTTACGACATTTTATGATTATTTTCTCTATACTAAAAGTTGGGCCTATGCACTTATGTTTGTGACCTTGCCTGCCTTTGTAGTATTTTGGAACTTTGTTCTTTTCCCTTGTAAAAAAGAAGATGCAAAATCTTGTTGTTGTGAAAAGAAAGAAGATTAACACATAATATTTATTGATAAAGGCCTATGTATAGGCCTTTATCAATAAATACCACTAAAAAAATCAATAAAACAGTGGACCCACAAAACACATATTTTTTTAGCTTCAATCAATTACACTCACCCAGTAAAATTTATAGTGACTTTTTACCTGCACTGTCATATGCATAGGCACTGTTTGAATTACTCAAACAGCTTTGCGGCCCAACGTAGTATAGTATAAGGCTGTAGCATATTGTGTTATGCAAAAGTATTATCACTAAAAATCTACATTTTATTCTATCAAAACAACACATTAAGGCAAAATCATGGAAAAATCAAAAGTGTATTTTACAGATATGCGATGTCCTGTAGGTACAAGCTTACAAAAAAAATTAGAAAAACTTATCCGTAAAGCTGGTATCACCACCCTACCCCTTGATGGCAAATTTGTAGCCATCAAAATTCACTTTGGCGAACCAGGAAATTTATCTTTTCTACGACCCAACTTTGCAAAAACAGTTGTGGATGTATTGCATGGTGAAAATGCCAAGCCTTTTTTAACTGACTGTAATACTCTTTATGTAGGGCGCCGCAAACATGCCCTAGAACACATTACCTCTGCATATGAAAATGGATATTCCCCTTTTTCAACCGGCTGTCACGTTATTATTGCAGACGGCTTAAAAGGCACTGATGATGTGAACGTGCCCCTTACAGGCACTACCTATTGCACCGAGGCACGCATTGGCCGTGCGGTTATGGATGCAGATATTATTATTTCTTTAAATCACTTTAAAGGCCATGAGATGACAGGCTTTGGCGGCGCTATCAAAAACATAGGCATGGGCTGTGGTAGCCGTGCTGGTAAAATGCATATGCATAGCGATGGAAAACCCACAGTAAATGCAGAGAAATGCCGCAAATGTGGCGTATGTATTTCTTATTGTGCGCACCAAGGTATTTCATATAATGAAGACAAAATAGCCGTTGTTAATACCGACAATTGCGCTGGCTGTGGCCGTTGTATCGGTGCATGTAACTTTGATGCCATTTCCGCTCCCTTTGATGCTAATGGAGAAACACTTAACCATCGCATGGCAGAATACACTCTTGCTGTATTACAAAATAGACCTCATTTTCACATCAGCATTGTAAATCAAGTATCACCTTATTGTGACTGTCATAGCGAAAATGACGCTGCCGTTGTACCTGACATTGGCATGTTTGCCTCCTTTGACCCTGTAGCTCTTGATAAAGCATGTATTGACGCTGTCAATGCTGCCCCTGCTATTGGTACTTCTGCAGCTTGTGATTGTGGCTCAAGTCATGGTTCTATTGGTGATCATTTCAAAAAAATTCATCCAAATACAGATTGGCGTTCACAATTAAGCCACTCTGAATCCATTGGCTTAGGTAATAGTGACTATGAACTCATCACTATAAAATAAACAACGCTAACAATTATATCATTAGCTACAACAATATCATCCACAAGCTGTTGAAAACATATCTGCACCATACGTTTTCAACAGCTTGTATAAAAAATAGAATACTAAAAGAGAGTGCTGACAAAGTCAGTACGACCGATAAATCAAGAGTAGGGGGAGCTTTGCTTCGCCGTTAAACGATTGATTTTCGTGCCTTTCCGCTTGGCAGCTATGCTGACAATAGCGGCGCAAACGCCACAAAATGGGGTTTGTCATCAGTCTGAAGATTTCTATTTTATATTTTGCCATAGCAACAACAAAAAACATATAATACTTTTACGTGAACTGCATTATTTTCTACTAAAAAACTAAGAATTATTTTTTGCGTATATATCACAATAGTACAGACACAGTTTACAGTACACATTTTATATACTAAACATACACTACACAGTATATTATCTATACCATATGCGTAAGATATAAAACAAAAAGACTTTGCTTATGTTAAAAAAATTACATTCCTTTTTTGCCACGCACGCACTCAAGTGGACAAAACTACGGTCATCTTCCATACTAGAGAAAAAAAATACCCAAAAAATACACACATCTCAAAAGCAAGCACTGCCCTTTTGTCGTCATTGTGGTATGTGTTTTACTAAAAATGGCTGTCCCTTAGATAACGCTAACAATAAATAAACAAGTATAATTATTAAAAAATATTCATTATACAAAAACAGAAAGTATCTACATTCATATAAAAATATTTATTTACTCTCCTTAAAAAATAAAAACACTTGACATTTTTTCAATTTATACATAAATCTCTAACTAAGCATAGACGTACTTTTGAATAAAAAGTACGCACTCATTTTTATATGTGTATTTCTACATATTACGAGCATGCTAATGCTTGTAGGGTGTTTCTGCACCCCCTATTTTCATCAAGGGCTTTGCCCTGAGGGCTTGTTCCCCTCGTCCACAACTAAATGTGCGTTCTGAATAACAACACATCTAGTCATGTCGGACCACCACTCATTATATCCCATTTTATATTTACCACGTTATTGTGGTATACTTACTCTCAAATTTTAGGAGACTATCATGGCTGATATTTTATTGCAAAAGCCAGAGGCCGGACAAGCTGTT
>CAYJOQ010000079.1:0-11481 GCA_964371825.1 uncultured Desulfovibrionaceae bacterium
TCCTTCCCCCCACAAAAAAACAAAAAAAGGAATATCATGCATACTTTACATTTAAAAAAGCGTGAAGATCGTCGTTTACGTTCTGGTCATTTATGGATTTTCAGTAATGAGGTTGATGTACAAAGGAGTCCATTAACGGAATTTATTCCGGGGCAATGTGTTAATGTGCAAAGTGCTGAGGGGCGTATGCTTGGAACTGCGTATGTGAACCCTGCATCACTTATTTGTGGTCGTATTATTAGTCATAAGCCAGAGAGTTTTCTTGACGGTAATTTATTGAGGGAGCGTCTTAGGCGGGCGTTTTCCTTGCGTGAGCATGTATTTTCTGTTCCGTATTATAGGCTATGCCATGGCGAGGGTGATTTTTTACCGGGTCTTGTTATAGACCGCTATGATAGTACCTTAGCGGTACAGATAAGTACGGCGGGTATGGAGAGTGTTCGAGATATTTTGCTTGAGGTTTTGGAGGAGTTATTTAGTCCTCAGTGTATTAGTTTGCGTAATGACATTGCAGCGCGGGATTTAGAAAATATTCCTCGGGTGCAGGAGGATGTTCTTGGTGTTTCAGCAGAATATTTGTATGTGCCTGAGCAAGGGGCTAGGTTTCGCATTCCTTTTGCAGCGGGGCAAAAGACGGGTTGGTTTTATGACCAGCGACGTAATAGGGCTGAGGCAGCTCGATATGCTAGGGGGCGTTCAGTTTTGGATGCATTTTGTTATGCGGGAGGTTTTGGCGTTGCGTGTGCTATGCAGGGTGCGGAATCGGTGAGTTTTTTAGATAGTTCGCAAGGGGCTCTTGAGAGTGCGCGTTATAATTTAGAGAGTAATGCGCCTCAGAGTGCGGCTCATGGTGAGAGCAGGTGTTATCATGCCAATGCCATGCATGCGCTTGAAGATTTACAGTGTGAGGGTAAGAGGTTTGGGCTTGTGAGTATTGATCCGCCTGCGTTTATGAAGAGGCGTAAGGATGCGGCACGTGGGCTTGCAGCGTATAAGAAAGTGAATGGCTTGGCTCTTGATTTATTGCAAGATGGCGGTGTGTTGGTCACATCATCATGTTCGCACCATCTTAGTATGGAGGCATTATATCAGTGCATGCAACAAGCTGCAGCTAAGCGTGGTTTACAGGGGCAGGTTATGTGGCAGGGAATACAGGCATCTGATCATCCTGTGCATTATGCCATGCCTGAGACGGCATATCTTACATGCATAATTGCCAAATTTTGGTCATGAGGCCTTGGTAGTTTTTTGGATACTCTCTATGAATAGATATAGTCAGCATTTATGCATTATATCTACGGTGTTATGAAAGGCTATTTTTCTTGCTTTACCCATATAATTTGCGTATAGAGAAAAAATTCAATGTTCGTCATCTGCACGTTTTAAGGAGACTTTAATGCTAAATAAACACCGCATGTTAACACCTGGTCCTACTCCTATACCTTCTAGAGTGCGCCTTGTTATGGCACAAGAGATGGTGCATCACCGCAAAGATGTTTTCAAAAAGGTTATGCTTGATATCCAGCCAAAATTACAAGCTCTTTTTGGAACTTCTGGCCCTGTGTTGCCCTTAAATTGTTCTGGCACAGGCTCTATGACTGCTGCGGTGCATGGTCTTTTTGCCAAGGGTGAAAAAGTGCTTGTACTTGAGGCTGGTAAATTTGGTGAGCGCTGGGTTCATATTGCTGAAACTCATGGCTGTGAGGTGCAGCGGGTATCCTTACCTTGGGGTGAGGCATTTGATTCTAAGTGTGTTGCGCAAATTCTTGATGCAGACACACAGATTCGCGGTGTATTTATACAATTATCAGAAACTTCTACAGGCGTTTTACATCCTGTGGCGCAGATAGCCTCTATTACTCGTGAGCGCAATGTTCTTCTTGTGGTAGACGGTATTTCGGCTGTGGGAATTTCACCTTGTGCCATGGATGCACTTGGTATTGATTGTTTACTTACCGGCTCGCAAAAAGGTCTTATGGTGCCGCCTGGGTTATCATTATTGGCTTTATCTACAAAGGCTTGGGAAAAGGCGCAAACTATACCACAAGATTGTTTTTATTTTAATCTTGTTAAAGAACGCACCTATGTAGAAAAGGGGCAAACTACGTTTACTACTCCTGTAAGCTTGATTTTGGCTTTGCATGAAAGTTTACAAATGCTTTTTGAAGAAGGTGTAGAGAAGGGACTTGATACTTTATATCGCAAACAGTGGGCTCTTACGCTGATGGCGCGACAAGGATTACAATCCATAGGGTTTACTCCCTTTGTTAAGGAGCACTTCACATGGGGCCTTACCAGTGTGCTTGTGCCTGAGGGGGTTAATGGCAGTGAGATTGTACGTCATGCAGCTGAAAAGTATGGAATCATTGTAGCTAGTGGACAAGATGCTTACAAAGATCGCATGATACGCCTTGGGCATATGGGCTATGTGGATTGGGCCGATGTGTGTGCAGGGTTACATGCTCTTGCCATGTCTTTGCAACATGCGGGGGGATATAGTGCCTCTCGTGATTATTTGGAAAAAGCATTAGCCGTATATCATGCGGCCCTTGAGGTTCCTCCGGGAACGCCTATTTCTCACGTTTGGAGTTAATAATGAGTGATAAAAATAAGTGCCATGATACTCTTGGCGAAAAATGCACTATGCCTGAGGTATCGTTTTCTACATTTATACTTTCGTTGGCCTCATCAGCTCTAATGCAACTTGGTGAAGTGCCTAATCCTGAAACGGGCAACATTGAAGAAAACATAGAAATGGCAAGACATACTATTGATATTCTTGATATGTTACACGAAAAAACCCAGAATAATCTTGATACAGAAGAAACTCGTCTCTTTGAAGGCATACTCTATGAAGTGCGTATGAAATACGTTATAAAAACTCGTTAACACAGAGCAAGGTATAGTTATGAATAATACGCCCTTACGTGTTGGTCTGATTGGAGTTACCGGATATACAGGCATGGAATTAAGCCGCCTTTTAGCTACACATCCGTGTATGCAGTTGGTATTAGCTTCTTCGCGCTCAGAAGCTGGAACTCGACTTGGTGATTATTATCCATTTTTAGAAGGCTTACCGGGGGCAGAGGTAATTATCTCTACCCCAGATATGGAAGCTGCAGCCACATGCGACTTGGTGTTTTTGGCAGTCCCCCACTGCACTGCCATGGAAATGGGTGCAGAGCTTTTGCAAAAAGGTGTGAAAGTAGTGGATTTATCGGCTGATTTTCGTTTGCGTGATGCCAGCGTGTATGAAGCTTGGTATAACATTCCACACACACGCCACGAAGCGTTGGCTAAGGCTGTATACGGACTACCAGAATTATACGCTGATGCTATAGCAAAGGCTAGTCTTATAGCCAACCCTGGGTGTTATCCTTCTGCGGCTATTTTAGGTTTATATGCGGCATTAAAACATAACCTTATCAACACTGAAGATATTGTTATCGATGCTAAATCAGGCACAACCGGAGCGGGCAGAAAGGCTGCGGTGGGATCACTTTTTTGTGAAGTATCTGATACGTTTAAGGCATATAATCTTGGCAAGCATCGCCACACACCTGAAATTGAACAAGAGCTTACACGTATTGCACAAAAAAATATTATTCTTTCATTCAATACTCACCTCTTGCCTATAAACCGAGGCATCTTATCTACTATGTATACTAAGCTGAACGCGACTGTAGATATTGCAACAGTGCACGAAATTTTTTGCAAAACGTGGGAAGATAGCCCTTGGATACGAGTATTACCGCAAGGAAAATTACCAGAGTTGCGCCATGTGCGGGGCACTATGTTCTGTGACATTGGTCTTGTTGTTGATGCGCGCACGAATCGTTTGCTTATTGTCAGTGCCATCGACAATTTGTGTCGAGGTGCTTCTGGTCAAGCTATTGCAAACGCAAATCTAATGCTGGGCTTACCTGTAACGACGGGTCTTATGCTAGCTCCCCTTATGCCTTAATTTTATTCTATGACATAGATAATAATAAGGATAAAAAGGAATTACTATGGATGTAAACAATAATCTTGCTGCCATGAATGCCTTTGCACAAGGTATGCAAATCAGTGCGCATAATGTTGCCAATGTAAGCACAGATAATTATAGTAGCCAAGCATTTACGTATGGCGCAGGCTCAGCTAGTCAAGTAGAAGTGCAGATGAAAAATTCTGCGTATGCACAAAATTATGCTGCCCCAGACCAAGTATCAGCACAAATGGCTAATGCCAATGCGCCTGTGTCTGCGCAAAGTTCTTTGCAAGATACGCCTCCAGCAATTATTAATAATACGGTGGAACTTTCACGAGAATTTACGCAACAAATAAGTACACAAAACGCTTTTGAAGCCAATGCAGCTGTGATTAGAACTCAAGATCAAATGATGAGCACCCTTAATGAGCAGGTTAACGGCCCAGCCATTGTGTCATATATGGCCTGACATACAAGCTCAATAAATAATATTTATACAATAGAGTACAAAAAATATAAAAAAATTACGTTTGACAATCTTACTGCCAGAATAATTTTTTTCACAACGTTCAGATCTCTAAAAAATTTTTACGCGTACTTTGTATATATTTTAAATCAGCACTCATACGTATAGGAAATACTTATGAAATCTCTAACTAGTACATCAATAGCTAAAACAAGATGTTCTTGGCCTCATTTAGAAAGCTCAGAAATTTATATACGTTACCATGATGAAGAATGGGGAGTGCCCTCATATGATGATGCACATCTATTTGAAATGTTTATTTTAGAATCTTTTCATTGCGGCTTGTCATGGTTATTAATTTTAAAAAAACGAGCTGCATTCAAACAAGCTTTTGACAATTTTGATCCGCATATTATGGCAGGTTATGATGCAGAAAAAATAACAGAGCTTATGCAAAATACTGCCATTGTTCGCAATAAGGCTAAAATTATGGCAGCAATTGCAAATGCCAAAAGTTACCTGCGTGTTATTCAAGAATTTGATTCTTTTACTCAATATATTTGGAGTTTTACCGAAGGTAAAATTGTATACGAACCCCATGATGGTACTTTAAAACATAATGCATTATCTGATAGATTTGCTAAAGATGTTAAAAAACGTGGATTTAAGTTTATGGGAACGGTTACGGCTTTTTCCTATTTAGAGGCCGTTGGCGTTATGAATAATCATTCCTGCACATGTTTTAAATATGTTCCGGTCAATCAGCACTAGTAATACAAAGAAATACTTATGTTTTTTAGATATAAAAAATCTCAACAAGAACCACGCAAAATTGTTATTGTGGGTGCAGGTGAAGTGGGTTACCACGTTGCATTACGCCTTGCACACGAACAAAAACATGTTGTAGTTATTGATATTAATGAAAAATCTTTATTACGCATTGATGATCATATGGACGTACAAACGGTATGTGGTTCTGGCTCTAGCCCACAAATTTTGCACGACATAGGCCTGAAAAATTCTGATATTTTTCTTGCTGTAACAAATAGTGATGAAAATAATCTTCTTGCCTGCCTATTTGCCAATACATTTGCCCCTAAGGCGCAAAAACTTGCACGCATACGCAACAGAGAATACTTAACGTACTCTAATATTTTAGAAAATCCTGCCCTTAACATCAGTGCTCTTATTAACCCAGAGCAAGAAATCGTACAAAATATTGATAAGCGCTTAACCTTACCAGGGGCTGTAGAGTATAGTGAGTTTGCCGATGGACGAATTTGTATGGTTGCCATGAGGATGCAAGATGGCCCCCTACTTGGAAAACCTCTTACATTCTTCAGAGATATAGTCAAAGAAGATCAAATAATGGTTGGTGCCATTGTACGTGAACAATCCTTAATTATTCCTTCAGGTAATCATGTTTTAAAAAAAGGTGATATAGCGTACTTTTTATATCAAGCAAGTGCACAATCTGCATTATTACAAGCTCTTCACCTTACCAAGGGTTTTGTTTCTTCAGTATGCATTATGGGAGGAGGCAGCATTGGCTCATGTATGGCCGAGGCATTTGCCAAAAAAGGCATTGCCGTTACCCTCATTGATCGCGATGCTTTGCGCTGTACAGAGCTTGCTAATAGTTTGGAAAATGTTACTATTTTGCATGGCGATGGTACAGACAAACAACTTTTTGAACAAGAAAACCTTTTGCATACAGATGCTTTTGTTGCGTTAACAAGTGATGAAAATACCAATATTGTTTCTTGCCTGCTAGCCAAGTCTTTGGGTATGCGCGAGGCCGTTTCACGTGTTGATAAGGCTGAATATCTTTCACTACTTGGGCATATTGGCATAGATCATAGCGTAAGCTTACGTTATTCGGCTGTGAACAGTATTTTGCAATATGTACGCCAAGAATCGGTAATTTCTTGCGTTTCTGTGGGCAACGAAGCTGCAGAAATTATGGAGGCACGAGTGGGCAAAAAATCTCCTCTTGTGGGCTGTCCAGTACATTCCTTAGGACTTCCTAAGGGGGTACTTGTGCTTGCAGTTATGCGCAAACATGAGGCCTATATTCCCAAGGGTAATACTGTCATTGATGCAGACGATCGTATTTTATTGCTAGCTTTACGTAATGTTGTCAGCCAAGTGGAAAAAATTCTTTCCTAACGTATATATGGCTAATATTATTTTTATCATTGGCTTATTGCTTTTGTGCATGGCCCTTTGCATGACAAGCTTGCTCGCTGTTTCCTATTGGTTTGCCGATGGTGCTACAGTAGGTATTGGTATAGCCACATTAACAACCTTAGTGTGCGCTCTACTTTGCTTAACAGCCTATTGGAAAAAAAAGATTGGCTTTACACAGCAAAAAGCCTTTGCAACTGTTGGCCTATGTTGGATTGCTACAAGTCTTGTGGGTACATTGCCCTTTATTTTTGCTGGCGAACTAAGCTTCACTGACGCTTTTTTTGAAAGCGTTTCTGGCTTTACCACTACTGGCGCAAGCATTCTAACTGATGTAGAAAGCTTTCCTAAAAGTCTACTTTTGTGGCGCTCTTTAACGCATTGGTTGGGCGGCATGGGCATAGTGGTGCTTTCATTAGCTCTTTTTTCACTACTTGGCATGGGTGGCATACAACTGTATAAGGCAGAAGTTTCAGGACACATGCCAGACAGACTCACACCACGGTTACGCGATACCGCAAGTTTGCTTTGGAAAATATATGTGGTTATGACCATACTCTTAACAATATTATTGTATGTGGGAGGAATGGGCTGGTTTGATGCTATAAATCATAGCTTTGCCACCGTTGCCACTGGAGGATTTTCTACAAAAAATGCTTCCCTTGCAGCCTTTCCAAGTCCGTTTATTCAATGGTCTATCATTGTTTTCATGTGTATTGCGGGCATAAATTTTACTCTACATTTACGATTTTTACGTGGTGATTACCTTTGTTTTTTTACAAATGCAGAATGCCGTACCTATCTCTATATTCTTGCTTTAAGCATTGTCGCTATAAGTATACATTTATGGGCACAACATGTATTTCCGCTACACAGTCTTGCAGAGTTAGAAAATCTTGTGCGCACCGTCGCATTTCAAGTTGTTTCTATTTGTACCACCACGGGCTTTGCCAGTGAAAACTATGCCCTATGGCCCTCATTTTCCTTAGGTATTATACTTATTTTAACCCTGATAGGAGGGTGCGTGGGCTCCACCGCTGGCGGACTCAAAGTATTACGAGTATATATACTCACCCGTTTAGCCGCATATGAAAATTTTCGCTTTTTACATCCGCGTTTGGTACGCCCTTTAAAAATGGATGGCAAAAGCCTGTCGCACACAGCTATTATTTCTATTGTAGCGTATTTTCTGCTCTTGATTGGGCTTTTAATTCTTTGTACGCTCTTATTATTACTGTGTGAACTTGATTTAGAAACAGCATTTACCGCAAGTCTTGCGTGTATCTCTAATGTTGGACCTGGTCTTGGCAGTGTTGGCCCAGTGGATAACTTTGCGCATATTCCTGATTTTGGCAAATGGGTACTAAGTGTGGCCATGCTTCTTGGAAGATTAGAGATTTATGCCATATTAATACTTATTACGCCAGATTTTTGGAAACAGCGCGCTTGGTAGGCCAATTACATGTTGGCCATTGCTATGTTCAATACAACCTGCAAAGACATTGTGCATTGTAGTATGGGGTACCATCATCGTAAAAACCAGTACATATTTCATATTTTTTTGCTACCTCTTTGCACTTTACAAATTTTGTAGTTTATGTAACACGAAGGCAACGAGGTTTTATTGTTATACGATGGTTAAAGTGTATGCATTTATCTAGCAAAGCACACTAAAACTCATTTACGATATATATGAAAAAACTATATATATCAAAACGTTAAAGACAAAGCAACAATGCTTTTACTATATTTTTTTTGCTTACCATAGACTGCATAGTAGACAGTCAAAATATATTCAAGGTGTGACGCAATACAGCATACAATGTTA
The DNA here is from genome assembly GCA_964371825.1 of uncultured Desulfovibrionaceae bacterium. Taxonomy (GTDB): domain Bacteria; phylum Desulfobacterota; class Desulfovibrionia; order Desulfovibrionales; family Desulfovibrionaceae; genus CAYJAD01. Next base: position 8,452 of record CAYJOQ010000079.1, read on the forward strand.
TTCATACAAGATACATACGTACACAGTATGTGCTCAATTATCGAAATTCCATTCTTGTCCATGTCTTCTTGATAATTACACAATCCTTACTACGTCACCGATATTTGTAGTACATTGTACGTACTTACAAATATCATCTGAATACATTTGCTAGTCACTGCCATGGTATAGCCATAAAGAAAAAATGTACAACACTCAGGATGAGGTACTCATATATGTTTGACTACAAAACGTCATTAACTTCTGCCGATATAGCTTTTTTAGAAGAAATATTTCCTGGCCATGTTCTCACAAAGGCCGAAGATATGCATGTTTATGGTTCTGATGCCAGTTTAAAACGTGGTACACCATTAGCTGTTGTACAAGCTCAAAATACTGAACAAGTACAAAAACTTATGCGCTGGGCCAATACTGAACATATTCCCATCTATGTACGTGGTCGAGGCACAAATCTTGTGGGTGATTGCGTACCTGTGATTCCGGGTATTATTATCTCTACTCTGCTCATGGATAAGATTATTGAAATTTCCAATGAAGACTTTGTGGCTGTAGTTGAACCTGGCGTAAATACCGGTGAATTTCAAGCTGCTTGTGAAGCTAAAGGACTCTACTACCCACCTGACCCTGCTACTGTAAATTCTTCTTCCCTTGGTGGTAATGTTATTACCTGTGCAGGGGGCATGCGGGCGCTCAAATACGGTGTTACTCGTGATTTTGTTTTGGGTATGGAAGTGATTTTACCAAACGGCCAATTGGTACAATTTGGTGGACGCAATCACAAAAATGTTGTGGGTCTAGATTTAGCACGCCTCATGGTAGGCTCAGAAGGTACCTTGGGATTCATTAGCAAACTTTGGCTCAAACTATTACCAAAACCAGAAACATCTGCTTCTGTGTTGGTAGGATATAAAGATTACGAAACTGCCCTTGGCGCTGTAGGAAGAATTTTTGCTGCAGGTGTATTACCTTGCGCCCTTGAATATATTGGCGACAGATTAGTTACATTATTAGCATCACAAAATGCTGTTCCTTGGCCAGATAATGTTGGTTCATTATTACTTATCCGTGTAGATGGCAGTAAGGAAACTCTGCCTTTTGAAATAAAAAAGATTACTGACAATATTCCTACATCTATGTGGCACATGTCAGGTATTGGCAAGGAAGAAGAAGAACCACTTTGGGAAATACGTAGGCGTATTAATCCTACAGCTTTTTTACTTGGGCCTCACAAGGCCAGTGATGATGTTACCGTGCCGCGTGGTTCTCTTGTCCCAGCTATCAAACGTATTGAAAGTATCGGCAAACAATACGATGTCACCCTCATCCATTACGGGCATGTGGGTGATGGTAATATTCACGTTAACTTTCTGTACGATGAAGCAGATACAGAACTTAAAGAGCGTGTATATGCTGCAAAACTTGCTGTAAATAAAGCCATATTAGAACTTGGCGGCACCTGCTCTGGAGAGCATGGCTGCGGCATTGTTAAAGATCCTAGTATACAAATTGAAGCTGAAGCCCTTGCGCTTATGCACAAAATACGCAATTCTTTTGATCCTAATGGCATTATGAATCCTGGCAAGGGCTATTAAGGTACAAAAATGCTGCGCAATGCTCTTTAACTCATTTGAGCATTGCGCAAAGATTTACCAACTACTACAAATTACCAATAAAACTAACTTAGAATGTTTTAGCAGGCTACTCAATAATGAAAACTGTCCAAACGTGCACCCAATGCGGGGCCTGTTTAAATACATGCCCCGTTTTTAAAAACTTAAAAGGTGAAGAATTCAGCCCTAAGGCCAAACAACAGCTTATTCTCACAGCTCTTGGCCCCCATGGGGATGAGTTATTGCAATGGAATAAAGTAACGGAATTGGCAGGCCACTGTACCAGTTGCGAACGCTGTAAAACCACATGCCCTTTAAAGCTTTCTGTACCCAAGGCATTGGCTAATTTACGAGCCAAGCGGCCAAAGTGGCAACAATTTGCATGGAAAGAATGGATAAAACACGGTGCCATGCTCTGGCCATCAGCAAAACATATGGCTCCCCTTGTGCCCCAAAAAATATTGCCTTCAAAACTTGCCATACTTCACGCATCAGCCCTTGCCATGCAAAAACCCCCTCAACCTCAGCCATGGTTACGCTTTAAGCAAGAGCAAGAATGTACTCAATGGAAAGGAAAGCAAGTGGCTTTATTTGCAGGCTGTACTGCTACGCGACTCAGGCCACAATGGATTGAAAAAACAAAAAAAATGCTCACCTTGTTAGGTGCTCATGTGATAGAAAATTTGCACTTCCAATGTTGTGGAGGAACCTACGAACACGCCGGTATGCTCAAAGCTAGCCAAGAAGCCACAAAGCATACCCTAGCTCAATGGGAAAAAGCAGGACGCCCAAAACTCATTATATTTTGTGCTTCATGCCTTCACAGTTTACAGCAATATGAATGCAGTGCACAACAGCAAGAAGCATGGAATACAAGCCTTACACCTCTTTCAACTATTATAGAATCAGCACACCTAGAAAAAACTGTGCATGCACCTGAAAATATTGCGTATCACTCTCCTTGTCATTGGGGTAAAAAAGATTTAGACATGCACATGTTGCACAAGGCATTGCCTCAACTCAGTAAAGGTAAATCTTTATGCTGTGGCTTTGGCGGTGTGCTTAAATTGCTCAATCCTACCTTAAGCGAAAAATTAGCTAATTCATGTTGGCAAGGTCTTGTATCATCAAATACAAACCCTACCAAGGTGCTTACAGGCTGTAGCGGTTGTGTCATGCAATTAAGCGCTCACGCACCCAAGGATGCCATTATTTATCATTGGCTAGATATTTTAGAAATATCTCAATAATACCAATAGAATATATTAACGAAATAGTCATACAAAGCCCTTGCAAAAAGAGAATGCAAGGGCTTTGTACTATACGCAAAAGACTTCTTGTAGACTCCATAAAAATCATCGTATATCAAGACTCCTGCACAATTCATTGTGCAGGAGTCTTATGGAGCGTTGACAGCAGT
>CAYJOQ010000080.1:0-11362 GCA_964371825.1 uncultured Desulfovibrionaceae bacterium
TAATTATGCAGGACTCTCGTATAAGAAAAACCACCAGCTAGGCTGGTGGATTCTTACTTATGAGTATGCTCAAATATATTTTGTAAATGGGTGGTTTTAGTTTTTTTGTAACAATATCCTCGTATTATACATAAGATTTTTCAATATTTCCTCTGATGGATGCAAAAAATCTAAATGCACAACACGCATAAGGCCAACCATGGATGATGCAATAAGGCATGCTGTGTCTCCAGCATGAAGTTCAGGGCGTATATCGCCTAATTTTTGTCCATCTTCAATGGCAGATTGAAAGTGATCTTGTAAAATAAGATAAATCTTTTTGGCATGTGTGAAGGCTAAGCTATTGGGTTCTCCGTAGCTTCCTGGAGCATCGCGTAAGAGCAGAGCAAAATCAGTGCTATTTTGCTGCACAAAGGTATAACACGCTTTAATGAAGAAAATAATGCGCTCAATGCTTGTTTCAGGGCCTTGAATTTCATAATATTGATAAATATTTGTTTCCATACGCGAATGTAAGCGCTTAAGAAGTGTTATAAAAATATCTTCTTTATTACTGAAATGTCTAAATATGGTTCCTTCAGCAACCCCTGCTTCCTTGGCTAAAAGGGCTGTAGATGTGCGAGAATAACCACGCTCTGCAAAGAGTTTGGCTGCGGTTTTGAGAATCAGATCTTTTTTCATTGGTATTATCGCTCGCAAATATATGTTTAATTATTCTATATCGTTAGATTCAAGTCGGGCAAGGCGTGCTGCTTCTTGCTTGCGTTCTCGAGTTCCAAGAGGTTTTCGGGATTCAAAATCTTCGCTACGTTCTTGTTGACGTGCAAAAATTAAAAAACCGGTATGGGCAATCATACGATCATCTGGACGTAAGCGATCAGCTACAGGCTTCCAGCGGCGCAATAAAAGCTCACACACTTCCACATCAGCATAGGGGCCCTTTTCTAATCCAAGGAGGAGCTTGCCCACCTGGTCAACAGTGGGTAGTAAAAAGGCTAAGCTTGCTCCTGGGCGAACAGCTTTTTGCACATGTTCAAGGTATTCCCAAGGGGTGCGCACATCTAAAAATAAAGCATCTGCACCAGTTATGGTAAAGCCTTCGCTAATATCTCGGTGGTGTAAGGTGACATTTTTGCCAACCCCTGCCCATTCTAAATTTCTGCGTACAAGTTTATGGAATTCTTCTCGAGCTTCATAGGTGTGCACTTGGCCCGTTTGGCCAGAAAACCACGAAAGCCCCACCGTAAGCGCACCTGAACCCGAACCGGCCTCTATGACTGTACGTCCTTCACCTATACCAAGGCGTAAACAAATATAAGCGATATCCTTAGGGTAAATAATTTGGGTTTGTCTTTTAACACCCTTAAGAAGGTCGTGCAATGTGGGTTCATAAAGGCGTAAAGGTATACCAAGGCTTGTGTATACTTCAGAGCCATAGGTGGCCTTTACGACGTCTTCCATGGATAAAATGCCGTCTCCGCTGTGCCAATCTTGGCCTAGTTCAACGCGTTTTAAATGTCTTTTTCCTTTGGGTGTTATGATAATAACTAAGGAACCAATTGGTGGCATGTAATGATCCTAATTAATAAAGTTGTCTGAATAAGTCTTCGCCTTCTTCGATGGCAAGTTCTGTGTCCATATCCATGCTAACGGTGCCTTCAATGGGCTGGTCTGCCCTGTAAGCAAGTCCTTCATACATAACGATGCCCTCAGGCATGGTAAAGTCGTCAGGAGGGTAAAATTCTTCTACTTTTTTGCGGTATTCTACAAAGGCAGGTAGGGCTGTATAGCCTCCTGCCTCTCTGCGTCCTAAGGGTTGTAATTGGTCATAGCCAACATATACACCGGTCACAAGATAAGGAGTATATCCCACAAACCAAGCGTCATGCTCATTATTAGTAGTACCGGTTTTTCCAGCAACAGGTTTATTGAGCACAAGGGCACGGCGCGCTGTTCCTGAGGTAACCACTTTTTTAAGAAGCGATGACATTATATAAGCATTTTGAGGGCTTATTGCCTGCCAATGCTCTGGCTTTTGCGAATAAATTTCTCGCCCTCGTGAATCTTTAATAGATGTAATAATACGAGGACGCGCAGCCCAGCCTTGATAGGCAAAGGCAGTGTATGCTTGGGTAAGATTTAAAGGTGAAACAGCCACTGCACCAAGGCTTACAGCAAGTTCTTCCGGAAAATGTGGCTCAAGGCCAAGTGCTTTGGCACGCATATTCACACTACTTATGCCGATTTGTTCAGCCACACGCACAGTACAAGTATTGCGAGAAAGCGCAAGGGCGGTAGCTAAGTCAATGGGGCCTTTAAAGTCTTTTTCGTAGTTGGCTGGTTCCCATATTTTATTGGTATAGGGATTTACATAGACATATGGTGCGTCAAGCAAGGTGGTAGAGGCCGTAAACCCTTGGTCTATGGCTGCAGAATATACAATGGGCTTGAAGGCAGAACCTGGCTGACGCTGCGCTTGAGTTGCACGATTAAAATGGCTATCGCCAAATTGGTAACCACCCACAAGGGCAACCACATCACCTGTGCCAGGCTCAATAGATGCAAGGGCACCTTGAGCTGCAGGTTTTTGTTCCAATGCCAAGGGAAAAGGTTTTTGCACTTCTATCAATTCGGGATCAAAGGTAGCTTCTTTGATAACCACCTGCCCCTTTTCTTTTACTTCTTTGGCAACGGATTCAGGAGAAGAAACCCAAACAACATCTCCTTTTTTAAGAACTTTATGCACATCTTTAATGGCTGGCGCATAAGCGGCTATTACTCTGGGGTTAGGCTTTCGTGCCCAGCTCATGGTTGTTACACTCACTGAGCCCACGTAGTTTTTGCCAAGTGCCACTAGAGCTTCATTTTTAGAAACCTCAGTGACAAGGGCTTTAACCCAGCGCCCGCCTGCTAAGTCATAGGGAGAAAATGCCGTTTTTTCAGTAAAGTTTGCCCATTGGTTTGGCGCTAGATTTTGCAAAGGTCCGCGCCATCCTTGTCGTTTAGTGAGTGCTTCTAAGGCTTTACGAAGGCCTTGAGCCGCACTTTCTTGGTGTATGGGGTCCATGGCTGTGGTTACTGTAAGTCCGGCTTCGTATACATAGTCTTGACCATATTTACGTGTTTTTATGCCCATGGCCGCTAAATTTTCTTCGTTAAAAAATTCGATAAGTAAACGACGAACTTCTTCCATATACCATCCTGCAGCACCAAGCTGTGCTTCAGGCATGGTCCAATACACCAATGGTTCGGCCACTGCTTGTTGATATTCTTCTTCGGTAATCCATTGCAAGGTGCGTAAACGGCCAAGTACATACATTTGGCGAGCTTTGGCTGATTGAGGATATCGAAAAGGATTATATCTACTTGGCGCCTGAGGCATGCCTGCTAAAAGAGCACTTTCTGCAAGTGTGATATCTGTAGCGTGCTTACCAAAATACGTGCGTGATGCGGCCTCAACACCATAAGATTGCTGGCCTAAAAATATTTGATTTAAGTAGGTTGTTAAAATTTCATCCTTGCTCAATTGCTTCTCAAGCCTATAAGCAAGAATAGCTTCTTTAATTTTGCGGCGATAACTTTTTTCAGGAGTAAGTAAGAGTTGTTTAATAACTTGTTGGGTGATTGTGCTACCGCCTTGGGTGCTTTTACCGCTTTGAAAATTTACAATAGCAGCACGAAGAATAGCTACGGGATCAATGCCTTGATGCTGATAAAATGAGTCGTCCTCAGCTGCTAAAAAAGCCTTGGTAATATAAGGGGACATAAGCTCTAAAGGAACCGTAAAGCGCTTTTCGTGGTACAGTGAACCAAGGGGGGAGCCATCTCTGGCAAGAATGATAGTTGCTTGTGGTGGTTGAAAATCAGCAATTCTATCCATTTCTGGTAAATCTTGTGCTGCCCAATAAAATAAAGCAACAACTCCAAGAGCGCCTAAAATGCCGGATAATAAACCAAGAGCAACAAGGGCTAAGAAGGTTTTTTTTATGATAGTTTTTAATTTCATAATTACTAGTGTATGTTAATGGAGTATGCACTCCTTATGTAATAGTACCGCAGTGTATATGCAATAGGAACAATATGCAATGATAAAGGCACTGCCAAAAATGGAATTTACTGTTTGTTTTTTAATATTTATCTCTGCATACAAAAGTGGTCTATGCCATAAAGTATTTTCAGAGTAGAAAACTATGGTATTATACGCGTACTTCTCTTACAGGGCCTCGACTTTCTTGAATGCTTTTCTTAAACATTGTTCTCCATTCGGGGCCAGCTATATGCTGAGCAAGCCATTCAGTTACGTGCAAAATTGGGCGTTTATCATCAATACTTAAAAGTATGCGTCCAATGCCCACCTTGCATGAAGGGCATCCTACAATAATGGGCCCAGCATAATGTGCTAAGGCTTCTTGCAAATTTGTTTTTTTACGTTCGCGTAAAAGGTTATAAATATGCGGTGAGGTGATAAATCCAAGCCCGGATTCTCCGCAACACCCAGGCGAAACTACAAAGGAGGCACCGCTAAAGGTGCTCAATGCCTGTAAAAGCTTTTCTCGCCCTTTAATTTTATGCACTCCTGCCCATTCGGCATGGCATGCGCCATGATACACGCGAGGTGCGCCGTCAAGGTTGGAGATAGGTTGCAAGTGCTCAATGGTAAGCTGTACGACATCTTGAAGCGTAAGGTTTGCTTTTTCTAAAATGTCCATACGTTCAATGCCTTCAATGCATGAACCACATGCAGTGACAAAGTAGCGCAAGTCGTGACCTGCATTACGTGCGTCTTCGATAAGCTGTAAAAGTTGCTTACGTGTGCTTTCGCGATTTTTCTTGGCTGCTTTTTCCATTCCGGCAGAAATAAGTGGATAGCCGCAGCAAAGATGCTTTGGCGGAACAATAACCGTATGACCAGCTTTAAGTAATAAATATATGCCTGATTGAGCAATACGATCGTGAAAAAGTCCGCCGCCACAACCAGGAAAATAGAGCACTGCTGCTTTTTTTGTAGTTGCGTTTTGGTCTGTTTCATTGCTGCTGTGCACAGGCGTGAAAATATGCCCACGATGCACTTTTAAGGATTCGTATATATTGGTATAACCTGTTTTGGGTCCTTTAGCGGCAAAAAGTGGATTTTGAAGTTTTTTGCGCCATGAATCAGGAATGAATCCAAGAATATTATTCTGTGTTTTTTGCCCAAGCGAAGCCATTTTGGCTGCTTTTGGGATGCGTTTTTGTCCTTGCACCACAAGCCAGCTTAAAGCACGGCTTTTTATGGGGTGCCCCCCAGCCCCTTCACGCTCAAGTAAGGCGCGTAAAGTTAGAGCCACTTCTGCAGAAGGAATTTTAACCGGGCATACAGAGGTACAACGTCCGCAGCCGGTGCAGTGCTCAAACATGGTACGCACATGCCCAAGAAGACGTTCGTCAAGGCGTCCGGTGTGTGCTTGGCTGTAATACAGAGCTTCAAGGAGCATTCCAAGAACCATGTTTTTATTACGCGGGTGCCATTGCATGGAGCGTTCTGGGTAAGCCATGGAGCACACATGTTTACATTTGCCACAGCGGGTACAGTTTTGCACCGCACCTAGCAAGTCAATAAGTTGATCCTTGCCTGGTATGCCGCTACTGCGGATATCATTAATAAGCCCGTTAAAAGAAAAAGTAAAAGGCTGTACAGGCAATTCCTTATGCACAAGTTTGGCCGGATTAAGAATATCACGCGGGTCAACACGTTCTTTAAATTCACGTAGTGCTTGCATTTTTTCTGGCTGCAAAAAGGCAACCTTGGTAATGCCTATGCCGTGCTCACCAGATACAGCACCATCCATATCTTGTGCCGTTTGCATAACTCTAGCTGCCACCTTTTCTGCTTGTTCTAGCATGTGGTGGTCACTTGAGTTAACAGGAATATTTACATGGCAATTACCATCACCTGCGTGCATATGGCTTGCCACAATTATGCGGCTTGCATACATATAGTCTTGAATTTTTTGTATTTTTTTTGAAAGATGTGGGTGCTGCGAACGTAACTCTTTTAAAAAGAGTGTCGCGCGCATAAACATTTCTTCGTCACTTAATTCCGTAGCTAAAATATCGCCGCGAGCCACCTTTGAAGCAAAGGTAAATTCTCGGTTTACATCCTTATCTTCCAAGGGAAAGCCCGATAAACGACCCACAGATTGTAATGCATGACGAAAGGCTGCTGCAGCACATTCAAGGTTTAACTGTTCGAGGAACAAGGCAAAATCAGGGATGCGCGCCATGGGAATAACCACGTCTTCATTAATTTTAAAACCTGAAGTACGTTTGGCAATGGCAGAAAGGCGATGTCTATCTTCCCAGAAATGTTCTGCTTCCTTGGCATCTTGAGCAACCATGATGTCAACCATGTCTTGCTTATTCACAACGTCCACAATTTCTTGCACACATTCATCAAGCAAATGAGGTTCATCGCCATCTACTTGTAAAATAATTACCGAAATGGGATCGCCTTCGTATTGCGTTGATTTCCTTTTGTATTCAATAGCTTGAACGTATTTTACGTTAAATTCTTCCAAGGCTGATAAATGTGCATAGTCGCCTTTTTCACGTATTTTATCACGCAAAGCTACAAGTTCGCCAATGACTACGGCTGCTGTGTGCATAGAGCGTCCAAAAAATTCCAGTACCATAACCCGTGAATGTAAGGGCTCTTTATGCAAAATAAATGAAGCTTCAGTGATTATGCCATCAACTCCTTCTTTTTGCAGACCAGGTAATCCTCCAAGGGCTTTATTGGTAACATCCTTACCAAGACCCACAAGGCGAATTTCATCTCCCCGTAAATGTACAACACTACGCACGCCGCCAGAAATATCTCGTACTTCAAAGGTAGCCGTTTCGCTTTCTAAAAGTTTATGGCGCGGATGGTTTTTACGCTCAATGGTAATAATTTCACCAGTAGGTGTAACCATGCGCCACCAAAGCAGATTATCAAGTGTAGTGCCATATTCAAAGGCGCATGGCCCCCCCGCATTTTCTGCAATGTTACCGCCAATGGTTGAGGCAAGCTTAGATGCAGGGTCTACTGAAAAGAAGAGTTTATGCTTTTTGGCAGCCTTTATAACTTCGTGAGTTAATACCCCAGCTTGACAAGTAACAGTTTGATTTTGTGTATCAATGGGTTCTATGCATGTGAGGCGTGTAAGGTTTACGATAACAGTTCTTTTACGTGCCGGCACAGCACCGCCAGTCATGCCTGAACCGCCGCCTCGAGGTATGATGGCAAACTTTCTTTCATTGGCAAGGCGCACAAGTTCTGCCACTTGTTCTGTGGTATTTGGTTCCACCACACAAAGGGGCAATTCCATACGTAAGTCAGTGGCATCAGTTGCATTTTCAACCAATGCGCCAGGCCGGTTGATAATGCACTCGTCAGGCATAAACGTTTTAAAGGCATCAATAAGCTCACTTCTAAAAGCGCTTTCGGCTGCGTGAGCCGACCAAAACATGGTAATGCCTTCACCAATGCTTGTGGCAAAATGGTGTGCAAGGGCGAGCGATTCCGTTTCATAGCGTTTTTGTACACTTTGGCGCACATTTTCTATATCGATAAAAGGATTATACGCCACTAAAAAAAGTTCTTCAGCAATGGCAATGGCGAGCCTGCGAACAGATTCTGGCCATTCTTCAAAGTCATTGCGGTTAATGCGTAAAATACGGTTAACAACATAATCAGGTGAAATGGATATGTGTGGGCCTTTGTGCGCCATGATATGCCTCTATATATTTACCATAAACTATAGGGATATGTGACAAGACTACTGTTTTTATACCGTACATCATGTGTCACTTCATCACCTACCCATGGAGGTTTTACAAATTGTTGATTTTCAAATTCTAGCTCAATCTCAGCTATTATAAGGCCCGTATTTTCTTTAGAAAATACATCAATTTCCCATACATTATCTGCATAGGTAAGTGTATACCGCGTTTTTTCAATAAGCGGTTTGTGTGCAAGGGAGTGTAAGAGTTCTAAGGCTTCTTCTTTGGGAATTTCGTATTCATATTCTGCACACATAAGGGCGCAGACATTATTTCGTAAGGGGCCTTTGATGGTTATGAAACCCTTTTCTCCTGCGCAGCGCACTCGAATAGTCCTATCTTTTTCAAGGCTTAAGTAGCCTTGTAGATACGCAGTGCCACAAAGGCCCTCGTGGAGCCAATCTGTGCCAAGCACGAGAAATTTTCGTTCTATTTCCGTTGCCATGCTTCGTTAAAACCTTTAAACGCCATATTTCTATGGTAGGATATAGGCCTCATAGGATGAATTTTTTGCCAATGGATGGCTTTTATAAAAAATTCTGAAGCCTATATCCTTTGCATAATAGTGTATATGTTTAGTCCCATTCACGCTTATCTTCAATAGGTCTGATTTGCGGAGGTAGGCTACCAGGAACAAGTACTTTCAGCACAGGGCGTAATTTAATTTTTTCACGGAATTGATGCAACATTTCTTCTTCACGCGTAAATTCACTAGATTCTACATATAGAACCATTTCATCAATGCCGCCGGGGTTAGTAACTTCAATCTGCCAGCGTTTTACTTCATCAAAGTGACTCATGACTTGCTCAACTTGATGTGGATACACAAACATGCCCTTAATACGAGCTGTGGTATCTACGCGGCCAACAATGGCACCAAGACGCGGACTTGTGCGCCCGCATGCGCAAGGATTGCGGTCAATGAAAGAAAGGTCTCCGGTAGCAAGGCGTATAAGTGGGTAGGTCTTGTTAAAGGCCGTTACTACAATTTCACCCACTTCACCGTCTTTTAAAGGAATGCCCGTATCTGGGTGGCATATTTCCACATAACAACGGTTGGCAATATGCAGCCCTGTTTTGTGGAAACATTCATAGCCAATGCAACCCACATCGGCGGTGCCGTAGCCTTGACGTAGGAGTAAATCATATTTCTTTTCAAGTTGATTACGCATTTTTTCTGAAAGGCGCTCACCGGTGACAAAACCTACTTCAAGGAAAAGGTCTTTGCGTAGGTTTAAGCCTTTTTCTTCTGCTTTTTGCGCAAGGTGCATAAGATAACTTGGCGTGCCTACATAGCCGGAAACACGAAGTTTTTGCATAATGTCAAGCTGTGTGGATGCCTCGGATGGGCCGGCAGGAATAACGGCACAGCCAAGGTTGCGCAAAGGCTCTTCAAACATAAGTCCCGCAGGAGACAGATGGTAGTTAAAGGTTACTTGTACTGCATCTCCTGGGCGATAGCCTGTGGAGTAAAAAGCTTCGGTGTATCCCCAATAATCTTCTCCTCTATCTTCCGGATCAAATATGGGGCCAGGTGAAAGGAATATTCTCTTCAAATCTCCAATATCCTTGGTGAGTAGTCCACCAAGGCGTGGGCCCATGGATTGTAAGAAAATAAGTTCTTTCTTTTTTAAGATAGGAATGTGCTTAATGTCAGAAAGGGTTTTAAACTTTTCTACATTAAATTGTGCGCGATCAAAGCGCTTTTTTACATCCTCAGAATATCTGTAAGCATAGGAGAGCAAGTCTTTTAGCTGGATAAGGCAGTATTGTCGCCGTTCACTTTCGTCGAGTACTTCTTTGCGGCTATAAATGCCTTCAGTTCTGTCTTTGCGGGTCATGCGTTTCTCCCTCGATAAATTTCCACATATGTGTGTCGTATACGTTGCGCACATTGCGCTAGATGTAACATTTTTGCAAGCAAAAAATTTTACGTATGTAATATAAGCGTGTTATACGCTATACTGAGGTGAGTGTTTACTCATGTGTACTATACTTCTTGCGTGAAAGCCTATTAAGGCGTAATTTTTTTATTGCTATGTACATTCCATAAGATAAGCATAATTTCGCATTGTAAAGGATTTTGCGAAAATTTTTTTACTGTTAAGACTGAAATGTGCAAAAAATTTTTCTAAGGCATGGATATTTACGCTGCATGGGGAAATCTTTTATGATACGCATTTCTGGTGATGTTTATCATGCAAAGAGGCGGTTTTTCCCAAAGGGGTATAAGGAGGCGACGTGCTATTGTCAGCAAAGCTGCCAAGCGGAAAGGCACGAAAATCAATCGCTTAACGGCGCAAATAAATTGCGCCTACTTTTGATTTATCGGTCGATTACATAGTCGACACATACATACATTTCTGTGTTATTTATTTTGCAAAACTGTTACAATATAAACAAAAGGCTTTTTATGACACAGCATATTTCCTTTGAACAACAGCGTGATATCGCAATAATTTTGCCGGCTCATAATGAGGCTGTTACGGTAGTCCAAACCATGTGTTCTTTTCATGAGGCTTTGCCCTATGCACGCATCTATGTGGTGGATAATAATTCTTCTGATAATACCTATGCCTTGGCTAAAAATGCTTTTGCCGAATATGGCATTGACGGTGCTGTCTTAAAAGAAAATCGTCTCGGTAAGGGTAATGCTGTACGTCGTGCTTTTTTAGAAGTTGAAGCAGAGGTGTATTTATTGGCCGATGCTGACTGCACTTATCCAGCAAATCAAGCCATTGATTTGGTGCTACCCATATTTAAGGGCGAAGCAGATATGGTACTTGGAGATAGGTTTTCGCAAGGTGATTATGACAGAGGTAAGACCCGCCCTTTACATAGCATAGGAAATAATATTGTCACCAAACTTGTGAATGCCCTTGGTAGTTCGAGCCTTGTTGATGCCATGACAGGGTATAGAGCTTTAAGTAGGGCTTTTGTGCACACCTATCCTTTGCTTGTAGAAGGTTTTCAGTTAGAAACAGACATAAGCCTTTTTGCCGCCCAAGGACGTTTTCGTTATAGAGAAATTCCCATTCGTTATGTGGATAGACCACAAGGCAGTTTTTCTAAGTTGAGTACAGTGCATGATGGTTTGCGCGTGCTCTTGGCTATCTTTAGAATTGCACGACATTACAGACCATTATTCTTTTTTTCTGTGCTCAGTGTTTTTTTTGCAATGCTTGGGCTTTTGGTAGGGGTTTCGGTGTTGGTGGAATTTTTCCAAACAGGATATATCACCAAAGTACCTTCGGTTATAGCGGCAGCTGCTTTTGAAATTATAGCTGCGATTCTTTTTTCTGTGGGGCTAATTTTAGATGGCCTTGCTTTTCAAAGGCGTATGTATTTTGAAAAAAATATTATAGAGCAAAGTAAAGCCAGATATCAAAAACATATGGGGCCTTTTTACTCGTGAATATGTGCTGACTACATCGGCATTACACAACAGCACAGTAATGTGCATGTTTTTTCGTCTTTTTTACCCTACAATACAAAAGTGATAGCTTTTTGAAGACTCCTGCACAATTCATTGTGCAGGAGTCTTATGGAGCGTTGACAG
>CAYJOQ010000081.1:0-11050 GCA_964371825.1 uncultured Desulfovibrionaceae bacterium
TTCAGCATCAACTAAAGTTTAGTTGTTTTAGTACCGGCATAGGTAAAATTCCCTTTAACCATGCTATAAAAGCTCCCCTTATCAATACCAATAGGCTTACCGCACAGGCACCACACCTTACCATCGTGTTCATCAATATCAAAAATCTTACTAATACGCGCCTTATGGCAACGTACAACTTCGCCTTTTCCTAGTTTTTGATATTTCCATAATTTTCGACGACACGCCGCACATTTCATTGTTAACATAAAGATAACGTACAACAATTTTTCTTATCATACAACACCTTAGATAACATGCTCATAGCGTATACAAACTAACTTTCTTGTCAATGTTTTGTAAGCCTATTGACAAAAAGAATAGCTTTGCATAAAATAAAACAACGTTTCATTGAATGAAACAAACTTAAGTACAGAATAGAACGGAGGCTCTATGAGTAACAAAGAACCCGTAGTACGCGTCATGCAAGGTAATGAAGCATGTGCAGAAGGGGCCATTTTGGCTGGCTGTCGTTTTTTTGCAGGCTACCCCATTACACCTGCCACTGAAATTGCGGAAGTAATGGCAAAACGTATGCCTGAAGTAGATGGCGTATTCATCCAAATGGAAGATGAACTTGGTTCAGTTAATGCTTTGCTTGGTGCTGCTTGGGGCGGTCAAAAAACCTTAACAGCAACTTCTGGCCCTGGCTTTACTCTTGTCCAAGAAGGTATAGGCTACGCAAGTTTAACACAAACACCTTGCGTAATCATTAATGTTATGCGTGGTGGACCAAGCACTGGCCAACCAACACTACCAGCACAACAAGATGTATATCAAGCTCGCTATGGTAGCCATGGAGACTATGAACTTATTGTTCTTGCTCCTTCATCTGCGCAAGAAGCTTTAGATATGACTATTCATGCATTTAACCTTTCAGAACGTTACTTAACTCCAGTAATTATACTTTCTGACGAAGTTGTAGGTCATACGCGCGAGCGTGTAACTATACCTGCTGATGTAGAAACATGGGATCGTGTTGCACCACCAAAGGGTGAAGATTATCAACCGTATGCCCCCATTGCATCAAACCGTCACGTACCATATCGTGCAAACTTTGGCGAAGGTCACAAAATTCTTGTGGACGGCCAATTGCATGACCCCATGGGCACACGTGTAGGGCACCTTCATGGTCCAAGTGCTCAATGTTTACGCAATGTACAAGAAAAAATTACTCGCAATCTTGATGATATTATTGATTACGAAACAGAATCCATTGAAGATGCCAAGACCATCGTTGTAGCCTATGGTAGCACCGCCCGCTCTGCACAACGTGCAGTACGCGATGCAAGAGAACAAGGCGAAAAAGTGGGTTTTGTACGTCTTCGTACCTTATTCCCCTTCCCCGACGATTTCTTAAAAGATTTGGCCAAAACAGCAGATACCTTTATTGTTCCTGAAATGAACAGCGGCAAAATTTGTCGTGAAGTACAATCTGCTATCTGTAAGCCTGTTATTTCTTTACCAAAAATTGGCGGAGAAATGCCTACGCCTCAAGAAATCCTCAAAGCAATCAGAGGAGCAAAATAATGAATCCACTAGCCGAAAAATATTTACGTAAAAGCGCCCTACCTACCATTTTTTGTCCTGGTTGTGGCGACGGCATAATTTTAAATGCTATGGTTCGTGTAGCCGAAAAACTTGGCTTTGATGATTTTTCCTATGTTTCCGGCATTGGTTGCTCTAGCTGGATTCCGGTAATGATTGATGCTGACGTTATGCACACCCTACACGGTCGTGCTATTGCTGTAGCTACCGGACTTAAATTAGCTCAACCAAAGCGCAAAGTTGTGGTTTTCACCGGTGACGGCGACTGTATGGGCATTGGCGGCAACCACTTAATTCATGCTGCACGTCGTAATATCGACATCACAGTGGTTATGGTTAACAATCACATTTATGGTATGACTGGCGGTCAAGCCTCACCCACAACATACACACAATCAATTACAAAAACAAGCCCTTACGGAAACCCTGAGCCAGTGTTCAATTCTGTATCTCTTGTTACTGCTGCAGGTGCTAGTTTTGTGGCCCGTGAAACATCTTCTCGCCCACGTCGCCTTGCTAAAACCTTAGAACAAGCCATTAACCACAATGGCTTTTCCTTTGTTGAAGTTATGACACCTTGCCCCGTTCAAGCAGGACGCAATATGTTTGGTAACGGCGATCCTAAATTCTTATTCAAAGAATTTGAAAGACTTGCTGTGCTCAAAAAAGATCAAGCCCTCGAAGGAAATCAATTCCATGTGGGTGTGTTACATCACAACCCAGATCAAGTGGCCTTCAGCCCTGCACGTAAGGAGAAATAAGTCATGTCTGTAACTATCGACACAGTATTTTGCAAAGGCTGCGAACTTTGTCTTGTTGTATGCAAGCCAGAAGCTTTGCGCCAAGGTACAGAGCGTAATGCTAAGGGGTATTTAACCCCGGTTGTAGATCAAGAAACATGTGTTTCTTGTGAAAGCTGCGCCTTAGTATGCCCTGAAATGGCCATTACGGTGGAAAAGGAGTAATTATGCGCAAAGAACTACGCATTGCAGGCTTTGGCGGACAAGGTGTTATTTCCATAGGTGTTTTACTTGCTAAAGGCCTTGGTGAATTTGACGGTAAACCTGTTGCCCAAACGCAAAGTTATGGTCCAGAATCTCGCGGTGGCGCTTGTAAAACTGATATTGTAACCTCCGATACAGATATAGATTACATTAAGCCTTTAAATCTTGATGCTATGCTTGTGATGTCACAACCTGCATTAAACCTTTATGGTGATTCCTTACAAGACGATCACCTTTTACTTGTAGACAGCACCCTTGTTTCTGAAATTCCTGCACGTTTTAGCAACGTGTGGAGCGTACCTGCCACAGGTATTGCAGAAGAAGAAATGGGCATGCGTGTAGTTGCCAACGTTGTTATGTTTGGCGCTCTTGCCAAAGCTACAGGCTGGATTAGTAGTGAAACTTGTAAAAAGGCTCTGGAAGATACCTTTCCTGCCAAGGTTATTGCCAAAAACTTCAGTGCCTTTGACGCCGGCTACGAGCGCGTAGCAAAGGTGGAGGAACGTTAAATGAGAATGCTTGAATATGAAGGGAAAAGGCTTTTGCGAGAGCAAGGCATTATAACCCCACCAGAGCAAACAGCAAGTAGTGTTGAAGAAGCTGTTAGCGCTGCCAAAGAACTTGGTTATCCTGTTGTAGTTAAAGCCCAAGTGCTCGCTGGCGGACGTGGTAAAGCTGGCGGAGTTAAGGTTGTAAGCGATGAAGCTGCCCTTCGCACTGCTGCTACCAACATTCTTGGTATGACCATTAAGGAAGAACTTTGCGAAATTCTTCTTATTGCATCTGCCAGAGAAATTGCCAAAGAACTGTATGCAGGCGTAACTCTTGACCCTGCAGAAGGTAAGCCTGTGCTTATTTTCTCCACTGAAGGTGGCATGGATATTGAGGAAGTAGCAGAAAAAACCCCTGAAAAGGTATGCAAATACTATTTATCTCCTCTTGAGCTACCACGTCGTCATGTAATTTTAGAAGAATTACGCAAAAGTGGCCTTGTAGACACATCCTTACCTAAGGTTTGCGATGTAGTTATGCGTCTTATTAAGGCATTTTTTGAACGCGACTGCACAACGCTTGAAATTAACCCCTTGATTCTCACTCCTGAAGGTGAGTGCCTTGCCCTTGATGCAAAAGCTGTTCTTGATGATTCTGCTTTAAAGCGTCAAAAAATTGCCCAAACTGACAACTTGCCAAGTAACGAGTTGGAAGTAAAAGCTGCATCTATTGGCGTTAACTACGTTACTCTTGAAGGTAATGTGGCAGTAATTGCTGGTGGTGCAGGTCTTGGCATGGCTACCATTGATATGGTTAACTATTGCGGTGGAAAGCCAGCTAGCTTCCTTGATACTGGTGGTGGCATTAGCACAGACAACATGGCTGAAGCTTTACGTATTTCTTTAGCTACAGCTGGCGTTAAAGGTGTTGTTATCAATATCTTTGGCGGCATCAACAACTGCGCAGTAGTTGCTAAGGGCATTGCTCGTGTTATTGATGAAGACAAGCCCACAGCAAAAATTTCTGTAAAAATGCGTGGCAACTCTCAAGATGAAGGTTGGGCCATGCTTGAAGAAAGAAATATTCCCATTGTAAAGTACGGCACAACTGAAGAAGCTGTACAAAATCTTATGAATGCCTTAAAGGGGAACTAGCCATGTCCATTTTAATTAATGCAGAAAGCAAAATAATCCTACAAGGCATGACAGGAAAACAAGCTCGCTTGCACGTTCCTTACCACCTAGAATACGGCTCACAGCTTGTGGGCGGTGTTACTCCCGGTAAGGGCGGCGAAAAAGTTGATGGCTTACCCGTATTTAACACTGTTGCTGAAGCCATTGACAATTTAGGTAAGATTGATGTTTCTCTCATCATGACACCTCCTTATGCTGTGCTTGATGGTGCACTTGAAGCCATTGATAATGGTATTGGTCTTATTGTTATCATTACCGAGCATATGCCCGTGCATGATACCATGAAAATTCGTGAAGCTGCCCTAAAAGCTGGCGTACACGTTGTTGGCCCCAATACCATTGGTATTATCAGCCCTGGAAAAAGCAAAGCCGGTGTTATGCCAGGCTTTTTATATAGCGAAGGCCGTGTAGGTATTGTTTCTCGTAGTGGAACACTTACCCACGAAGCTGCATCTACGCTCACTTTACAAAATATTGGTCAAAGCACTTGTGTTGGCATTGGCGGAGACCCCGTGCCCGGAAGCAGCTTTGAGCAAATTTTAGAGCTTTTTAGACAAGACAAAGACACTGATGTTGTGATAATGATTGGTGAAATTGGCGGCGGTGCCGAAGAAAGAGCTGCTGCATACTTGGAAAGCGTAGATTTTGGCAAGCCAGTGCTAGCCTTTATTGCTGGTGCTACAGCCCCTGCAGAAAAGAAAATGGGGCATGCTGGCGCTATTATTGCGGGTAATGCTGGCACTGTACAATCAAAACATGAGGCACTCAAAAAAGCTGGTGTCACAGTTGTGAATAAACTTGAGGAAATTGTAGACGAAGTAAAAAAACACATTAAATAAGATATCAACGAAGCCCTTCAAATAACACCTAGTACGGTGAGATTTGAAGGGCTTCGTAAGGATAGTTGGTATTAATTTTTAAATGCATTAGCCTTAAAGAGGAGGAATCATGCAAAAAACCCTAATTTCCATAGCCTTTGCGCTAGCCATGCTTGCACTGTATTTATTCGTGCCATTTGAAGGGCTCGAAGATAAAAATAAGGCAGCATTGCTCATCTTTTTAACCTCTATTGCATGGTGGATTATCCGCCCAATCCCTGAGTACCTCACCGCCCTTTTAGCAGGCGCTGTGCTCATTACCATTGTGAAAATCCCCGGCGGGCAAGTTCTTGGCGGCTTTAGCTCCATGATTTGGTGGATGACTCTTCTTGCCATGCTCCTTGGTGCTACCATCAGCCACACCGGCCTTGGACGTCGTCTTGCTTACATCTTCTTGGCAAAATACGCTAAGGGTCCATTGCAAATTTTGTATGCCACAACCATGGTTAACAACTTGTTATCCCCGGTTATGCCTTCTAACACCGCTCGTGGCGCCCTTTTGTGTGGCGTTTGTGACGGTATGTGTGAAGGTATGGGCTTTAAAGCTGGTGAGTATAAGGGTGACCACACCATTATGCTTTCTAACCTTTTTGTTAACACCACCAACACCTTTGTGTTCTTAACTGCTACAAGTGCAAACCTCCTCGGTTTACAGGTTATCTTAGATATGACTGGTGTTAGTTACACATGGAATGACTGGATTGTTGCCACATGTGTACCTGGTATTCCAGTGCTCTTACTCTTACCCTTACTTATGTATAAGATTTTCCCGTTCACACTTGATGATCCTGAAGTGTTCCGTCAAATGGCTAAAGAAAAGCTTGCAGAACTTGGCCCTATCACCAAACCAGAAAAGCACACCGCCTACTTACTTGGCCTTGTAGCTATTTTGTGGTCAACTGAATTTATCCATAAGATTCCTTCTACCCACACAGTATTCTTACTCATCTTACTCTTTATGCCCGGCATCGGCGCTGTAACTTGGAAGGAAGTTGGTAATAAAATTTCTTGGGCTGCTATGATTTGGCTTGGCTTTGCTATTGGTATTGCAGGTGTTATTAACAAAACTGGTGGCTTTAAGTGGCTTATCGATACCTTCTTTGCTAAGTCTGCCTTCATCAACAGCCTTGGCTTCACCGAGTTCTGTGCTATAATTATCTTTGCTATCATGTTTATGCACATTTTATTTGCGGGCATGAATGCCATGATTTTGATTATGGTGCCCATTACCATCGGTATTGCGCAACAAAGAGGCTTTGACGCTGGCGTTGTGGGTCTTATCACCCTTCTTTCCATTGCTGGCGGTGCATTCTTCATGCCATTTAACTCCGCACCAAACCTTATCTTCTACGGCACCGGCCGTTATCAAGTTAAGGACCAACTTAAGGGCGCTATTCCTTTAGCTACCTTAATGTGTTTTTGTCTTTTAGGTGCCTTGATTTTCTGGTGGCCCATTATCGGTCTTGTAAAATAATACTATAACATATTGACTACATTTAAGGGTTAGCGGCTATGTTCGCTAACCCTTGTAAAAAGAGGTTATCATGGCAAATTATACCACCGAGCTGACCAAGGAACATATAGACTTTTTAAATGAAGTTTTTCCCGGCGATGTATTAACAAGCGCAGAAGAACTTTATGTATTTGAATCTGATGCCAGCATGAAAAGAGGTAAACCCTTAGCTGTAGTACGCCCTAGCAGCGTTGAACAAATTCAAAAGGTTATGCGCTGGGCCAATGATATTCGCCTACCTGTATATGTGCGCGGTCGTGGTACCAACCTTGTTGGCGATTGTGTTCCTGTTGAGCCAGGTCTTATTATATCAACTTTGAAAATGAATAATATTCTTGAAATTTCCAATGAAGATTTTGTAGCTGTTGTAGAACCCGGCGTTATTACAGCTGAATTTCAAGCTGCTTGTGAAGCACAAAAACTCTACTACCCACCAGACCCAGCCACAGTTAAAGTTTCTACCATTGGTGGCAATACCATTACCTGTGCTGGCGGTATGCGCGCATTAAAATACGGTGTAACTCGTGATTTTGTGCTCGGCATGGAAGTTGTGTTACCAAGCGGAGAACTTGTTCGCTTTGGTGGACGCAACCACAAAGACGTAGTTGGTCTTGATCTATCTCGTCTTATGGTAGGTTCAGAAGGAACCCTTGGCGTTATCACTAAATTATGGCTTAAACTTATTCCAAAACCTGAAGCTTCAGCATCTGTGCTTGTAGGCTTTGACGGTTATGAATCAGCGCTTAATGCTGTGGGACAAATTTTTGCTGCTGGTGTATTACCTTGCGCTCTTGAATACATTGGCGATGCCATTATTGACGTAATGGCACAAAATGGCACTGTACCATGGCCTGAAGATGTACGTTCTGTACTTTTAATTCGTGTAGATGGTAGTATTAAAACCCTCCCATTTGAGATTGAAAGTATTGTAAATAATATTCCTACTTCTAAGTGGCACAAAACTGGTATTGGTTCTAAAGAAGAAGAACCCCTTTGGGAAATTCGTCGTCGTATCAATCCAACCACCTTCATACTTGGTCCAGACAAAGTTACCGATGATGTAACCGTACCTCGTGGCTCACTTGTAAAAGCCATTAAGGCTATGGAAGTTATAGCCAAGGAACATAATGTTATTTTCTTAAATTTTGGCCATGTAGGCGATGGCAACATCCATGTGAACCTTATGTATGATGCTAATGATGCCGAACTTAAAGAAAGAATTATGAAGGCTAAATATGCCATTAACAAAGCTGTACTAGAGCTTGGTGGCACAGAATCTGGCGAACATGGTTGTGGTATTTCTAAAGATCCCACATGGCAAATTCCCCCCAGAGAACTTGAGCTTATGAAAAATATCAAAGCAGTTTTTGACCCCAACTGCATCATGAATCCCGGCAAAGGGTATTAGTATGAAACAGAATAAAGTTTGTACCCAATGTGGTGCTTGCCTTGCTGAGTGCCCTGTCTTTGCTTTAAAACAAAGTGAAGAATATAGTCCCAAGGCCAAACAAACTCTCATGTATAAAGCTTGGGATGATGATGGCAAACTTCATTGGGAAAAAATGATTGACCTTACGGGCAATTGCACCAGTTGTGAACGTTGTAAATTAGCTTGTGCACGCCGCCTTTCAGTGCCAGAAGCTCTTTCAGATGCACGTGCACGTCATCCACGCTGGCAGCAATACTTTTGGAAAGAATGGATTGCCAACGGCAAACTCCTTTGGCCCATTGCTTCAACCATGGCTCCTGTAGTGCCCAACAAGTTTTTACCCACAAAACTTGCTATTATGCATGCTGCAGCCTTAGCCATGAAAGAGCCTGCTCCGTTAAAACCTTGGTTACGCCTTGTACCAGATGCTAACTCTGCTGTAAGTGGACAAAGCTTCGTGATTTTCGGCGGTTGTACTGCCACAAGACTGCGTCCTGTTTGGGAAGAAAAAACCAAAAACTACGTACAAGCTCTTGGCGGTATGATTGTAACCGGTAATGACTTTAAATGCTGTGGTGGTACGTATCACCATGCAGGTATGAATGATGCAGCCATAAAAGTTGCTAGCCACAATGTACAAGTGTGGAAACAACTTGGTATGCCTAAGATTGTAGTCTTTTGTATTTCTTGTTTACATAGCCTTAAAGACTATGCATCCATGCCAGGTGTATTAATCGGTAGCGATGCAGAAGCATGGACTAAGGCATTAATGCCATTATCAAATATTCTGCGTGATGCTAAAGTTGAAGTTATGCCCAACGCTCCCAAAAGCTATGCGTATCACTCTCCTTGCCACTGGAGTGGTAAGGATGCTGATGCAGAATTTTTAGGTGCTGCGTTACAAGGCTTACAAAAAGGCAAGGCCAAATGCTGCGGATTTGGTGGTGTTTTAAAAATGATTAATCCTACGTTAAGTAAGGATTTAGCAGATCGTTGCTGGGAAGGCCTTAGCAGCAAAGATACTAAGGAAGAGCACGTTGTACTTACCGGCTGTAGTGGTTGTACCATGCAGCTTAATGCGCATGCTCCAGAAAATGCTTCTGCCTATCACTGGCTTGACTGTATGCAATAGAGCATATTGTTCTTGAGAATTTTTCTCATCAGTACAGAAAACCAATAACGAAAACATACGCCCTCACAAATAAAATTTTTTTATTTGTGAGGGATGTTATCTAATCTGCACGTATAAAGCTCAATTTCTTCTGACATCTCCTCACATGAATTTTTGGAACAAGCGTGTATTTTAGAACAACACAAATATGTGTTATTCTCACAGATTGTTTGTTTTGCGTCTATTGCCTACATCCTTTGCATACACTTAAATATGGAGGACAAAATGTCACATCTTCGCATTTTTTTTGGCGTTATTGTACAAATAAGTTTAGTTTTTTGCGCTTTGGTTCCCAATAGTATTGCTGCTGATTATCCTCAAAAAAATATCAATCTTATTACTCCTTACGGTCCAGGAGGAGCTTCTGACCTTGCAGGACGAGCATTTGCAGAATCCCTTAGTAAATATATTGATAAAACCATTATGGTTATCAATAAAGAAGGGGCTGGTGGCATTATTGGTTCACAATGGGTACGCCAACAACGCAAAGATGGCTATAACCTGCTTATAGCGCGTATTGGTTCGCAAGTATTAGCACCAGTATTTAACCCCAAAAATCCTTTTAAGTGGAATCAATTTACCATGCTAGGTATTTTGCAAATCGACCCTGTTGTCCTTTTAGTAAAAGCTGATTCCCCGTATAAAGACCTTAAGTCGCTTCTCGATGCCATTGCCCAAAATCCTGGCAAAATTAGTTACAGTGCTTCAGGTCCCTTCACCTTATTGGCATTAGCGCCTCAATTATTGTTGCAACAAGCTAATATAGATCCTAAAGCTGCGAAAATGGTTCCCTATAAGGGCGGCGGCGCAGCCATGACGGCCTTACTTGGCGGACATGTAGATTTTTTAGCTGGCAATTATGGTGAATCAAAAAGCCAAATTGAAGCCAAAAGCTTAATTCCCATAGCAGCTACTGATACAGTGGGTATTCCTGATCTTGCTGATGTGCCTAAATTTAAAGACTTAGGCTACGAAAAAATGGAAAGTCTTGTAGGTTGGACAGGTCTTTATGGTCCAGAAAATTTACCAGAACCTATAGTTAGCTATTGGGCAAATATGCTACAACAAATAGCAAAAGATCCTCAATGGCAAGATATTGTTAGACGCCAAGGGTGCATTCCAAATGTATTAAGTCCTGAAGCCACGCAAGAATTTATTCAAAACCAAATTAACTTATATGAAAACATGAAAAAAACCCTCATGCCCAACTTATAAAAAAAGTATACACTAAAGCTGACACTGAAAAGAAAAACACGGTTTAAAAAGAATTATTTCACATAATAGTCAAACCTTATAAAAAATTTTCAGTGTCGCTTTACAAAATATTTCTCGACTGTTAGATTTATTATCGCTTAGCATATCTGTGAAATTTGTCCGCTAAGATGTTTCTATTTGACTACGTAATAAAATTGTGAGTGAACATGGCTACACCCAAAATACACAATGCATTGTCTAGCGGATTTTTAACTGCCTTTTGGATATTAATGCTCACCTATATCCTGCCTACCTATGTAGATATCACCGAAGGATACGAACAATCTGCGTTGCCCCCAAGCTTTTGGCCTAAGGTTATTATTATTTTTGGCCTCATCTGCTCTATAATCTATTTTGGCCAATCTGTACTTGCTATTGTAAAAGAAAAAAAGCCAATATCCTTTCCACGTTTACTTTGGCAAACAGAAAAACAAAGTATTTTTCTTATGGCTATGCTGTGTATATATGCCTATTTACTCGAATATATGGGATTAATAGTCACATCAGCCATATTCTTACCTCTCACAGC
>CAYJOQ010000082.1:0-10929 GCA_964371825.1 uncultured Desulfovibrionaceae bacterium
TAAAAAGTCGCATTACATGCTTTGTTTTCGGCAATTTTTCTGCGTATCTTAAGGTGTGGGTGTCTGTAGTTACAATGATTTGCATAGTTTTTCAGTGCTGACTAATTATATTCAAATATACATAGTATATAAAAAATGAAAATATGCTCTTTATATACAGTTACGTATGCAGATGTTTTTACTGTGATTATAAACTCATTTGACTCATTTCACCATGCATAGCGTTCACAGGGCATACCTTGGTGCAAAGGCCGCAAGCAGTACAGCTTTCGGCATTAAAAAGCACTTCACGGCTTTGGATATCAACTATAAGGGCATCTACTGGGCATAGTGATGTACACATACCACAGTGCATACAAAGCTCGTCTGTGCGGGCAATTTGATGTAACACACCAAGCACTTTTACTCCAAGGCTCTTAAGGTGTTCTATTCCTTGGTGAATATTTGCTTTGCTGCCAATAAGTTCAAGGGTGAGGCTACCTTCTTTTCGGGGGCTAATTTGAGCCTTAAGAATGTTGAAGGTAAGGTTATATTTACTAACTAGCTGACAAACAAGAGGATCTCCTGAAGTATCTGGCGAAAAGGTCAAGCGTACTTCTTGACGATGAGTAGCTGTTGTCATGGTATATTTCCTAAAAAATTATGGTGCAGATTATCATAAAGGGGATGTTATAACATCCCCCATAAAGTTAGCCGTTTGTTTTTAAAAATGATTTTGCTCTGGCAGCTTCTGCTGAGGTGGGGTATTTTTTTATCAATTCTTGTAAACGAGCTGTTGCCGCAGCTTTTTGGCCTAATTTACTAAAACAAATACCTTGTTTTAGATAGGCACTGGCAATGCGTGAGCTCTTGGGATATTTGGTAATTACCCTATCATAGGCTAGAGCTGCGTCATTAAATCTATTGAGTTGAAAATTTGATTCCCCCACATAAAACCAAGAGTTACCAACTTGGCTACCTGTTGCATAGGTTTTAATGTAGTCATTAAAAGAACGTAATGCTTCAGCATAGTTGCGTGAATTAAAAGCGCTTATGCCTGCATTAAACAATGTTGTAGAAAGGTCTTGAGGGGCACTCATGCTTGCTTGCATTTGCATGGGAGGTTGTGGTGTCGGGGTGAGTGTCATTGTGCCTGCAGTGGCTATGGCTGCTTCGTCGCCACCATAAGAGCCTTCGTGCATACTGCTGCCCATGGGGGCATCAAGATTTAAATTTAAGGCAAGATTTGTTTCTACTTGACGAAGAGCTGCATCGTGACGTTGTACTCTGTCTACAAGCATGCTCGCGCCGCCAGCTCTGTTTAAGTCGTCAAGTTGACCTTTAATGGTATTAAGTTCTTGACGTAAAGCCTGCATTTGTGACCAAGTGTCAGCCATGCCCGGTTGTAATTGACGCAATTGCTGATCTTGGGTTTGAACACGTTGTTGTAATGCCGCATAGTCTTGTTGTTTTGCACAGCCGCCAAGTAAGATAATACAGCAACTGCCAATTAATAATTTTTTTAACTTTGTGTTTTGCATAAAATTTCCACCTTATTTGCAAATGAGTATGAAGCACAGTAAAATTTTGTTCTTCTCTTGATATTTTTACTTTGCGTATCTGTCAAGGTTATGGGAGTATTTTTTCGCCGTAGAGAATGACCCTCACGAATCAATACACAATACCCATGAGTAAAGACTTTTTTTAGGGTTGATTAACTACTTTGATGATTTGGAAAGGGCTCCTTTTTTGAGCGTCGCAAGCCAAAAACTAAATATATAAGACCGCCTAAGACCGGAATAAATATGGACAATAAAAACCAAAGGGATTTTTCTTGTTCAGAAGCAAAGTACCGTTGGCGTATATGCCATAGAGCGAAAAAGTTAGGTAAAATGGGTAAGGCTAAAATAAGCCAATGCCACCAAAGCATAGTTTGCATATTATGCTGTCTCCCTTGAATTGGTATTTTTTTTCTTTTTAGGTGAGCCATGTTTTTTTTGTTCATATAGAGCTTTTTCAGCCCTATACATAGCAATACACGTAAGGCCGGCCCCTATACAAATGGCAATATCTGCCACATTAAACGCAGGCCAGTGCCAATTTCCCACATAAAAATCTAAAAAATCTACCACTGCGCGAAAGCGTATGCGATCAATAAGGTTACCAACTGCACCGCCAAGAATTAAACCTAAGGAACAAAAAAGCATGGTGTCATGCTTTGATGTGCGCACAAGATAAAAAATAACTCCCATAGCGACCAAGGTTGCCACTAAAAACAACCAAAATTGCCAAGCTATGTCTGAGCGGTTCAATATGCCAAAGGCTGCCCCTCGGTTTTGAATATGCACAAGGTTAAAAAAGCCATCAATAATTGGCACAATGCTATGCATGGGTAATGTCTTAATAGTTATCCATTTGGTCAATTGATCCAAAAATACAACAATTAAGCATATTCCAAGTACCAATGTGTAGCGCATTATTCCGCCGAAATATCCATAGAGTTAATCACTTCGGTGCAACGAGGGCAAAGGCCTTGGTGTTGCGCATCGCTTCCAAGGGCGGTATCATAAATCCAGCAGCGTAAGCATTTTTCGCCCTGTGCTTTTTCTACCATAATAGCAATATCTTCCATGTCTTCAAAGCGCACAGCATTGGCAGGGGCTTCAGCTAGTGGTGAGCATTGATATTGAGATACAATGCAAATGGCGCGCATATCCATATTTTTAAGAACTTCTTGTATATGGTCAGAGGCATAAAGCACAATACGTGTATCTAACGAATGTCCAATAACGCCATCTTTACGCATGGGCTCAATGGCGCGAATAATGGCAGAGCGTACATCAAAAAGCTTAGCCCAACGAGCACGATTTTGCTCATCAAGCAAGATTCCTTCTTCTTCCAAGGTTGTGGCATCAAGTGCAGGTAGGGCAAAGACCGTGTCAATATGCTCATGGCGCAAGCTTTGCGGCACATAGCCATATACTTCTTCGGCTGTAAAGCTGAGAACTGGGGCCATATCACGCATAAGCATTTGTAAAATTAACCAAAGTGCACTTTGTGCTGAACGGCGTTCAAGACTATTTGCGGCGGAAGCATAGAGGCGATCTTTAAGAATATCAAGATATGTAGCTGAAAGGTCAGTAGCACAAAGATTGTGTAAGGTATGAAAAACTTTATGAAATTCAAATTTAGCAAAGGCTTCTTGAATGCGTAGATGCGCACGAGCAACCACATCTAGAGCATAACGATCAAGAGGGAGCATGTCTGCAACGGGTACTAACTCTTCTTTTTGGATTTCAATATTACCAAGTAAGTAGCGACAAGTATTACGAATGCGACGATAAGCATCTACCAGTCGATGTAAGATTTCATCTGAAATACGAATGTCTTCGCGGTATTCCACAGAAGAAACCCAAAGGCGAATGATTTCTGCGCCAAACTTATCAATAAGCTCTTGGGGCGCAATGACATTTCCTATGGATTTAGACATTTTTAGGCCCTTGCCGTCAACCACATAACCGTGGGTAAGCACAGAGGCGTATGGCGGTGTATTGCGCGTGGCCATGGATGCAAGTAATGATGAATGAAACCAACCTCGATGTTGGTCGGAACCTTCTAAATACAAGTCTGCAGGAAAGCCGCACTCGGGGCGTTTTTCTACAACAGCGGCAAAGCTTGTGCCTGAGTCAAACCACACATCGAGAATATCTTGTTCTTTTTTCCAGTGATTGCCGCCACAGGCTTTGCAGGTTAAGCCGTCTGGTACTACGTCGGTAATGTCACTTTCATACCAATAGTCACAACCTGTGCTGTGTTTGGCAAATCTTTCAGCAATTTCATGCATCCAACCGGCGTCATGCCATGCCTCACCGCAAGATTCGCACAGCAAAGCCATAATAGGCACACCCCATTGCCGTTGACGAGAGATGCACCAATCTGGACGCGCTTCAATCATATTGTAAATGCGCTCTTCGCCCCATGCAGGTATCCATTGTACATCCTTACGAATGGCCGCAAGGGCACGCTTGCGTAAATCATTTTTTTCCATGCCAATAAACCATTGGGTGGTAGCGCGAAAGATAACAGGTTTTTTGCAACGCCAGCAATGAGGATATGAATGTCTAATGGTGTCCTTGGCGAGCAAATTGTTAACTTCTTCTAATTTTTCTATAACTTTAGGGTTGGCTTCAAAAACTGTTAAACCGGCGAAAAATTCGACGCTGTCTAAATAGCGGGCATCGTCATCAAGGGGAGAGTAAATATCGCAACCATATTTTAAGCCTACTTCATAGTCTTCACGACCGTGACCTGGCGCATTATGAACGCAGCCTGTTCCAGCATCTAATGTTACATGGTCGCCAAGACCCATAAGAGAAGTACGCTTATAAAAAGGATGCTGTGCCAACATGCCTTCAAAGGCTGTGCCCTTGGTTTCACCTATGATGGAATATTTTTCCCATCCAAAAATTTGCGCACAATTTTCTACCAAATCTTTAGCAAGTATATATAATTCATGGTTATATTCTACTAATGCATAGATGAAGTCGCGATGAAAAGAAATTCCCATATTGTTGGGCAAAGTCCATGGTGTCGTTGTCCAAATAACTACATAACTTTGTTTGCCAGCAGATTGAGGAAAAAGATCTTGTAATTTCGCATCATTTACCGGAAAGCGCACATAGATTGAAGAGGATGTATGGTCATAATATTCCACTTCTGCTTCGGCAAGGGCTGTGCGGCATGAGGCACACCAATAAATAGGCTTTTTACTGCGGGCCAAATTTCCGGCTGCAGATACATCGGCCAGTGCGTGAGCTGTTGCTGCTTCATAGGCGGGATCCATGCTCATATACGGCTTATCCCAAACTCCAAAAACGCCTAGGCGCTTAAACTCTTTTCTTTGGATATCAATAAATTTTCCAGCATATTTACGGCATTCTTTACGAACTACGTGCGCAGGTAAGGTCTTTTTCTTTTCACCAAGTTCGTGCTCCACTTTAAGCTCAATGGGTAAACCATGACAGTCCCATCCAGGTACATATTCTGCGCTATAGCCCTGCATATTTTTAGATTTTATGATAATATCTTTAATGATTTTATTTAATGCCGTGCCCATATGAATATGGCCATTAGCATAAGGAGGACCATCATGTAACACATAGCGACCCTTGCTGCCAGAAGCTGCCACCATGGCTTCATATGTGTTTTGCTGTTCCCAGCGTTTCAGCGTTTCAGGCTCACGCTGCACAAGGTTTGCCTTCATGGGAAAGCGTGTATTTGGTAGATGAAGAGTTTTTTTATAATCGCTCATGTGCTGGTCTCCAAAGGCGCTGGTGGAGCGCAAGATATTTCTACTTTAAAATGTTTGATTGCAACGAACTGGCAAAATATAAGCTGGTAGTATTGGCTAAAGATGCTCTGAAAGTCAAGTGCATCATACGTATTGAAAATGCAGTATTTGCAAAGGACGCTGACTAATTATCAAAAAATACAGTTGTCAAAATATATATGTGCGAAATAAAAATATTTTATCTAAGGATTGCAAAAATGCTATATTCTTTTATTTTTATATATAAATATATAAAATTTTAGCTAAAGTTTATGTATATAAATGACTGAGCGTAGGCGAACTAGATTTGCAATTTTTTTTTGCTAATGTTAGGGGGGGGAGGAGGTGATGATAACCCCCATATTTTGATTTTACTTTTGAGATTCATGATGAATAGTTTATTTTTACAAAAAATTCTCAGCACAATATGCCTGTGTATACTCTTAATTCTAAGCTTTTCCCCTTGGTGTGTTGCTTCAGAAAATATGATTTCTCTTGGATATTATACAGGGTATAATATTTTTGGAGAATCAAAAGAAAATACCAGTAAAGCCCTTGGTCATGATTCTTTAATGGAACTTGCACAGCAAGCTAACGTTGAAATGCTCCTTGTGGAGCTGCAAGGTTCATACGTTGATGCTTTAGAGAATGATCTTGTGGATATGGTAGGGCTTGTAGTGCCCTTGCCAGAGTTGGCAGAAAAATTGAGCTATTCTCAGCATGCCTTTGGTGCAGCGCAATTTGGACTTGCTATAAAGCACTTTAAGGATGCCTACTATGATGATCCTCAAGCCATACAAGGTAAAAAAGTTGCTACTTTTTATGGTAATAATGCTGCCCCCTTGTTCCAATCCTATCTTGAAAAAAATAATATTTCCGTGGAGTTTGTGTATGGTTCACTTGATACGTATACAAACCTTGATGCTGATTACTATTTAATTTTTTCAAGTATAAAAAATATTAATGATTTTGAAATTGTTCTTCGCCTAGGATCCATGCCTCTGCACCTTGCCACCAAGAAGGGGAATGAGGCTATAATGAGGCCTTTAGAAAATGCTTTTTCAGTATTACAGCACAGAAAAAACTCTGTGGTAAGTCGCATTCAAGATAAATTTAAAAAAATTGATGAAAAATTTTCCAATAGAAATTTAACCCGTTCAGAAGCAACATTGCTGCAAGGTAAAACGTTTACTGTAGGCTTTACGCAAAATAATCCTCCTTACCAATTTTTGAATGAGGCAGGCAAACCGCAAGGTATAAGCATTGATATCTTTAATAAATTGGCTGAAAAATATAATTTTCATGTAAATTATATTCCCTACGAAACCAAGGCGGGCAAACATTCTGTAGACGTAGAAAAATTTGACTTTTTGCTTTCTCTGAAAGGAGATAAAAATACCGTAGAAAAGTTTTTTCAAGGTTCGGACCCGTATTCCCATGTACAGATGATTATGCTTGCTAGGGGCTCTAAGATAGAAAGTGTAAGCAACATTCTTGAAAAAGAAGCTCGTATAGGTATGTTACCTAAAATTGCTTTTGATTATAGTGAACTTACGCGTATTATTCCTAAAGCGATTATAACGCATCACGATACCTTTGAGGACCTCTTATATGCTCTTGAAGAAGGGCAAGTGGACGGAGCTATTTTTACAAGTACCGATGCACAATATGCTAATGCTCTTGCAAAGCAAGAAAATCATATTTATCCTCTTAATATAGAACTTCCGATAAAATTCTATATGTCTCATGAATTAAGTCCGCAATATCTTGATATTTTCAATACGATGCTTTCAAGTATTCCGTATCAAAAACTCTATGAAATTAACTTTAAACATACTGTTGACTATTCGCCAGAATATGATGTCGCTGAATTTCTTTTGGAAAATTGGGCATATATATTGATTGTTGTACTGCTGGGGATATTTTTGCTTGTAATGTATCTTATGCGTATGCAAGTATTGCAAAAAAATGAAATTCTTAAATCATTACATACTGATGAAATCACATCGCTTATTTCTCCACGCTATTTCAATATACAAGTGCAAGAAAGGCTTAAAACCGCTCGACCATTGGAATATGAGCTCATTACGCTTGATATAGATTATTTTCGGATGATTAATAAATATTATGGTATGGAAAAAGGTACGCAAGTTATTTGCTATATGGCTGATTCTTTACAAAGAGCCTATACTGGTTTTGACGTTATAATGTCTCGTAACCATTCAGAACAATTTGTGATTTTTAAAAAAATTGATGATGGCCCAAGTATAGAGTATGTTGTAGAAGAATTTATTGTGCGTGCCATTAAAGATGTGGTGGGAAAAAATTACTCTTTAACTATGTCTACTGGAATTTATCCAATTGTGAGCACAGCTGAAGAAACTGGTGATATGATTGATTTTGCTGATATTGCTCGTCGACGCGGCAAAGCGTTGCATAAGATGACCTTTGTGACCTTTAGCGAGCAAATGCGCAATGATTTTTTTGAAACTATTAATATAGTTCATCGAATGGAAGGAGCCCTTAAGGACGGAGAATTTAAAGTTGTTTATCAACCTAAGGTGTGCTTTGACACATTGAAAATTATTGGGGCAGAGGCTTTGGTTCGCTGGATTCCTAAGGAAGGCGGCCCTATTTTTCCCGATAAATTTATTTCTACCATGGAAACAGACGGCTTTATTTCAGAACTTGATTTATACATTTTTGAAAAAGTGTGCATATTCATCCAAGAAAATTCTGTCGCATATACTATTCCTAAAATCGCCATTAACCTTTCTGCTGTCACAATGGGCGAGGAAAATATTGTAGAGAGATTGCAAGCAATAACACAAAAATATGCAGTGTGCCCCACAAAAATTGAATTAGAATTAACTGAAAGTGCCTTAAATGCGTTTGAAGATTCTATCATTCATTCTTTGTCAAAATTAAGATCACTTGGTTTTTCTGTAGCTATGGATGATTTTGGAACTGGTGAATCTTCTTTAAATCGTTTAGGCGTCATCAAGGTGGATGTGCTTAAGCTTGATAAATCTTTTTTGAATTTCAACCAAGAAGCTGATCATGGGCATATTGTTGTAGAAAAAATTATTGAACTTGCCAAAGAACTACAAATGAAGATTGTTTCTGAAGGTGTTGAAACTTTAGAGCAAGTTCTGTGGTTGCGTGGTTTAAAATGCCACATTGCGCAAGGGTACTTTTTTTCGCGACCTGTGAATGTTGATGAGTTTAAAAGATTATTATACGAAGATATTACGTATACCTTAGACGGCACTGAAAAATAAACTACTTGTTGAAATAAGTATTTTTATAGCTAAAATAAGACTACTGCACAATTCATTGTGCGGAGTCTTATGGAGCGTTGACAGCAGTCAATGCGACCGATAAATCAAGAGTAGGCGCAATTTACTTGCGCCGTTAAGCGATTGATTTTCGTGCCTTTTAGGCCTGCACTGTAAATTTTTTGTTTTGAAAACT
This sequence comes from uncultured Desulfovibrionaceae bacterium, assembly GCA_964371825.1. Classification (GTDB taxonomy): domain Bacteria; phylum Desulfobacterota; class Desulfovibrionia; order Desulfovibrionales; family Desulfovibrionaceae; genus CAYJAD01. The sequence goes on from CAYJOQ010000082.1 coordinate 8,783, forward strand.
TTTTTACAATTTTCACAAAATTATACTGAAAAAGTAATTGAGCAGGACTCTTAAAGTGCAATGAGAAAGTCACCAGAAACAAAAGCATGTAATGCGTATTTCTAGTGACTTTTGTCATACAAAGAGACCGTTTTCATGAAAAGGTATTTGGAGTGGGCGTATCTTTCTGAAACACGCATGGAAATGCGTTTTTCAGCATTAACTATGACTCAGTCATGTTGAAAATATAGGTGGATAGTGCTTCTTATTCTTTGAGCAAAGCCTGGGCATAACGTTCAACTGGTGCAAACTCATCGTACAGAGGTGGCACAAGCAGGGAAATTTTTTGCGAGAGGCGATCTTTGAGCATGCTTTGAATTTGTGGAGAAAATTCTTCACCTTGGCTCACTAAGATGCGCTCAATACGTTCTTGTGCTTTGGGAAGAGCCAAAACAATAAAGTTTTGTACTTCAGTTAAAGGTTTTTGGCCATCTACGGCAAAAATATGCAGAGTAGAAAACGATGTGCTTAAGGCGCCATAAATACTTTGTAAAATAGCGCTATCTTCTCCTTCAAAGGCAGAAATAATATTCATAAGCACAGCGCCGTCATCGTGCACTGTGCGCCGTAAGGCTTTTGCTGCTTCAACTGTGCCCATGTGGAAGGGTATGGAGTAGTGAGAGTTAAAAACGTCTACAAATACAAGGTCATACTTTTCTTTGTTCATGGTAATATAGCGCCGTGCATCTTCATGAAAAATGCGCATGCGTGCATCGTCTGGCAGGGCGAAATGGCTTTTTGCAAGAGCTGTCATGCCTGGATCTAATTCTACAACATCAAGACGCAAACTTTCACTATCAAGGCCGCCATGTCCTGCCAAGAGCCACTTTGGTAAGGAATATCCCCCCCCGCCAAGCATGAGTATTTTTTGAGCTTTGGGAAAAAGTACCGTGCCTATGGCATAGCGCTTTGTATATTCAAAGAGCAGCTCTGTGGGAGCTTCTACATACATGCCCGACTGTGCATAGCCTGGGTCAGTGGCCATAAGTCGTACCAATCGTTTGTCTTCGTCATAGCCGCTTGAAATTCTAATATTGTTGTGCGGTGTTTCAAAGGGGGGCGGGGTGCCGTGTATTGTAAGTTCATGCTCATACGAAGCGTTAAGAACGCCTATAAGGGGTAATGCTATAAGAATAAGTATGCGAGGGACTATTTCTGAGGTTGCAGCATAGCGACTGACAAGTAATGAGAGCATAAGCATGGCTGCTGCTGTTCCCAATAATATATACGTGCTTGGAAAAAAAGATATAAGTACAAACCCGCCAAGAAATGTACCCAAGATACTACCAGTAGTTGAAAGAGCGTACAGGCGCCCTACAGTGGCACCTGAGGTAGCTATATCTGCTAAACGCAAGCGAATAATGTAAGGAGAAATCATGCCAAAAAGTATGGCAGGCAAAGCAAAAAGGCATATGGCTGCAACTACAGCTGCAAGGTAGATATTGTCTACATAATGTGTGACTATAGAGCCCACAAAGCGATGTCCAAGGGCCGTTAAGGCACAGCCAAGACCAGCTCCGGCAAGGATGCGCCCTAATATTGCTGGTGAAAGCTGCTTGTCGGCTAAGCGACCGCCTAGCCATGCACCAAGAGCAAGGCAAGCGAGGACCACGCCAATGAGGCTTGTCCACACAATTACAGAGGTGCCTAGATGTGGCGCCATAACTCTGGCACCAACCATTTCAAGAACCATAATAAGGGCACCGCTGGCAAAAATTGTTAATTCTAGCATAGTTTTTCCGTTAGCAAGTTTGTGCAATAGTGTTTAGGGTAAGAGTGATTTCTAGATGTATTCTTCTTAGGTTGTTGAAAAACTGCAATCTACGTTGTCAGATTCGTTTTTTACTTTTTTAGAACAGTACATATAACTATAACGCTTGGTCGTACGTCCTGTACGACACAAGCTATCGCAAGCGTCGTCTGCGGCAAAAATAAATTTTGCCTTGCCTTTGGCTTGCTCCCCTGCGGGGCTTGCCACATCCTGTGGCATACTGTTCTTTTAGAACAGTACGTATAACGCTTGGTCGTACGTCCTGTACGACACAAGCTATCGCAAGCGTCGTCTGCGGCAAAAATAAATTTTGCCTTGCCTTTGGCTTGCTCCCCTG
>CAYJOQ010000083.1:0-10881 GCA_964371825.1 uncultured Desulfovibrionaceae bacterium
GCGTGTAGCAGCCCAAAATATGCTTGCCCCAAGGAGATGGCCCCATCTCCTTGGGGCATATTGCGTGCTAACAACACCGAAAAACCTTTTTCACGCAACATACGTATTAATAACATGCGCATAGTAGCATTTTGCATAACGCCGCCTGAAAGAGCAATGTGGTATGTTCCATGCTCTTGTGCAGCTAAGCTTGCCATATGTGTAAAACCGTGAGCTAAGCGAAGATGAAAATTGCGTGCAGCCCTATGTATATTTGTAACGTTAAGAGAGTTGTTATCTGTAATACCTAAAGAAGTATTGCTTCTTTCTCTTCCCTCTTGCATAGCCATAGCAAAAAGTTGAGAACTTGATAGCTCCCATAGATCACTGTTTTTTTGCGGTTGACACGCAGAACACTGTGCTAATCTATCCCACGTATGTTGCTCCTTTGTACCGAACCAAGGCATCTGTTTTTGCACCTCTTCCAAACGTATGGCGGCTTGCCCTTCATAACTTATGGCTGTGCACAACCCTAATCCAGCAGAAACAGCGTCAAAAAGACGCCCCGCACTAGAGGTTAAGGGACATTGAATATTTCTTTCAAGCATACATTTTACAGCTTCAAACAAAGTTACATCTACATGCTGTTTCCACAGAGAAGATGATGGATCCTGTAACATTTCAAAAAATGATTCTTGCCCCCTAGTGGCATAGGCAAGCGAAAGAGCTATACGCCACGGCTCGTGCACGGCCCTATCACCTCCGGGTAAAGCAAAAGGTTGTAAACGCCCCACTCGAATATGCGTAAGCGCTTGTGTGTCCACAAGTAAGAGTTCGCCACCCCAAGCTGAACCATCATCTCCAAGGCCCATACCATCCAAACTAAGACCCAATATTTTATGTGACAGTAGATCTTTACAAGCATTTTCTGCTAATACTGCGTAGGTGTGGGCCACATGATGTTGCAGCGCAAGGCATTGTATTCCATACTCCAAAGCCCATTCTTGAGCTTTTTGTGTGGAAAGAAAATCTGGGTGCAAATCGTGAACCAATACTGTAGGTTTTACCTCAAGCAACATTTGCAGGTGCTGTGCAACCTCTTCGTAAAAAGCAAGTGTTTCTATATTTTCCAAAGAGCCAATATGCTGCCCTACAAAGGCAGTGTTTCCTCTTGTAAGACAAAGGGTTGACTTTAGCTCTGCCCCCATGCCCAGAACAGAAGGTCCATCATAGGAGTTATTGCAAAAAAGATGCACAGGGCGCGGCACATATCCTCTTGCCCTACGCAAAAACACCGTTTCTTCTACCTGTTTTGCCTGTTTTATTCCTTGCTTATCTTGCCCTGTATCATGCGGTGCAATACTACTTGCTACGCTCATACATACAGAATCATCTACGCGCACCAATATATCACGATTATGCAATAAAAACACTTCTGCCAAGGGCCATAAACGCTGTAATGCTTCCCTATTGCCAAGGCAGATGGGTTCGCCTGAAACATTACCAGAAGTCATCACCAAGGCCACAAGAGCGTCCTTGGGCAAAAGTTGCGTATAGTATGAAAAAAGCACTTGATGTAAGGGGGTATACGGAAGCATTATCCCAACACTTTGGCCGTCAGGAGCTATATTTTCGGGTAAAAGATTAGGTTTACGCACACATAAAACGATTGGCTTTTCACTACTGCAAAGTAGGCTTTGCTCATGAGCTGTCATATAAACAAGGCGGTTTGCCATATCTACATCAGGCACCATTATGGCTAGGGGTTTATGGGGTCTTTGTTTTTTCTTTCGTAATATTTCAATGCTTTGAGCATTAAAAGCATGACAACTAAGATGAAAGCCCCCAAGCCCCTTCATAGCCACAATACGCCCTTCTTGCAGGGCTCTAGCTACATGAAGTACGGCCTTTTCTTCTTGCATTTGCAAACCAACACCTGCGTAATCTGTAGCATTTTGCCCTAGTTGCAAAGTGTCTACACACCACAACTTTGGACCGCATTTAGGACAAGCATTTGGCTGCGCATGAAAACGCCTATCAAGAGGATTAGTGTACTCTGCCTGACATGTACTACAAAGCGGAAAGCATGCCATAGAAGTAGTACCTCTATCATAAGGAATCTTTTTAGTTATGGTATAGCGTGGTCCGCAGTTAGTACAATTGGTAAACGCATATTTGTAGCGCGGCCCCTGCTCAGTACGCATATCTAGCGCACACTGAGCACAAAGCCCCACATCAGGACTGATAAGCACATGGTGCCCTGCTGCTGCACTGCTAAGCTGAATACTAAAGTCATTGGCGTTTTCGCGTAAAGGCATTGATGTATGTATGCAGGAGGTTATGGCAGCCAATGGCGGTAACGTGTGCTGCAAAGAATATATAAACTGTTCAATATTTTTTGTAGTTCCTTGAATTTCTATTTCCACTCCTTGTGAGGTGTTCGCCACCTGCCCTGTGAGTTCATATTCCTTAGCAAGGCGATAGACAAAAGGCCTAAAACCCACCCCTTGCACCTGCCCCTGGACTATAATGTGTTGCCTTTCCATTGTAGTATTTTTCTGCTTTTTTCCATATGCTTTCATAATAAAGACTATAACAAATATTCTTTACATTTGCACTATTTTTTACCATATGTTGCCACTTGCAAAATGTACAAGCTCTTGGTAAAAGTATGCTTCTTTATTGTAAGCTGCACTGTTTTCAACTTTTGACTCTTAATCTGAGCATCTCAACAACCAACAAAACACTCACAGCTTTTATTCTAGTTTTTTTTATTGTATGTCTATAATTTTGGAGTATGTATGAGTATAGAACAAAAACTTGCAAAGCGCCTTAAATCTTACCGCGAAGAACGTAATATCAGCCTTGAAAGCCTTAGCGAACAAACGGGTCTTTCCATGGAGTTTTTAACCGCCCTTGAAGAAAATAATTTTTATCCGCATCTTGGTCCTCTACAAAAGATAGCTCGCTGTCTTGGAGTGCGCCTTGGCACGTTTTTAGATGATGAAGAAACTGACGACCCCATAATTTGCCGCAACAACGAAGTGAGCGCTGACCTTATTCTACAACAAAGCCGCAATAGTCATGCAAGTCATGTTTACTTCCCTCTTGGCAAGGGCAAAAGTGACCGCAATATGGAACCATTTCTCATTACTATTTTGCCAAATCCTCACGCTGAGCGCAAAACATCTTCACATCAAGGCGAAGAATTTATGATGGTTATAAAGGGTGCACTCATGATTATCTATGGTCAAGAAACGCATATTCTCACCCAAGGCGATACCATTTATTACAACTCCATAGTACCTCATTCTGTAAGTGCTTACGGTGATGAACCCGCCGAAATTTTGGGCGTTGTGTATCACCCTTAAATTAAGACTCCTGCACAATTCATTGTGCGGAGTTTTTTGGAGCACTGGCGCTAGCCATTGCGACCAAAAATCAAGAGTAAGCGCAATTCACTTGCGCAGTTAAGCGATTGATTTTTGTGCCTTTTGTCCTGCACAAGTAAATTTTCAAACTTAAGGAAATTTATTGCAAAAGCACAAAAATAAAATTGGAAAACAATTATGCAGGACTCTCTAAATTATATAGACCATAAAGGTAATATATTATGAATAATAAAGTGGCCGAAAGGCAACAAGAATTTTCCCTACGAGAGTTTACCCTTGGGCAAATTTTAGATGAAACCATTGCTCGCTTCCCTGATAATGACGCACTTGTTTATGCCGACAGAAATTATAGGCAAACATGGAGCCAATTTGGTCATACCGTTGATCAACTGGCCAAAGGGCTTATGGCTCTTGGTATTAAAAAAGGTGAAAAGGTTGCCATTTGGGCTACCAATGTGCCTTATTGGGTAGCGCTTCAATTTGCCACAGCTAAAATTGGCGCCATTTTACTCACTGTAAATACCAATTACCGTGAACACGAATTGCGCTATCTTTTACAACACTCTGAATGCGAAAACCTTATTATCATTGACGGCGTACGCGACCATGATTTTATTCAAACTCTCTACACCATAGCCCCTGAGCTGCGCACCCAATCACGAGAAAATTTCAAATGCCCTTCCCTACCCCATTTACGCAGAATTTTCTTTCTTGGCCACGAAAAGCATCGCGGCATGTATTCCATTCCCGAAGTGCGCTCCTTGGCTGTTATGACTTCTGATGCAGACTATTTGGCGCGTCAAGCAGAGCTTGACCCTTGGGATGTTATCAATATGCAATATACATCAGGTACAACAGGTTTTCCCAAAGGTGTTATGCTCACCCATGTGGGCGTTGGACTTAATGGATACTGGATTGGTAAGCATCAAAACTTTACAGAAAATGATCGTTTATGCTTGCCTGTACCTCTTTTCCATTGCTTTGGCTGCGTACTTGGGGTTGCAGCATGTGTAAACCATGGCACGTGCATGGTATTACTTGAAACCTTTAATCCCATGCAAATGCTTGATGCCATAGATTCAGAACGTTGCACAGCTGTATACGGTGTTCCCACCATGTTTTTAGCAGCCCTTGAACACAAGATGTTTAAACGTTTTGATATGTCTTCCTTACGTACAGGCGTTATGGCAGGCTCTGTCTGCCCTGAGCCTCTTATGCGTCGCGTTACTGAAGACATGTTTATGAAAGAAATCACTATTTGTTACGGACTTACAGAGGCCTCTCCTGTGATGACACAATCAGACATCAATGACCCTCTTGATTTACGCTGCGCAACTGTGGGATGTGCCATGCCGGGTATTGAAGTTATTGTGGCTGATCCTGAAACTTGCCAAGAGCTTCCTCGTGGCAGTGTTGGTGAAATTTTATGCCGTGGATATAACGTCATGAAGGGCTATTACAATATGCCAGAAGCTACAGCCAATGCCATTAGCCCAGATGGCTGGTTACACTCAGGCGACCTTGGCACTATGGATGAAAATGGCTACCTTACCGTCACCGGACGCATTAAAGACATGATTATTCGCGGTGGAGAAAATGTATACCCTCGCGAAATTGAAGAATATCTTATGCATATGAATGGAGTTATGGATGTTCAGGTGGTAGGTCTTCAAAGTTATAAATACGGCGAAGAAGTATGTGCCTTTATCATTCCTAAGCCCGGATATGACATTTTACCTGAAGACATACGTGACTTTTGCCGCGGCAAAATCTCATGGCATAAAGTTCCGCGCTATATAGCTTGTGTAGAGAGCTTTCCCCTTACAGCTAGTGGAAAAATTCAAAAATTCATATTACGCGATATGGCTGCCAAGCGCTGGCCCGAAGCCATGCAAGAGAAAACTCCTCAGCAGTAAATAGTTATATGCTTATTGTTAAAAAATTACCCTGCATTACCATCGTTGCTTGTGCATTGCTTATCCTCGCTACGTATCTTGTTTTGCCCCCTGCCACAGCCATGGCAAGGCAAGGTGCGTCAAGTACGCCTCAAAGTGCCTCTACAGCGCAAACGGCACACTACGTAATCCATGTACCCACTGATTGGTCTGTAGAAAAAAATGATTCTGCTGCCATTTATATGCATCCTCAGCAACGTTGTGCCATTACCATTAGCCTAGCACCACATCAAGGTGTACCCATGCGTGAACTTGGCATTGCCTTTTATGAAAATTTACATGGAACTAAGGCAAAGGCTGACGATGACGGTATGACCTTTAGCTTGCGCACAGAATCAAGCATTAATGCCATTACGCGCCTCACCTATCAAGACACAAATTTTATGCTCGTTACAGCCACAGGCTCATGTGAGAATTTACAAAAAATATTGCAAAGCATTGCCCTGCCATACTCAGGGCCGCGCCCATATCCTTTATTGCATTACTATGCGCAATCTCCCCCAAAACACTAGGTAAGCACATGCCTTTATCCTCAACACAAAAAGCGTTTGCACAGTTACACATATCTATTTTTCTTGCCGGATTTACCGGAATTTTAGGCAAACTTATTACCTTAAGCGAAGGCCTTCTTGTATGGTATCGTATGATCTTTACCTTAATCATTTTTGGGCTTTATCTATTATTACGTAATAAGCTAGAAAAAGTGCGCTTTATCGATATATGTAAAATAGGGTTTACCGGCATACTTATTGCCCTACACTGGGTATTTTTTTATGGTAGCATAAAATTATCCAATGTATCCATTGGTGTTGTGTGCTTTTCATTGGTAGGGTTTTTTACCTCCTTACTAGAGCCCTTAGTACTACGCTCACGCTTTTCGCTGCGCGAACTGGTCTTTAGCCTTTTGGCAGTGCTTGGCGTAAGTTTAATATTCTCTTTTGATGTTCGCTATAGACAAGGTATTATTGTGGGTATTATCGCTGCCTTTTTAGCCGCTCTGCATACCGTTAGCATAAAAAAGCTCTGCCCAAATTACAGCGCCAATACCACAGTTTTGTATCAAATGTTTGGCGGTGTAGTGGCTCTTTCACTCTTACTCCCGTGGTATATTCATACCTTTGACATCACCTATCTTATACCAAGCACAAACGATATTGTGCTATTACTATGCCTATCCGTATTTTGTACTATCTTTATGTTTTTCTTATATATTGAATCGCTGCGCTATATATCTGCCTTTACCGTTATGCTTAGCTATAACCTTGAACCGGTATACAGTATATTTCTTGCCATTGCCTTTCTTGGAGAAGGGCGTGAGCTTGATGGCATTTTCTATGTAGGTATTTTTTGTATTGCCCTATCAGTGGGTTTACAAAGCTGGTATGTGATGCGTACACAAAAGGGACTTCCCCCTAAACAGATTTCTACCACCTAAAGAATATGCAGCAACAAACAAACAACGTCCTAAGACAAGGCCTTGAGCGCTATTTCACTCAAGAAGAACGTACACGCCTAGGTATGGCGCGTGTTGGCATAGCCGGAACCGGAGGCCTTGGTTCCAATGTGGCCCTGATGCTCGCCCGCAGTGGTATTGAAAACTTTATATTAATTGACCATGATACCGTTGATGCTTCAAATCTTAATAGGCAATATTTCTTTCCTCAGCATGTAGGAATGACCAAGGTAGACGCAGTGGAAAGCATACTTATGATGCTTAATCCGCACATTTGCGTAGAAAAATTGCATACGCAACTTGACGCCACAAATATTGCACAAATACTTCCCAAATGCCCATATTGGATAGAGGCCTTAGATAGTGCGCAGTGCAAAAGGCTTTTTGTAGAACAAGCCCTTATTCAAGAACGCTTCACAGTAAGCGCCTCAGGCATGGCAGGCATTGGTGGCCCCCCCATGCAAAAAAAATGGCTTGGCAAATATCTTATTCTGGTAGGAGATTTTACCTCAAGCATAGACAGCATGCCACCCTTTGCCCCTAGGGTAATACAAGCTGCCGCCATGCAGGCCGACGCCATGCTTGAGCATATTCTTTCTGCGGTATGAAAAACAGGTGCAATAGTGTCGATAAATTGCCAAAAAATCGCATTACATGCTTTGTTTTTAGCAGTTTTTCTAAGTTAACCCTTGCATATTAAATGTACAACTACAAATAGTTGTTTAGTTTTCAGTGCCGCCTAAATAGAGCAAGAGCAAGCATTTATGAGGTACACCCAAGTTCCTCATGCTTACTCTTGCCTTTGTGTTTTAAAGGAACATACATCCCCTTAAAATATGAGAGTCCTGCATAATTAGTCGATGCTGAAAAACAGGTGCAATAGTGTCGATAAATTGCCAAAAAGTCGCATTACATGCTTTGTTTTCGGCAATTTTTCTAGGTTGACCCTTGCATGTTAAGTGTACAATTACAAATAGTTGTTTAGTTTTTCAGTGCTGACTAATTATTTTCCAATTTTATTTTTGTGCTTTTGTAATAAATTTCCTTAAGTTTGAAAATTTACTTGTGCAGGAGTCTTAATATATGCGTCTTACTTCCTTACGCAATATAGAATACAAGATTTTTGCCTATTCATGATAGTGTATTCATTTATTGCAAAGTATTGCGCAAAACACCAATTTTTTCAATTTCTAATTCCATAACGTCGCCTGAGCGTAAGTATTTGGGAGGTGTAAAACCAAGCCCTACACCTGAAGGAGTTCCGGTAGAAATAATATCGCCGGCAAGCAGAGTTGCCCCTTGGGATACAATATGTATTAATTTAGCTACGGTGAATAGCATCAAGCTTGTATGTGATTTTTGGCGCTCTTCACCATTAATTTTACAACTGATAGCCAGATTTTGCGGATCACCAATATCTTGCCTACACACAATACAAGGGCCAAAGGGAGCTGATTGATCTAAGCATTTGCCACTATACCATTGCGTAGTTCTTCTTTGCAGATCCCGTGCTGAAAGGTCATTCATAATGGAGTACCCAAACACATAGTCAAGGGCTTTGTCTTCAGGAATATCTCTACCATTTTTACCTATAATCACTGCAAGTTCCACTTCATAATCATAGGCATCGGTTAAAGATGCATGACTTTCCACTGCCACCTCAGGCCCAATAATACTTGTACACGGCTTCGTAAAAATAAAGGGGAATTCAGGCAATTCTCGTTCCTTACTGCTGGGTCTGCGCACCTCATCAAGGTGAGATTTATAGTTTATGCCTGAGCACAAAATATTTCGCGGCGGATTGGTATAAGGAGCTCTTAAATGGCAATCACCAAGAGGTATGCACGCATTTGCATAATGGCCTTGTTCGTGACGTATCAATATTTCACGCAAACGAATATAGGTATCGTTTTGTTCAACGGCAAGGCGTAGTGACGCAGGCAAACCCGGCTCAGCACGTAATACATCCAAAATATATCCCTGCTCAGGTTGCCAAATACCCCAGCGCACATCTTGAAGCGATTCTTGAGGGCACGCCATATCCTTTGTAATAACAAAACTTACTAAGCGCATGAACTCTCTCCTTATTCTTTCGTTGCTACTATTAACAAAGCTGCCGAGCAAAAAGGCGCAACACCCATGGTTTTACGGCACAAGTAACATTTATACAAAGAGCAGGTTTTCATTTTTGTTGCAATTAGATAATATGTTTTTCAGTGCCTATTATTCATATTTCAAAATAATTGTGCAAACCTCCACCTACAAAGGTAAAAGGTTTAACGCGTGTAATCTCTGGCGCCGCAAGGTAAGGTCATCTTGCAGCACTTCTATTTCTTGCAATAGCATGTTTTCAATATCTTGCGCGGAAAATTGCCCATAAAGTTTATATACATTTCCAAGAGCATTGCCATAAGCAGCAGCATTAGTAATACCAAGCCCGCTGCGTTTTTGATGTTGCACAGTACAAAAGCCAGTATATACCGCCATCTTACCCTCTTTAACACAAAGCAAATCTCTGTGTTGATCATCTCGCTGCGATGGAGAAAAAGATATATTAAATGGCTGCTGTATTAAATCTTCACTTCTAAAAAGATGACAACACCCCGTTACAGAAGCACATGGACGCATATATGAAAGACTTCCGTATACTTCTCCAGAACACAAAGCATGACGCACTCCAAAGGGTTCTCCCTTAGCCAATAAAGGAGAAAAGGCCTGGTCAGCAGGCAAATATGCTGGCTCAGTTGCAGAGGCATTCGTATACTCTTCATGGTAACTGGGTAGAAAATATTCCTGCAATTGGGTATTTTGTGGTGCAAAATGCCCTTCTAAATGCAAAGGGCCGCATTGGCTAATATGGGCATTGCCGGCATCGACAATATGACAACCCCACGTATAGGCATGAGGATATTCACGCTGAGCCCTACCAAGACTTCGTAGCCAATGTGCAGGCAAAAGTGCATCATCATCCACATAGGCAGCAAAGGGCAAGGCTGTTACCTCCGGCAACTGGGCAAGCCAATTTCTCGCGGCCGGTGCACCAATATTTACAGGCAGTGTATGTACGTGCATGGCAGAACCATACACTTCTTGCCAGCGGCGCAGCACCTGAGGGGTAGCATCGGTAGAGCCATTATCTAAACATACAAGGGTGGTCACATCAGCAAACGAATCTTGCAGCGAAGCCAAGAGCGCATCTAAGTCATGCGCCTTATTCCATGTATATATCAACACAGCCGTTGGCCCCATGGGGGCATCTAAGGGCTCATGCAAACCTTGAGCATAATCATGTAAGGTTAACTGCAATTGCGTATGCCAAGGGCGTAATGCAAGCACGTTTTGCCAAAGGGCAAAAGCCTCTTCATGGCGATTAGTGCGCACAAGACAATGGCCTGCCCTTTCCATTGCCAAGGGCATATAGGCAAAAAGTGGTTTTAAACACATATATGCCGCAGACCAATCTTCATTTTGCCAAGCTTCACAAGCTGCGTGCCATAGGTGCACAGGGCTCTGCTTCTTTTGAGTTTCTTGTTCTTGTGCACAAAGATTCAAAAAGGCCCTGCGCTCGGCAGAAATATTTCCTGCATGATGTTTTATAAGCTGTGAAAGTTGTGTGGCTAAATGTACATCGTTAGGATCGCATTCCCAAGCCATCAAAAGCAATTCCATTGCAAGGGACATGAGAGTTTGCTTTTGCTCTGAGCTTTGCTGTGCTTGAGACACATAGTTTAACGCCATGTGCCCAAGACTTATGGTCGTATATTTTCCACTGCTGGCATATAATAGCCCTGTGGCCAAGGGTTTTGGGAGCGATGAAAAGTAGTTCATCCCTTATGTTAGCGTGACTTTTTTAAAGTATCAAGGGCATTATTTAGTTAATACTAAACAATACATTTTCATCTATTGTTCACAAAGGCACCAATGCACTGCTCGGGCCGAGCTTCAAATACTCCCTTGGGGATGCCGGAAGCAAGTTTTGGCATTTTTACTATGGTCATTTTTCTATATTAAATTTACAATTACAAATACTTACAAAGCTTTTCAGACTCGACTAAATAGTCGATGCTGAAAAACGCATTTCCATGCGTGTTTCAGAAAGGCA
>CAYJOQ010000084.1:0-10834 GCA_964371825.1 uncultured Desulfovibrionaceae bacterium
GACGGCGGATGTAGCTCAGTTGGTAGAGCACCTGGTTGTGGCTCAGGTGGTCGTGGGTTCGAAACCCATCATTCGCCCCAGATTTTTTTAGACCTGCAAGAAATTGTAGGTCTTTTTTTGTGGAAAAAAGCTCCTCCTGCCACGTTGGGGTTGGATTCTTATTAATATACTTTTCTTGCGCTTTTTCTTTCTCTTCCTTACACTGTGTACGACTTTTTTCTTTCTTTAGCATATGTAGTTGACGCAAACTTGATAACTACATGTAATAAAAACCTTAAATGTTTATAGTAGAATGTTTTCGATACTACGTTCAAAATTTTTATGTGTAATATCTGATTGACCTATTGCGTTGTGCAGTGTGTAAGATGGATACTGTTATACGAGTAATAATACGCAAAAAGTGCGTATAACGTTGAAGCTATCTTATTATTTTTTATCATAAGCGATGGATATAGTATGTTTAAAAAGAAATTTTTTTGGTGTGTCGTTGTTATTCTTTCTTTATCAGCCTTTATATATACATCTTTAACTCATGAGCGTTTTGGTGCTAAGCCAACAGGAGAACGCTTAAAGCGTATCGAGAAAACGGCTACCTATAAAAATGGCGCTTTCACCAATACTTTGCCTGATCCTACCAATTTAGAAAAAGAAAATTTCTTTATACGCATGTATAAGATACATTTTGATAAAGATGGCGAAAGGGTGCCATCAAAGCCCATTCCAACTGTCAAAACCTTACTCAAAGACTTAGATATAACAAAAGATACTATTATTCCCTTAGGGCATTCTTCGTATTATATGCACCTTAATGGCTTACGCATACTTATTGACCCTGTATTCACTCCATATGCTGCACCATTTTCCATATTAAATAAGGCTTTTGAAGGTACAAGCGTATATTCTGTTTCTGATTTACCAGAAATTGATTATGTGCTCATAACCCATGATCATTATGATCACCTTGACTATGATACCATGAAAGCTTTGCGTCATACTGTGCCTACAGTTATTGCCCCTCTTGGCGTGGGGGCGCATTTGGAGCATTGGGGCTATGCTCCAGAGCAAATAAAAGAAGGGTATTGGTACGAGGGCTTTCGCTTAAATAATGATGTAGAAGTGTTTATTGTTCCTGCTAGACATTATTCAAGTCGCCTTTTTGATAAAAATAAAACACTATGGGCCGGGTTTGCTCTTAAAAGTCCCAAACACAACATTTATTTCAGCGGCGACACTGGCTATGGTGATCATTTTACCGAAATAAGTGAAAAGTATGGTCCTTTTGATGTGGTAATGCTTGATGTGGGCCAATATAATAGTAAAGGTTGGCCGCATATTCATATGTTACCGCATGAAGCAGCAACAGCTGCAGTGGAGCTTGGGGCAAAAAGGATGCTGCCCGGACACAATGGCAAATTTGCCATTGCCTTGCATGATTGGAAAGAACCTTTTGAATTAATTACTGCCGCCAGTGTTGATAAGCCATATGTGCTGTTAACTCCCATGATAGGAGAGATAATTACTATTGCTGACAGTACACAAAGCTTTTCTGCTTGGTGGAAAGATTTATAATTTTTTAGCGTGCAGACAATATGCCGTATTTGTGCATACAATTTCGTAAAACGTAGAGAACATACTCCATATCTTGCTGAGTATGTGTTGCCATAAGGGTTATGCGCAAACGTGCTTGCCCTTTGGCAACAGTAGGATATCTTATACACGGCACAAAAATATTTTGCTGTAAAAATTCTTCACTTATGCGTAAAGCTTGTTCTTCTGCTCCAATAATAATGGGAAATATGGGCGTTTGCGCATTGGCAGCCAAACCCAATTCTTTAAGTCCATCAGCAAAATAGCGTATATTTTTTTGTAATTGTAGTACTCGTTCTGGGTGTGTATGTATATGTTCTATTGTTGCAAGACTGGTGGCAATGGTTGCGGGGGATGGGGCAGTTGTATAAATAAATGATCGAGCCGTATGCCGCACATAGGTACATATATCTTCTGCGGCACAAATAAAGCCTCCTTCACTGGCTAAGGCTTTGCTTAATGTACCCAATAAAATATCTACATCTTGACTTTTAAGGCCAAAATACTCAAGGCTTCCGCCGCCTGTCTTTCCTAAAACTCCTGTAGCATGTGCATCATCAATCATAAGTAATAGTTTATACTCATGACATAGTTGTGCCAATTCTTGTACAGGGGCTATATCACCGTCCATACTAAAGACACTATCACTAATAACAAGGCCTTTTTGTGGTTTATATTCTCGAATTTTATTACGTAGATCATCAATATCATTGTGCGCATAAATCACGGTTTTTGCTCGTGCCAAACGGCAACCATCAATAATACTGGCATGATTTAAGGCATCACTAAAAATTATACTCTCTGCAGTACCAATACTTGAAATTGTTCCAACATTAGCAGTGTAACCACTAGTAAATGTTAGACATGATTCTGTTTTTTTGAGCATTGCTATGGCTGATTCTAATTGCATGTGTAAGGTAGAATTGCCCGTTGTTAACCGTGAACCACCAGAGCCAATGCCATAGAGGTTGACAGCATTGAGGATGCTTTCTTGTAAAAATGCTTCCCTTGAAAATCCAAGGTAATTATTGGAAGAAAATAATAAAACCTGCTTATTATCTAGGATAATTTCACGCTCTTGAGCAGTGGATAAGGTACGCATATGTCTATACAGATTTGCGTTTCGTAATTCATGAAGTTGTAATGTAAAGTCAGCATGCTTCATATTTTTTGTACAGTATCGTTATATGGGCAAATCCACAAGAACAGGGCTTTGTTCAAGGTAGTGAATACATGCAGGCACATCTTCAAGCGCACCAGCATAAAGAAAAATACGTCCACCATGAGGATCGCCAAGTTTTTTGATGTTCGTTAATCGTACATAACCCAAAGCCTTGGTAGCTAAATAGCCCGTGGTATAATCAGGGTCATCAGATATGCATAATTCAGCTATAATGTCAGGATGATGTAATACTTTACTTGCAAGACAAAGGGCTTCTTTTTTATGATTCTTAGGGCCTCCTGTATTGCCAATATAGTCCATACAACTTGTGCGTACACCACGTTCCTTATCAGGTTCAAGTCTTGTCAGGCTTTGTGTGTGTAATAGCATGGCGCCACGTAAATGCCCTACAGTATAAAATTGCTCTAAAATAGGTCCTGCAGACAGTCCTAAGCAACCTAGTTCTTTGCATAAAATTGCATATGTTTCTTCTGGGCTTTGGGTATGTGTTTCTAATACAGGAAGTGCTGTAATTTGCTGTGGTTCTTCTTTAAGAGCATGTATGGTCACATGTACATTGTCAGGTGCACCATTGGCATGCTGAAGAGCACGTTGGGTAAGCTGTTGCATGGCTGGTTGTATTTCATGTAATAAAACAAGACGTTCAGCACCTGAAGTATGGCGCCCATTTTGTTCTGCGCGCATTCTAACATTGTACCACATAAGGCAGTTCTCTAAGGTATGCATTGAAACAATACACAAGCGTGCATTGCCTAAGTTCAATGATATAAGGTTGAAATATAAGTAAAAAAATCTTTTTTAGTTATTTCTTTATCCAATAATCCACAGTTGTATACAAAATATCTGGAGAAATAGGTTTAGTAATATGTTCATTCATACCACTTCTAAGGCTTTTTTCTTTATCGCCTGCCATGGCATGGGCAGACATGGCAATAATAGGTAATTGAGCAAAATCAGGATTTTTGCGAATGGCTTCAGTGGCACTAAGACCATCTAAAATAGGCATTTGAATATCCATAAGCACAATATCAAATTTTGTAACCTTAAGCATGTCTAAAGCTTCTTGCCCATTATTGGCTATTTCTAAGGTATAGCCAAAGCTGAGTAAAAGTTCTTCAGCTATGATTTGATTTATATGGTTATCTTCCACCAACAAAATATGCCCCGAACAAAGAGGTCTTTCTTGTATAGGGTTAATGACATTTTTTTCAATAACTGAAGAATTATCAGCTATGGCAAATATTGCAGTAAAGAAAAAGCTTGAACCTTTACCAAGTGTACTTTCAACCCAAATGCGACCTTGCATTAAATTTACTATTTTTTTTGAAATGGCAAGTCCAAGCCCTGTTCCACCATATTTACGGGTAACAGACGAATCTGCTTGTGTAAAAGCAGAAAAAAGGCTTTCGACTTGTTTGGTGCTTAAACCAATGCCTGTATCTTTTACTGTAAATTGGCATTCTAAGGTATCATCACTGTGCTGTATAGATTGAATATCAAGACTAACACTACCTTGATCAGTAAATTTAATGGCATTATTTACTAGATTAAACAGCACTTGTTTTAAGCGTAATGGGTCACCTAAAAGAGGGGTTGTGGCGTATTTGTCTACGTTAATGTTATATTCAAGGCGTTTATCACTTATACTATGACTATATAGCCCTTTAATTTCAGTGCAAATATTTTCTATGGTAAAGGGTATTATTTCCAATTCTAATTTTCCGGCTTCAATTTTAGAAAGATCTAAAATATCATTAATAATACGCAATAATTCATTGGTAGAAAACAATGCTTTTTGTAAGTAGCTTTGCTGTGCATCATCAAGTTGGGTAGAAGAGAGTATGCGTAATAAGCCTAAAATGCCATTCATGGGCGTGCGAATTTCATGACTCATATTGGCGAGAAATTCACTCTTGGCCTTAGCACTTTTTTCTGCAGTTTCTCTTGAAAGTTCAATTTCTTTAAGCATATTTTTTGTTTCACGCAAATCATTACAATACGCAATAATAATATATTCTTCTTGAAGATTTACACGAACAAGTGTGACGTCAATAAAAAATGGTTCTTGATTAGCATCCAATGATAAAAGTTCAAAGCGACTTTTGCCTGTTTGAATGGCTTGCGCAAATTTTTCTTGAATGAAAAGATGTGAGTTAGTACCATCTGCTTGCACTTCAGGAAAAGATTGCATGGCCTTTTCAAAAAAAACCTCTCTAGATGGAAAACCAATAATGCGAATGGCTTCTTCATTACAATCTATAAGTTCCATTTGAGAATTAAACATATTAATCCCTAAGGGAACGCCATTTAAAATGGCTTCAGTACGCTTTTCTGCTGCTTGAGCTTTTTTTGTACTTTCTTCAATCTCGCGCAAGTCACGATAAAATACAACAACCATATATTGATCATTATGCTTTGTACGCACTGCTGTGGCTTCTGTTGGAACTTCTTTCCCGTCAAGAGAGATACCCATCCACGGGCCTTCGGCATACCCTTCAGTAAAGGCTTTTTGCAATTGCTCTTGTATTCGTTGTAGTGAAGATACTCCATCTGGTTGAAACTCTGGATAAAGCTTGTGTAAATTTTTTAAAAATTCACTACGTTCTTCTGCCAATCCAAAAGTTTTAGACATGGCCGTATTACAATCAATGGGTATTAAATCTTCATTCCAAATCATTGCTCCAATAGGGCTAGCATCAAGCATAATCTTGCTATATTCATTTGATTCATGGAGTTTATTAATTGTTTCAATGTGTTCTCGCATATCTTTGAGAAAAACGAATAACACTGTTTCTTCGCCTTCAAAGCTTGATATAATAGTTAACTCTACATTAATCTCTTCTCCTTGAGCATTTAACAACATCCATTCTTTGCATACATGGCCATGCTTTAAAGCTTCTTCGGTATATTGTTGCCCCAATTCAAAAGATTTTTCACCAATTGGCTGATACTCTGGAATGGTATCAAAAACATTCGCCATGTATTCGTCTATGGTTGCATAGCCAAAAAGTTGAGCAGATGCTTGATTTGCATAGGTTATTACTTGATTTAGCGACCATATTTGTGCTGCCAATGGCATAGAGTCTAACATTGATTTCATACACACAGAAGTTTTATTCATTTCTATTTGTGTGCACTGAAGCTTAGCTTCTAAAGCAATGATTTTTTGTTCGGCTAGATTAAGACTTTGACGAGTATTTTCAAGCTCAATTAAAAGGGCATTGTAATCGTCTGGTGAATTTCCTGTAGTGTGCATATGGGAATAGTGCTTTTTCATAATTTTCAAAACATGTGTTGTCAATAAGTGTTCAAATACCTTAATAAATATAGCGTGGCAAAATGTATAAAATAGAGCTATGCAAGATATTTACATCATTAAAATGCTACTAAGCAATTGTAAAGTAAGAAAAAAGACTTTTTTTAAAATACATTGTAATTTTTTTTTGGTCAATAATATTTTTATAACATAATATTGGTAAAAGAGGGCTTTTTGCTAGGCAATATACGTATACATATCTTTTAAAAATTTTATATCCTTACTGACGGCATTTAGATGTTAGCTACAACACATTTTCATGTGTTTGATTTATTTATTTTTTTGTGTCGACTATTATATTTTCATGAAGCGTTTTCCTGACAGAGAGAACAATACTTATATATTACATAAATGCCCATATAACTCATGATAAAATGCATTAATAATTGCTTCATCTTCCGTTAAATTGATCACACTTGGCGAATGTAATTGCCTTTTTTTAAGTGCGTGTAAACTTGGCATGGTAAGGCATGTTGTAGGTAAACCTTCAAGTTTGGGTATGTTTTCAGAAAAATTTTTTTCGCTTTGATTTAGAATAAGAATTTGCTTATGCAGGCCAAGTTCCTTAGCCATATTTCCCACTTGTGCCGCCGTTTCCAATGCGCGAATACTTGGTTCTGAAACAACAAGCAAATAATCCACATGAGCCACAGTACCACGCCCCAAATGCTCAACTCCTGCTTCCATATCAACCAAAACCCATTCCTTTCGTTCAAGCACCAAGTGTGCTAACAGGGCTTTAAGTAAGGCATTGCCCGCACAAGCACAACCAGCTCCAGCTTGCACACCACCGAGAACTAAAAGACGCTTTTCAGCAGCATTTTTTAGATGCTCTGTGGGTAAAGGCACAGATAAGCTTTGGGGTAAATCGCTAACACTTGGATTTAAATCCATTATACCAGATTGAGCTGGATAAATTCGCTCTGTAAGCAGAGCTTCGCGCGCCATAAGCGGCTCTGGAACTAAAGTACAGGCAAGGCCTGAAGCTTGCCCTAGGCATTGCGCCGTATCGGCATCAACTAACCACACTGATTCACCTCTAGCGGCAAGATAATCTGCCAATAACGCAACTATTGTTGTCTTTCCTACGCCGCCTTTTCCAGCTACTGCAATCTTCATATATTTTACCGTATGTGTTTTAACTATGGGATTTAGGAGTTTTTATTCTTCTAAATCCCATATGTGTTAATTCGTCGATCTAGTATGCTTGTAAACCTAAAAGCGTGCGCTTTTGAATAATACGTTTATCAATAAGCTCTGCAGCCTTAATAGGATCTGGCTCTACAGCAAAGCTTGCACCAACTAAGTCTTCAAGACCATGTACAGCAAGATCTGTAACTTTTGCCGAACCAAGTATGTTGGGAGGTAATCCAAGATGTGTGTAAATACCACTAGATACAGCATAAAGACCAATGGCGGCAGCTTTTTCTGAGTACCATTCAGGTGCTGATGCAGCCACTGGTAAATCAGCAATATCCACACCTAAGGCATTGGCAAGTAAAGCACAAAGATGAATAATTCTAGCATTATCTACACAGCTACCCATATGTAATACCGCAGGTATACCAAGAGAATTACATACAGCCTTAAGACCAGTACCTGCTTGTTCAGCACCTTGAGGTAGGAGCAAGCCAGCCTTACCCACAGCACCTGTAACACAGCCCGTTACAAGAACTAAAATATCTTTTTTAATCAGCTCTTTAATAAGTGCTACATTGGCAGAATCTTGCTTAACTTTTGGATTATTACAGCCCACTACAGCCACAGCACCTCTAATACTACCAGCCTTGATGGCGTCAATAAGTGGTGCAGGGGTGCCACCAAGAGCTTCAATTATAGCCTCGTTGGAAAAACCAGTCATAAGCTCCACTGGAGCCACAGGAATTTCTACACGATTCTTATCGCGCTCTACATAGGCATCAATGGCCATTTGTACTATTTTTTCAGCTTCTTCACGACCATTATGAGGATGAATCGAAAAATGAGTTGCACCAGTAAAACGAGCTTTCTCAGCTGTATCAATAAAGCGTGTATGATAACAGCCTGCCACCTGTACAAGACTTGGCATAATACATTGATAATCTACAACAATAGCTTCTACAGCTCCGGTAACAATGGCAAGTTCAGTCATAAGATGATTACCTGCAAGTGGAATACCTTGACGCATAAGCACTTCATTGCCAGTACAGCAAAGGCCAGCCACCGTTATACCTTGCGCTCCATGAGCTTTAGCTTTTTCAATCATCTTAGGGTCGCGCGCAGCCGCAATAATCATTTCTGAAACTACGGGGTTATGACCATGCACCAAGATATTAACTGTTTCTTCCTTAATAACCCCTAGGTTTACGGTAGACATGCGTGGTTTTGGCACACCAAACATAATATCACATAGCTCTGTAGCAATCATGGAACCGGCCCAGCCATCTGCCAAAGAACACCTTGCGGCATGTAATAATGTATTAGGGGCATCATTATCACAACCCATATGGGTTCTGTGCATCATTTCAGCTATTTCTCTGTCAATTCCTCGAGGAGTAATGCCAAGTTTTTCCCAAATTGCACGGCGCTTTTCAGGCACACGAGTAATAAAGCTTATGGATTTTCTTCTGCTACCAAAGTCAGAATAAAATACTTCTACCAACTCTTTAGCAATATCATTAATAGTACGATTTTTTGTCTCAATACCCACTTCGCTGGCAACTTGTAGTAACTTATTTTCTTCTTTTATAGTATAATACGTAGTTTGTCCTTCCACCACGGCCTCAAAAGCTTCAAGAACATCGCGACCATGGTCAGAGTGCCCTGCAGAACCACCAGCTACAAAACGCCCAAAGTTGCGCGCCACAATAACATCGGCATCTGCTCCGCAAACTCCTCGCGACAACTTGCCTCCTGGTGCAGCCTTAGAGCTAATACGGCACGGCCCCATAATACAATTTTTACAGGTAGTTCCTAGCTCACAGAATGTACAGTGCGGCGTTTGTTGGGCTAATCTATCCCAAGCAGTTTCCACACCGTCTGCCTTGGCTTTTATAAGCATTTTTTGGGCATCTTCCCAAGTAGACATATCTTCAACGTGCATTTCTTTTTTACTCATGTTTACCCCTTAAGCTTGCTTAATCGTTTTATAAAATAAAAAAAATCAGGATTAAAAATGTAAATTGCTGTGCAGTAAAAGTCAAGGAACAGAGAAAAAATGTACAAACTTTGTGTCATATTGTATAAAAAAATTAACCTGATAACCTGTGATACCTTATTATCTATAAGGTGAATATTCTTTTGCTTGAATGATATTTTGAACCTACAACATGCCATTTTAAAATGAAAACTTGAAGCAATACTCTATGTAAATCAACTATATATTTCAGTACGCACTATATATATTATAACAAAATATTGACCTTATTTCAGCTTTTGTATATGAAGATAAAGCTTTTTAACTTGACAACAGCTATTCATAAAAAACATTATAGCCTATGTAAATTATATTTTATAGTAAATATATATTGTATAGACAAGATAAAATCAAAAAATATTATAAATTTTAATACATTATAAAATAAAAATATTAATTCTAAAGGAAAATATTACATGAAAAATAATTCATATTTATTTAAACAAGATGTGGTATTTAATGCCTTGCAAATAATTTTTGGAAATATACTTTATGCTTTAGCTGTTGTATTATTTATACTCCCACATGATTTAATAACTGGTGGAAGCACAGGAATAGCATTGATTTTCAATCATTATTTTAATATAAATATTTCTACATTTGTATTTATATTTAATTTTATAATGTTTATTTTAGGAGCATTTTTATTAGGAAAAAAATTTGCATTGTCAACACTGTTAAGTACAGTCACATATCCTCTTGCACTTGCAGTTCTACAAGCCATGTTTTCTGATATTATTTTAACAACAAATATCATACTCAATACTGTATTTGCAGGATTACTTATTGGAGCTGCCATAGGTATAATAATTAAATGTGGTGCTTCGAGCGGTGGAATGGATATCCCTCCGTTAGTACTACAAAAGCATTTTGGAATATCAGTAGCAATATTACTGTATATTTTTGATTTTATAATTTTAATTTTTCAAGCATCATTTCAAAATACAGAAATGCTGTTATTTGGCATATGCCTTGTAATGATTTACACATATGTCATCGAAAAAGTCATAATCTCAGGAAAACAGCGAGCACAAGTACAAATAATTAGCGAAAAACATAATGAAATTAGAAGAGAAATCATCGAAACAGCTGACAGAGGAGTAACAATCTTTAAGGGGAAAACTGGATATTTAAATAACGATTGTGATATTATTTTGACTGTATTATCTAACAGAGAAATGGTTAGGCTTAGCAAAATCATTCTTACAATAGATCCTAATGTATTTATGATAATATCAACAGTGCGAGAAGTATCTGGAAGAGGCTTTACAAATCGAAAACAGTATATCAAAAATATACTCGAATAATTCTTGGCATAGCGTTGCCAGTTGCGGTCTTCTTTGCGGCAGTGTAAGAAATAAAAATATATATCACAATAATTTATGGCAATATAGAACTTTAAAACTTCTTTTACTGGTGAGGGCAGGGGACGACGTGGCAAGAATCACCTTTTTGATATTATTATGTTTTTTGTGTGATGTTTTCATAGATACCGTAAAATGTACTGTAAAAAATATTTTTGAGAAAATTTTTATTTTACTCCAAGGGGGGAGGATTTGTCATAAATGAAGTG
>CAYJOQ010000085.1:0-8089 GCA_964371825.1 uncultured Desulfovibrionaceae bacterium
GCGTGTTTCAGAAAGGCACGCCCACTCCAAATGCCTCTTTCGAGGCCGCCAGAAGTGCCTTTAGACGTATTTTATAGAAGTTTTAGCAAGCTGTTGAAAACAGTCTATTGCGACATATGGCTTTCTAATTCCAAGAGTAAGCCTGCACCACCAAGGGTATGTCTACGCCTTTTAACAGTGAATATAGTGTTCACCTTTTGCGTAAGAGCATAACACAGCCCTTCAAGGCCCCCATTATGCATAAAATGCTTATAACATGCATAATGCTCTCCGCCTACAAGCCATTCAATTCCCCTACCCACAAGCACTGCTGGTATAAAAATATTACGTTCACTTAAGCAATAATCAACCACAAGTACATGCTTAGCCACACGACAAAGCTCAACTAAGCTCTTTTGCGCAACCTCATAGGGCATAGCGTGCAAAGCCATGCTTACAGCCGCCACATGAAAACTTGCATCTTTAAAGGGTAAAGAAGTGGCATTTGCACACATAAAGGAAAGGCTAGAGTTTGAAGGGCATTGCTTACGCGCCTCTCGCAGCATAGCCATATCAACATCTACTCCCACAAGCTTTGCCTGCCCCTTACAAAGGTGTTCCACACCATGTAAAAATCCTGCAGGCCCACAGCAACAATCTAAAAAGGCAAAATCTTCTGAAAAATCATAGCCGTCACGCAAGGCTAACATACTCTGTAAAATTTCATTACGTGCACTTTTAAGCAATGCACCCAAAAGAGGTTCATAGGCCATTATTGCCATGGTAGATGTAATTTTAGCCATGCTATATACCGTTTGTCTCACATAAAGCTTGTTGTAAAAGCTTTTTAATATATTGTTTGGCCTGTTGCACTTGTGGGATAAGAGGTAAGTCTTGTAATATGCAATCCATATGCCCTGAAGATGCAAACATTTTTTTGGAGCTGGCAAAGGTTAAATCATGTAGCCATGAACCGAGTAATAATTTAAAATCATTTACATATTGAATATCAGAATAAAAAGCTAAACGATTTTCAAGAACATCTTGTATAATTTTAGGTGACCATCCCAAGGGATCTTCATTGGCATAAAAAACCACTGCCTGATTCTGCCCTGTTTTTTGCGAAAAATGCTCTGCCATAATCCGTATAATATCAAGCTTATCAGCATCCCGCACAGCTTGTGTAATGAGCATTATATCGTGAGAAATATGTTTGGGTATTGAAAAGCGATTATGCATAGCAACTGCCGCTATAACTTGCTTTTGTATCAATGAAGATTCATTTGCTAAAAATTGTTGTTGTCGTAAAATTTTTGCCCCGAGCAAACCATGATTACGCCCAGGAGCATCCTTAAATGTTCGCCAACGTTCAAATTGATAAAACCTAGCCACATCATGAAACAATGCAGCCAAAAGACATGCCCTACCATACGGTTGTAAGGTTGCTTCAGTAGCCACCAAGTGTTTGGTATGTTGTAATACTTCTAAAGAATGATGCACTTTAAGTTGTAGCATATCTTTATGTGCATTTTCTACATCAATAAAGTTTTGCGCATACGTTAAAAAAGCTTCTTCATAATTGGAAATATCTATTTTCATATAATATTCTCAAAGTTAGATATTTATCGTTCATACTATGGTGCTTACGTAATATGCGTTTTATAAACCATAGGTTGCAAAGTTTGTATGCTAAATTTTCAATAAATACCATAAAAAATAACCATCAAATAAAAATACATACCGTACAGTCCAGTAATATCTATACGCTTAATCTTTTAAGCACATTACGCACTTTTAAAATATTTATTTTAATGTTATCAAATGGTTTAGTTATGCTCCTAAACCATGCATCGTGAAGGGTACATTTATGTTCTTGAGCAGACACTTTATTTTCAAGAATTGTAAAATGTTTCTCTAGCGCCTTTTCGATAGCTTCAAATTGAGCATTACTATTTTTTTCAACTATATCAAAATATTTCATCACCTTATTTTCAACTTCATCTAAGCGATCATATTGCTCAAGTAATATAGGCTCAAATAATTCCAAAATATCTATGATGCTAGGAGGAGCTATATCCACAATAGTTGTGGGCATTGTATTTTTAAAAAGAATACCATCTTCTCTACCTAAATACTCACGAGCAACTGCAGCATTACTTACTGCATAGGTATCTAATATTTTAATTCGTTGCTCAAGTGTCAAATAGCCTTTTCCTCCATTCCCATAGGTCTTGCTTGATTGCCCTGATAAAAGCTCAGTACGTTTTGCAATTACTGTAGAGGCTAAAAATTGCTCATCCTTACCACCATTGAGTTTATAACTAAGGTTACTATATTGTTCGCGAGATAAAAAACCTTGTTCAAAGGCATCCTTAACTTCTACCAGTCTTTTATGAATTTGTTTTGCATCTAAAAGATATTGAAGGTTGTCAGCCATGGCAATACGTATATTACGAGGTGAAAACGATGGATTTGCCGAAATTTTTACAGCATCTGAATAAATATATTCATCTAACCCTAAAATATGTAAAAAATCACTTGTAGAGTCATTGTTATATAATGTTTCACGATCATACACCCGCACAATTACATTTTCTTTTCCAAATTTTTCTGCGCAACTATCTAAAATATCTTTAAAATCAAATTTCGTTTCTTTATACATTTCAAATACATTTTCACAACCTAATGCCATTTTAATATTTTGCATTGCCATAGATTCAAAAAGAATATCTTGTCTTCTTAAATATATAATTATTTTTATATCATAAAGCGAAAAAGCATAAGATATTGCATCCAACATTACATCTGAAATGGCATTATATTGATTCATCGCAGAAACTGTTAAACATTCATTACTAAAGATAATGTTCTTTTCTCCTACACTTCCAAATCTTTCAATGTCTTCATGAACTTTTTTTACAAAATACTCTAAATCTTGATTAACCCAATAATCAAATAGGTATAACCACGTGCTTTTATGATGAAATTGCATATCATATTTATCAAGCATACCTTGATCAAATAAATTTTGTAAAACTGTTTGCATTGCTGTTGTGCCAGTTTTTGGCAGTCCAAGATGAATGTAGGCTGTTTTTTTCATTCTAGTATTCCCCATTAAACACTTAATAATACAGAAGAATGAAAAAATAATTCTAAAAAAGAGATGCATAGAACAAGGTGAAGTTACAACTTTGCATATATGCACATCAAATATTTTTATATTCTTCCTTTTTGGGAAATAACATAAAAAGATACAAAATATAAGTAATTATATATATAATAACAAATTTAAATTTCCTATTTAAATTTAGCATATTACAAAAAACTCTATGTTTTTTGCTTTTTAACTACACTAATATTTCTGGCTTAAAAGTATCTTAGCCGACTATGAAAGTCAGCACTGAAAAACTTTGCAAATTATTGTAGTTACGTTGCCACAATCATATTATTTTTGAACAATCTGCAAAAAAGCAAAAAATTATTTTTTTCTGCGACGTTTTTCAGCAAGTTGTCATATCTTAGTAAAAATGCATACACCATTACATTATAAGTAATTTCTTTACTTTTTAACTTGTTAAAGCATCGTTGATTCATGTAACCAGTATAGCTTCACCGTTTACACACACTTGAGCTCATAGTGTACTTTTGCTATGATGTTTTTTTCAACAATAACCATCCGTAATTATTATGTCAGATTTTGTACATTTACATTGTCATACTGAGTTTAGTCTTCTTGACGGCGCCATTCGCTTAAAAGACTTATGCCAAAGGGCTAAGGAACAAGGCATGCCGGCTGCGGCCATCACAGACCATGGCAATCTTTTTGGCGCCACTCATTTTTATAGCCAATGCAAGAGCGTTGGCATAAAACCCATTATTGGTTGTGAAGTCTATGTATGCAATGATCACAAAGATAAAGATTCAGAACTGGCAAGAAAACGGCATCATCTTATTTTACTAGCACAAAACAACATAGGATACCAAAATCTTGTACGCTTAGTAACACGTAGCTACATTGACGGATTTCACTACAAACCTCGTGTAGACAAAACCCTTATGCGTCAGTATTCAGAAGGCCTCATAGCCTTATCGGCGTGCATTGCCGGCGAAATACCAAGAGCTATCTTGGCCAATGATATGGATAAAGCTTTAGCACTCACACAAGAATATGCGCATATCTTTCCTGACCGTTTTTACCTTGAACTTCAAGAAAACAGCCTAAAGGAACAAAGTATTGCCAATACAGGCCTATTGGAATTGGCAGAAAAAACCCATATTCCCCTGGTAGCTACCAACGACTGCCACTATTTAGACGCTTCTGATGCTGCTGCCCACGAAATTCTTTTATGTATCCAAACGCAAACCACCATTGATGATCCAAAGCGCATGCGCTTTGGAACTCATGATCTTTATTATAAGTCTGTGGATGAAATGGAAAAAGACTTTTCTCATGTGCCTGAAGCTCTCAGCAATACAGTGCGTATTGCTGAACAGTGTCATGTAGAAATAAGCTTTGGACAGCACTTTTTTCCTGTATATGCATTACCTGAAAATATGACTCCAGCTGAGGAATTTCGACGTTTGGCAGAAGAGGGTTTGCAAAAAAGAATCGAACAGCATCCTGATAAAAACACCCTTAACAAAAAAGCATATGAAGATCGCTTAGCTCTTGAATTATCAATTATTTTAGAGATGGGTTTTCCCGATTACTTTCTAATAGTGCAAGATTTTATTAACTGGGCTAAAAATAATAACATTCCTGTTGGACCAGGGCGTGGTTCTGCGGCTGGTTCCTTGGTTGCTTGGGCTTTGCGTATAACAAACCTTGACCCCATTCCCTATAACCTTCTTTTTGAACGTTTTTTAAATATTGAAAGGGTTTCGCTTCCAGATATAGACGTAGATTTTTGCGAAAGGCGACGTGGTGAAGTCATTCGATATATGGTAGATACCTATGGCGAAGACTCTGTTGCGCAAATTACCACATTTGGAAAAATGAAGGCTAAGGCTGTAGTACGTGACGTTGGACGCGCCCTTGGCATGAACTACGCCGACACTGACCGCATTGCCAAGCTCATTCCTGATGATTTAAAAATTACCGTCAAAAAAGCCCTAGATCAAGAGCCTGAGCTTAAAACTTTGTATGACACGTCTGAAGAAATAAAAAGACTTATAGACACCTCCTTGCGCCTTGAAGGGCTTTCGCGCCATGCTTCTACCCATGCTGCTGGCCTTGTGGTTTCTGATAAACCCATGAGTGAATACTTACCTCTGTATAAAGGTAAAAAAGGCGAACTTGTTACACAATTTGACATGAAAATGGTAGAAAAGGTCGGTCTTGTAAAATTTGACTTTCTTGGCCTAAAAACCATGACCCTTATTCAAGATTCTCTTGATGCCATAAGCCATCAAGGCAAAATTGCGCCAGACCTTGATACCCTTGCTCTTAATGACACAGCCACCTATGAACTGTACACAAAGGGTGAAACCGACGGTATTTTTCAGGTAGAAAGTTCAGGTATGCGTCAATATTTGCGCCAGCTTAAGCCTTCTTGCTTTGAAGATATTATTGCTATGCTCGCATTATATCGCCCAGGCCCCTTAAGTTCAGGTATGGTAGAAGAGTTTATTAAGCGCAAGCATGGTGAATTGCCTGTGGTATACCCTGTGCCTTCGCTTGAAGAGTGCCTTCGCGATACCTATGGTGTTATTGTATATCAAGAACAAGTTATGCAAATTGCACAAATTGTAGCCAATTATACTCTTGGTGGTGCAGATCTTTTACGCCGTGCTATGGGCAAAAAAGATCCTCAAGCTATGGCACAAGAGCGGTCTAAATTTGTTGAAGGAGCTAAGGAAAACAATATTCCCCTAGAAAAGGCCAATGAAATTTTTGACCTTATGGAAAAATTTGCAGAATATGGCTTTAATAAATCACACTCTGCAGCCTATGCACTGATATCTTACCATACAGCATACTTAAAGGTTCACTTTAAGGTTGAGTTCATGGCGGCGCTACTTACCTCAGAAATGGGCAATCAAGACAAATTGCTTAAATATGTTGCCGCCTGTAAAGATATGGATATTGACGTAGTACAGCCTTCGGTAAATGAGAGCTTACGTGCATTTTCTGCCCTTGATGACAAGGTTGTCTTTGGCCTTGGAGGTATTAAAAATGTGGGCGATGAAGCCATACGTGAAATTGTAGAAGCACGGCTTGAAGATGGCACATATCACTCTTTGTTTGACTTGGTTTGTCGTGTAAATCTCCGCAAAGTAACAAAAAGAGTGCTAGAATCACTCATCAAAGGCGGTGCTTGCGATTGCTTTGCTGTTACACGTGCAGCCATGCTGGCCAACATAGACATTGTCGTTTCAAAAGCGCAAAAAAAAGCTAAGGACAAAGCATCTAATCAAAATTCGCTGTTAGCCATGACTCCAATGGCTAAAGCCCTACCTCAATCGGGTATAGGTATAGAAAGCTCAAATGCCAATGCACCTGAATTAGACGATGATGTAAAGTTGCGTTTTGAGAAAGAAGCCTTAGGTTTTTTTCTTACAAGTCACCCGCTCTTGCCCTACCGTAAGGAGATGCTTCGTTTACGCCTAATGCCCCTTGAAGAAGTTCGTGACGCATTTCCGGGAAGCGAAGTTCGCTGCGCTGTACTTGTTACAAGCCTTCGAGAAATCTTCACCAAAAAGGGTGATAAAATGGCCTTTTTAGGCATTGAAGACTTAACCGGTCATGGAGAGGTTACTTTCTTTCCAAAGCCTTATGAAGAATATAAAGAACTCTTAAAATCAGACCAACCTCTACTTTTAGAAGCCCGCACAGATGCACGGCAAGAAAATAAGTATAATTATGATGAAGAAGGAGAAGATGACACACCTCGTGAAATCAAACTTCTTGGAAGTAAGGTCAGCTTATTAAGCGATGCTTCATTACAAAGCACAGCCCCCATATGTATCTCTATTCCTTCATCACATCTAAACCTTGAGAGTATGCTGGCACTGCGCAATATTTTAGAGCAGCACCAAGGTAATGTAACGGCAGAAGCTCAAGTAATACTTGATGGGTACCACTGTTTAATGGAGCTTGGCCATAAATATCGAGTTCAGCCTGGCCCGCAACTTGAAGCGGCTTTAAATCAATGGGCAAGGCCATATACATAAATCAGCACACCATTTTTATGCAAAAACTAACAAATTTTATTAGCTACTATATTGAGGAGTATATATGAGTAAGGGAATTTGGCGCCTGACGGTTCGCTCTGAATTTTGTGCAGGCCATGCCTTGCGCCATTACAATGGCAAATGTGAGAATTTACATGGTCATAACTTTGGCGTTGAAGCCACCGTCCAAGGAAATACACTTGATACACAAGTGGAATTTCTTTTAGATTTTAAAATTCTTAAAGACACGTTAAAAGATGTTCTTGAAGATTTAGATCATTGTATTTTAAACGAAACACCCCCTTTTAAAGAGCTTAACCCCACTTCAGAAAACATAGCACGACATATCTGGCAATGCCTTGCCAAAAAACTTATACAATACCCTGTACACGTATATTCTGTAACGGTTTCAGAAAAAAATGCCCAATCCGCCACCTATATGGAAATAGCATAAAGGCTTTGCCACCACATAATGCGCCACAATTTTTACTAAAAATAGACTCTTAGAGCAGTCGACATCGAAGAATAAACCTATTTCAATGTCACCTAATAAGTCTCTTTTCTTCTTTGCTATTCCATGATACCACAGCATTTACAAAATACTTAGGAATTACGCATATTGCACTATATGTGATTTCTCGGAACAAAAAAGGAGTAATATCCATATATTTGTCGACACAAAAAAACAAACATCTAGAAATAATTATTTTTTATGCTAAAACACCATAAAAAATGACCAGAAACAAGAGTATGGAATACGAATTTCTAATAAGGCTTGTCATACAAAGAGGCTGTTTTTCATGTGATGACTAGCAAAATTTTCTACAAAAGAAATTTTTGTGCATAAAATACGCCAGAACACGCTTCTGGCGGCACCGAAGGGGTATTTGACGTGCCTTTCCACGTAAGAACCTCATTGTCAATGGCTGCACAGATG
>CAYJOQ010000085.1:8189-10687 GCA_964371825.1 uncultured Desulfovibrionaceae bacterium
GCATAGCACTGTGCAAAAAACTGTATACCATGGTATAACGCATCAAAATAGTTATATGCTATTCCTCAAATGCATCATACTTTAATTTATACTTTCATTTATACTTTCAGGAGTTTATATGAATAAAAATATTACTTTTATTATTATTGCTCTTCTTATGCTTGGTATGGGACTTATCATGTACAATGAATATACGGCAAGTAGCACTAAAATTGCCGCTATAGATGCCCAACCCTCAATGGTAACAAGACCCGTAACAAGTCCTCCTCCTACTCCTCCTACTCCTCCTACTCCTCAAGCACCTATCACTGCAGCTCCTCCAAGTGCTGCGCTTTCCATGAATAATGCAACTCCTGTTCAGGATACTCAAAATCAACAAAGTGCTTCTGCTGCACTCGAAAAACCTCAAGCCATTGAACCTAAACCTAATTTAGCACCAGGTCAGGCTTCATTGGCACACGAGCTCAGTAAAGAAGCACCAGAGCCACTAGCGGCTCCATTTGAAAAAAAGGCTATTGACGTGCCCTCTCCCATAGCCGAGGCTGCTCCTGCGCCACAAAAAACAGAACAAGCTCCCTCAAACATTGTGGCAAAACCTACTGTATCTTCACCAAAAGAGACAGCTCCCCCTGCAAAGGAAGTGGTCAAAGAACCTAGCCCCAAGGCCGAAGTACAAAAAACAACCACAAAACTTGCCATAAAAAATATAAAAACCTTATCTTCTGGCAAGTGGTTTACCATTCGTTTAGAAGGTACTATTATGCCGCGTTATACATACATGCGCCTCTCTTCACCTGAAAGGCTTGTGGTTGACCTCATAGGAGATTGGGACATAAAGGCCATTAAAGTACCAGAAAATCCCTTTGTATCCATAATGCGTATTGGTGAACAAAAAAATGCTACACGCGTGGTTTTTGATTTAAAGAAGGTTCCTGCAGAAATTGTTTACTGGAAATTTGGCGAAACTGGCCTTGATGTGCGTATGCGCTAAGAAAATAGTTAGTAAGATAGTATATGAATTATATGAAACTTATATATAATATCTTGCCTTTTTATGTGCCTAAACTTATTATATAAAGATATTACATTATTGGAGGCAACCTATGCGCTCATATTTGCGTTTTATTCCCCTAACCTTACTCAGCCTAAGCCTCAGTTCAGCGGTAGCTTTTGCCTCAGTTAATGAAGAAAAATATGATTCATTACGTCGCTTTAGCCAAGTTCTTGACCTTATAGACAGGCACTATGTTCGCGATGCAGATCGTAAAGAATTACTTGATGGTGCCATCAAAGGCATGCTTGAAGGCCTTGACCCTCACTCAACATTTATGGGCACCAAGGAATATAAAGAAATGCAAGAAACCACTTCCGGAGAATTTTCCGGTGTTGGCATTGAAATTTCTTTAGAAAATAGTCAGGTTACTGTTGTATCCCCCATTGAAGACACTCCTGCGTTTCGTGCTGGTATTTTACCGGGAGATATCATTTTAAGCATTGATAATGAGCCTACTCAAGAATTATCCCTGCAAGAAGTTGTCTCTCGCATCAGAGGTCCTAAGGGAAGTCAAGTAGAATTACTCATCAAATCAAAAACTGCTCAGGCCCCAAAAACTGTAAAGATTACTCGTGATTCCATTCCTCTTATTAGCGTTAAAGCTAAAGAGTTGGAAAATGGCTATCATTGGCTGCGCATTACACGCTTTTCTGAACGAACCACCGATGAACTGCATGAAGCCATTGAAAAGGCATCTAAAAAGCCTTTAAAGGGCGTCATACTTGATATGCGCAATAACCCAGGTGGGCTTGTAGATGAAGCTGTGTCTGTTTCAGATACTTTTTTGAATAAGGGAAGCATTGTATCTATTCGAGGCCGTAATGATGCTTCGCTTCGTGACTATAAAGCCAAAAAACAAAATGACGATGTTACAGCTCCCATGGTTGTGCTTGTCAATGCCGGATCAGCTTCTGCATCAGAAATTGTGGCTGGAGCCTTGCGTGACCATAAAAGAGCTGTCATTTTAGGCGAAAAAACCTTTGGCAAGGGCTCTGTACAAAATATTATTCCCCTACCTGACGGCTCTGGACTTAAATTAACAGTTGCTCTTTACTATACCCCCAATGGGCACTCCATTCAAGCTGAAGGCATAACACCAGATATTGAAATTCCATTTGAGCCCGTTGACGAAAAAACACTAGAAGCGCGTAAGCTTATTATTCGCGAAAAAGACCTCAATCGCCACATTCTTGGCGAAAACGAAAAGAAAGACCCAAAAGAACAAAAGTCTTCCTCTGAAAAAAATACAAAAAAGAGTGAAAAAGACGAAATTATAGAACAACTTGCCAGAGATAATCAATTACGAATGGCGCTAGAATTTGTTAAAACTCTACCTAAATTACAACAAATAAAAGCTGGTTTATAAGCTTACAGCTATAAGTATGTTGAAAAAACTCCTTTTGATTTGTAAAGTAGACCTGCGGCCTGACAACTGCACGTCAAC